>DAIDUQ010000084.1:0-31286 GCA_027456605.1 Steroidobacteraceae bacterium | reverse complement strand
CAAGGTGATCACGGCGTAAACGCTCCGCTGTCATGAGCTCCCTGAGTAACGGGCGCCGGTGAGGCTGCTGCTCGACCGTCTGTGCCACCTCCCTGCTCGTGATGCGCTTGCCGTGTGGTTCCACTTCATCCCGTGCAATCGACGGGGAAGCAGGTTCTAGCTGGACACGCCGGGTCTGCCGTTCGCGCTCGGTTCTCATCAAATCCTTGAGGGAGGGACGCGCCGGAGCGCTCGGGTGCGCAAAGTCGAGCGCCAGCACGTTCATCATTGCGGCCAGGCTTTGCGAAGACACGCCGCGGCCCGCTTCGGCGGCAATGACCGTCGGGCGCGATACCGAGGCCGCGTGGGCCAGTTCGGCCTGCTTCAAACCACGCCGCCGTCGCTCGGCACGTAGCCGCATGCCGAGCTCCTTCAGCATGCGCAGCGCTTGGGTCTCGACTCGCCGAATCATGGAGTCCTAAAAATCCCCGGCCGCCGACGAACCGGTGTGTTCTGACGGTTCGGATGATGATGCGCCAGGCCCGCAGTAATGTCAAAGAATCTTGACATTGGAACACTTGGATCGGGACGGTGGCCGCCGGGAGCGCCACCAAGCGCATGGGCAAATGGGCAAATAGCGCGACGCGGGAAAAATCGAGTCGGCGCGGGGCAGAATCGATTCGTATGGCGCGTTGACTGGACAGCGGGCTGCGGTCGTGGGCCAACAGGGTCGACGCCACGGCCGGCTCCTGGCGTCCCTTCAGGAACCCGCCTCTCACCCGCAGAATCACGCGGTTCCTCATCCCCGCCAACACTCCGTCCCGCTCGGCCGAGCGCGCGTGACATAAGGCGGAAAATCAACGAGTTGAGCTATCTTCTGTCGCCCGCCGTCCGGCCGAAATGCCATTCCCGGGCAAAACCTACGCACGAAGTCCGCCGGGCGATGGCACCGATTACACATTACAGCGAGGGCTGACGGGCGCACCGGTTCGTCGCCGGCCGGGAAGGTCGAGACCGCGCAGCGGCTCGGCTGCAAGGGAAAGATGACCGGTCACGGCTTCCGCGCGGCGGCCTCCACGGTGCTAAATGAATCGCGCCAGCCAGTCGCTCGTTGCGAGTTTCCCCGTTGCGCCACCACGGGCAAGGCAAAAGTCGCCCTGCAGCACGAGGGCGTTGTATGAATGGCGCAACCCGAGAGTGCCCAGCTCAGCACGGCAATCCCGTGTCGACGTCCCATGGCCGGCGGATCACAAGTGCTTAGGCGATGAATTCTGCTGCCCAGGGAACCTGAATCTAATCGGCAGTGTCTCCACTACGGTGTGTCCGGTGGTGTTGTGGTATCGGAGGGTCCGGGCCACGCGCAAGGCGGCATTTCCGAAACCAGCATGCGCGGGAACCACCTTGATCAGCCGCACGTGAGTTGCGTGGCCGTGGGAATCAACTGTGATCCTTAGGTACGCCCAGCCTGACTGCCGTGTGCGGACCGCGTGGACTGGGTACGCTCCTCGAATGAGTTTCAGGCTAGCCACCGAGGCGAGCACTCGTAGAGCTGAGTGAGTTGCCGCTGGGTGCGTCGACGCTTCTCCGGCATGCGCGCGGTACGCCGGCTGAAACTGCAGGAGCGCGCAAAGCACTAGCGCTGGCATCGCGGCAGCCACTGCCAGGAGCGAGCGGGAGCGCCGCGGCGGCGCCGACGGCGGGTCAGTTCCAATGATGCGTTCAATGCGTTTCGAGATGTTTGAGCGCACAATGGCTGCCGCAACGGGACTGGGTGCGGCCGCGCGGGCGGCAAACTCGAGAAGCGTTTCGGCGTAGCGCGGACCATCGCCAAGGGCTTGCACGGCGGCGGCGTCGCTGGTCTCTTCGGCGAGGGTGGTCAGACGTCTAGCCAGCCACCAAGAAAGCGGGTTGAACCACGCAACGCACACGTAGAGCCGGGCGAGCCAGATTCGGTAGCAGTCGAATCCAAGGACGTGGGCGCGCTCGTGCGCAATAACCGCTGCACGTTGATCGGCGTCCCAATCCGCGAAACTCGCGGGCAGCAGGATCGTGCGGCCAAACGTCGCCGGGCTGACAATTGCTTGCGAACTACGCACATCTAGTTCCTGCGTCCAGTCAGCATATACCCGGCAAGCGCGACGTCTGATCCACGCCATGCGCAAGAACGACCCAGCGTAGCGCATCGCAAAGAGCGCTACGCTAAGAACGTAGAGCGCCCAAAGGAATGGCACTGATGTGTGTCGCACGGCAACGCCAGGGGAAGCGGCCAGCGGGCGGAGAACCGGAATTGGTGTATGTATTGCAAGACCGTGGAGACGGATAACGATGGGCATAATCAGGACTGCGGTGAGTACGGCAGTCCAGACGGTTTTGCCCAGGAAGGGGTTGCGCACGCGGGCGAGTCGCAAGATACCGGCAACGAGAAAAGCCAGAGCGAGTGCGCGGAACGTCCAAGCTGCTAGCAGGTCAATCATGACTTTTTCCCCCGTTTTGCGTTTGCAATTTTAGCGGCGAGCCGCTGGAGCTCTCGCTCGTCAATCAGACGTGCGTCGACGAGCCCGAGCAGCACCTCCTCGAGCGATCCGTTGCAGTAGCGATCGAGTATTCCCTTGACTGCGCGAGCGGCCGAGACAGCGCGACTTTCGCTAGGGCTGTAGATATACGTTCGAGCCTCGACGGTATGCGTGAGGTATCCCTTCTGTTCAAGGCGCGTGAGCACAGTACGAACGGTGGATTCCTTGAGCGGACGGTCGAGTGCGCTGCGAACGGTGTCCGCCGTAGCGCGCCCAAGCCGCCAGACAATCTCCAGGGCTGCTCTCTCGAGTTCCCCCAAGTCAGTGATCTGATGTCGTTTCATAATGCTACTCACCGTAGTGCGACAGAGTGTAGCAGTAAAATGCCGGCGAGGCAATATCTGTGTTGCGCCGGATGGATCATCGGGAGTGGCCATTATTGCTACGTTGGACCGGCAGGTGCCAGAGGTTACCTGCGGCCGGAACGTGCCTCTTTACACACGCCGGAGATGTGAACGTGGCGCCGGAGTGTGCGATCCTGCCTCGCAGAGAAAATCAATTTTCGCGAAGGACACCCTCTGTGCCGGGTCGCGAGCGGCAGGCATCAATCGCTGACTTGCGGCGGGTGATACCGGTGGCCGCGAGGCACCGGGTACCTATGGAAGTCATTGCGCTCAATGGCGAAGACTCTGAGAGTCTCGCGGTGCTCGACCGCGACGGCGAGCGAAGCGTCAGCGAGGTTGATTGGGCGATCGTATTTGTGACGGGCGCCCCGCGGTCAACCCGGCCCAGGCGAAGCCCAGCCAGTCGCACCGGCTCTGGAGCCTCTGGCCGTTGCGGGGAGGCCGCTCCTGCGGGGCCGACTCGCCTACTTTTGCAGCCGCTTGCGCGGTGTCGGACCGGGGCGTCCCGGCATCTGTATTGCGGGCGCAGAGGCCGTCATTGCGAACCGTACCGGTAACTGGGCGCAGAAATTGATGGGTACGCCGTCGTGCCGCTCGGGTCTCCAGTGGCCCGAGGTCGCAGACGCATAGCGCAATGCCGCGGCATCGAGGCGCGAGCTTCCGGAAGATCGCGTGATCGTCGGTTTGTGCAGGAGCCGACCGTTCTTGCCGATGCAGACCCTCACGAGCGCAGTGCCTTGCTTGTGCAGCAGCTGAGCTATTACCGGATAGAAGCCGCAGGGTAATGGAAAACCGGTTTTCATGCTGGGCGGTGTGTAACCCGAGTGGCGCCCCACCGTGGCGGACTCCATGGTGTCACCGCGAGCTTTCGGGGCGGCGATTTTCCGCGCGTTTTGCAGGCATGCGGCGTCATTCTGCGGTGGGGAAAACCCGGCCGCGCTCGCCTTGTCGAGCCAGTAGGTCGCCTTCGACATGTTTCGCGTGGTGCCATGACCCTCGGAATATTCGGCGCCGAGAAAGTACTGCGCTGCGGGCAGCCCTTGTTCGGCCGCTTTGCGCAGCCACAAGACGGCTCGTGCGTCGTTCCGTGCGATGCCCCGCCCGAACTCGTAATCCGCCGCCACGTCAAGTTCTGCACCCGCGAGTCCTTGCCGGGCCGCCTCGAGGAACCACCGGTGCGCGGCGACGAGGTCTGGCGCCGTGCCCAGACCAAGCTCGTAGTCGTAACCAAGGCCGTCTTCTCCCAGCGCATAGCCCTGCTCGGCAGCTCTGCGGTACCAGAGATTTGCCGTGGTGTGGTTGATCGTGACGCCGTGTCCGTTGAAATAGGCATAACCCAGGGAGTACTCCGCCGGGGCATATCTTTGTTCGGCGGCAAGGCGCAGCCAATGCACGGCCGCGGTGTAACTGCGGGCGATGCCCCGACCTGTGTCGAGGGCGTATGCGAGCGCGGTTTCCCCCTCGGCGTCGTCTCGCTCGGCGGCTTGCCGAAACCAGAAGTTCGCCCGCGCGTAATTTCGGGTCATGCCCTTGCCGGTTTCGTAGTCATCGGCGAGGTTGATTTCCCCGGAGAGACTACCTTGCAACGCGGCCTTGCGGTACCAGGAGTTGGCGGCGGCGTAGCGGCCGATGGCGCTCTCGCGCAATCCCATTGCAACTTCGGCGCCGGCGTTGCCCGATTCAGCCCCCCGGCGCAGCCCCGCCGGCACCTGCGGCAACCCGCTGACTGCGCCGGCGCTCGGGGCGGTCGGCGTCCTGCGCGTGGTGGCGCATCCCCCCGCAAGTAGCAAGAATGCCGCGCAGGCGAGCGATGTCGCGGTGCGGCCGGGCCGCAGGCGCCGGCGCGCATCGATCCCCGTGGTGTCCTGTTGGTACGCGGCGCTCATGAAACCTCCGTTCAGCTCGCTGGGGCCGGCTTGCATCACCTGCTGGGTCTGGTCGCGGCGCTCGATCTGGGTGACTTTTTTCTGGCGCAAGTGCGGGCCCGATGCATGGATCGGTGTCGACTGTCGAAGTGTAAGTGGGATCCGGATCGCCTTGCAATGAGAGATCGCGGCCGCGTAGAGTAAGAAGTTGATTTCCGGCGACAGGTAAAGCGCCGGCATCGGAATTGCGACGCGGCCCTTGCCGAACGACCTGAGATCTGTCTTCTGTGACCGCCCCGAAATGTCAGGCAAAGCCGAGGGGGGACGGATGAAAGCCAATGGCATCGCTGCGTGGCCGTCGCTGGTGACGGTCGTTCTCTGTCTGAACGGGAGCGTGGCGCTCGCCGCGGTTGCGACCCCCGTCCCCCGGTCCGGGCCTCCCGCCGGTTCGCCCGCGGCGCCGATGTCCTCATCGGTCGGTACGAGACCGTCTGCGACGGTTCGCTTGGAGAGTCTTGCCCAACTGGAGACCCGGGCGGCGCAAGGCGACGCCAAAGCTCAGGCTGAAGTTGGCGCGGATTATTTCCGTGGAATCCTGGTCCCACGGAACGACGCCAAGGCGGCATATTGGTATCGCAAGGCTGCGGTGCAAGGGTTCGGTCCGGCGGAAAGCGCGCTCGGCATCCTGTACGCGAGGGGTCAAGGTGTTCCGAAGAATTGCCGCAAGGCGGCCCAATGGGATGGTCAGGCTGCGGCACAAGGAATCGCTGATGCGCAGTACAGGCTGGGCGGTCTGTACCTGTATGGATACGGCGTGCCGCGCAACTATGCGAGAGCCGCCGCATGGTTTCGCAAGGCTGCCGCGCGGGGCAATGCGGACGCCGCGGAGCGGCTCGGTGCGCTGTACCTGGCCGGACAGGGGGTCGTACGGAGCGACGCGCGGGCGAATCATTGGTTTCGACTGTCGGCGGCCCATGGAGACGCTCTGGCGCAAGCAGCGCTGGGACTGGCATACCTGTATGGTCACGGGGTGAAGGCCAATCGTGCGCGGGCGTTGTCGTGGTTCCGCAAGGCGGCAATCGCCGGGTACGGGCATGCACAGGTGATGGTGGGCGACCTGTATTGGACCAGCCACGATTACGCGAAGGCGGTTCACTGGTATGAGGTGGCCGCACAGTCGGGGGCCGCGAATGGAGCGTACCGCCTCGGACAGGCCTACCAGCTGGGCCAGGGCGTGCAGCGCAGCTCCACGGAGGCACTGCACTGGTTTCGCAGGTCGGCGATAGAGGGCGATCACAGCGGGCAACTCATCCTGGGGCTGCGCTATGCGGCCGGGAAGGGCGTGAAACAGAACTACAGCGTGGCGTTCGCCTGGGTGGCGCTGTCCGCAGAGCCTCCCGATCCGGCGCGGTTTGCCCCGCAAGTCGCCAAAGCCCTGGCGTCGCATCTGACGCGGGCGCAGATCGAGATGGACGCGCGAATCATCCGTTCCTGGAAAGTCGGTCAGGACATCAATTAGGGTGAGACTGCCGTCGAGTCGGGCGAACACGGCGATTGCGCGCGGCCGACGACCTGCCGCGCGGTTACGCGAGCGGCCGGCACGTGACTCGCGAACGTTTCCGGCCGGGGAACGGTCGTCATTGCCCGCGAGCCCGCAGCCTTGCGAGGAACCGGTCGATTGCGCCGAGCGCCTCCGGTTCGTCGAGCAGCGGTGCATGGCCGCGCCGGGGCACGATCAGCGACTCGAGATCCGGCTTGGCACGCCGCATCCGCTCGAGGATTTCTGGGCTCAGGATGTCCGACAGCTCGCCACGGATCACGAGCGTGGGCATTGCGCCGAGCTGCGCGAACACCGGCCACAGATCCCGGGGTGCCCCCGGCACCGTCCTGATTGCCTCGCCGATCATAGGGTCGGAATCGAGCACCGGTGCCCCCGAGGAATCCTCGCGGTAGCTGCGGCGCGTGACGATATCCCATTGCTCATCGGTGAGCCCAGGCCAGGCTTGGCCGTTCACCTGCCGGTACTGTGCGATCGCCTCATCCCAAGTCTGTACGGGGGGAAGTGCGCCCGCGTAGCCTCGAATGCGCTCGATGCCGCGCGGGTCGGCTTCGGGTCCGATGTCGTTGACCACGATGCCGGAAACCCTCTGCGGTAGATTGGCGGCCAGCAGCATCGCCAGCAGACCCCCGAGCGAGGTCCCGATGACGGCCACGCGATCCAGTCGGAACACATCCATCAGGGCCTGAATGTCCCCGAGGTAGGTGCCGGGGTGGTAATTGCGCCACTGTGGGTCGCGCGCCGAGCGGCCGCGGCCCCTGAGATCGGGACAGACAACGCGGTAGCCTGTGGTCAGATGCTCCGCCAGCGCCTCGAAGTCGCGACTGTTGCGCGTGAGGCCCGGCAGGCACAGCACCGTCGGCGCGTCGGCCAGGACCGCATCGTACACGCGGGTGTAAAGCTGCAGACCGTCGGGCGCGAGCCAACGCCGCTCGCGAAATGAACGTGATCCGATCACTGCATGAACCAGCCGTGGCTGACGACGAGCGACTGTCCGGTGAGCGCTCGGGACTCGAAGGAAACGAGAAACACCGCCGCCTCGGCCACATCTTTCATCGTCGTGAACTCGCCGTCGACCGTCTCCCTCAGCATGATGTCGCGGACCACTGCTTCCTCGGAGATCCCGAGCGCGCGGGCTTGTTCGGGGATCTGTCGCTCGACGAGCGGGGTGCGCACGAAACCCGGACAGATCACATTGGCGCGCACGCCATGCGGCGCGCCTTCCTTCGCCACCGTTTTGGCCAGACCGATGAGGCCGTGCTTGGCGGTGACGTAGGGTGCCTTGAGACGCGAGGCCTCCTTCGCGTGTACCGACCCCATGTAGAGAATGCTGCCGCCGCCCTGGCGGTACATCTGCCGGAGCGCGGCGCGCGTGCACAGGAATGCGCCATCGAGGTGCACCGCGAGGACGTGCCGCCAGTCCTCGAACGACAGGGTCTCGAGCGGGCAGATCCGCTGAATGCCCGCGTTGCTTACCAGAATATCGATCCGGCCAAAGGTGTCGAGCACCCGTGCAATTCCCGCTTCAACTTGCGCCTCGTCCGTCACGTCCATGATGACGGGCGTGGCCTGCCGGCCCTCGGCGACCAGCTGCGCGGCTGCTTTTTCAGCCGCGTTCCGGTCGAGATCGGCGACAGCGACCCGAGCACCCTCGCGGGCGAACGCCCGCGCGATTTCCCGGCCGATGCCGCTGGCGGCTCCGGTTACGACTGCCACCTGCTCTCTCAAACGCATGACGCCACACCTTTGCTGCGCTCAAATGGACTGGATGAATTCCCCTGCGCGGCGCAGCGCCGCGGCCGCCTCCGGCAGCTGGGGCGCGAAGCCTTGCCACACGTGCACGAGGTCGGGCCAGATGTCGAGGCGAGCCTCGCCGCCGGCGGAGCGGATCTTTTCCGCCACCCGTACGGTATCGTCGCGGAATTGCTCCGCGGCGCTCACTTGCATCAGAAGCGGCGGCAGACCCTCGAGATTGGCAAACAGCGGCGACGCCAATGGATGTGTCGCTGCGGTCCCCTGCAGATAAAGTCCGGCAAACAGGTCCGGCACCGACTTCACGGCTCCGAGGCGCGGATCCTGATTCTCGATCATCGAGGCGCCGCTGTTGGTGAGGTCGGTCCACGCCGAGAAAGTCACGGCGGCGTCGGCGCGGCCCGCGGCGCGCTGCTGCAGGGCGAGCAGCGTGGCCAGGACGAGACCGCCCCCGGCGGAGTCGCCGAGCAGGAACGCGCGTCGCGCCGGCTCGGGCCCGCCGGGTCCATGCTCGCGCATCCATCGAAACGCCGTGACCGCGTCGTCGAGCGCGGCGGGAAAAGGATGCTCGGGCGCGAGACGATACTCGATGAGCAGTACCGCACAGCGCGTCGCCTGGGCAATCCACATCGCGAAGTTGCGATAGGCGGTGATGCCGCCGGCCACATAGCCGCCGCCGTGTAGGAAGAGCAGCCGCCGGCTGCCATCCGCATCGGGCCCGAGCAGCCACTGCGCCGGCAAGTCCGCCGGCGAGGCCGGCAGGAGTCGTACGCCCGCCAGGGGTGGGGCGGTAAAGTATTCCTCCATGGCCGCGCGCGCGGCGATCTGCGGCGGTAGCGCGGTGGCGGCCATGCGCCGGCCGAGCTCGATCAAGTGCTGCTGCACCGCCGCATGTGCTGACGCCGGCATCGGCGTTCCTCAGAAACTGGCTCGCAGCACGAGTCCCACCGTTCGCGGCTGCGAGATGATGACCGGCGTCGGCGCGCTCGGATCATACTCGTTGGCGAGAGTGGTCGCGTCGATCTGGCCCGCGGCGTTGAGTGCGTTCTTCATGTACACGTCCGCTGAGAGCGCGTGCGACAGGGTGACCGCCCAGTAGATGTCCACCGTGTTGAACGAAGGTAGCGAGTAGCGCGCGCTCGCGCTCGTACCGAATCCCTCGGTGCGCTCCCCCATCCACGTGTCACTCACTGTCAGCGCGGCCGGATGGAGCGGCACGAGTAAGAAATGGTAGGTTCCGAGCAGCGCGAAGCTGAACCGCGGCGACATCGGCAGGCGCGCGCCGGGGTAGTCGATCTTGAGTACCGGCGCGGGGGCGGTGAGCCAGGCGTGGGTATAAGTCGCCGATCCATCGAGCGACAGCCGCGGCGTCACGCGGGCTCTGAAACTCATCTCCGCGCCTTGCACGCGGGCACTGTGGCCGTTTTCCAGCTGGTTCACCCCGCCATTGTTTACGACCAGCTGGATGTGATGCCACTCGATGTCGTAGATGTCGAAGTTGAGCTGGGCCCGATGGGCGAACATCGAGGACTTCTCGCCGAGTTCGTAGTTCCAGAGCGTATCCGGCGCGAAGCTCGGATTGCGCAGTCCGGAGGCGAGCACGAAGTTCGGGCCGCCGGGCCGGAATCCGCTCGCCGCCCGTGCGTACAACATGACGTTACGGGTGAGCCGGTACTTCGGATTGACGGAATAGGTCGCGACGTTCTGGTTGGTGACGGCGACCGGCGAGTCGTACACGGCATTCGAGCCGGTTGCGAACAGCCCGAACGTCGTTTCCTGGTATGACTGGTGCTGCGCGCTGTAACGCACGCCGACGCCGAGGCTGAGGCGCTTGGTGAGGGAGATCGTCGCATCGGCGTATCCTGCGACCTCGCGATAGCTGCTCGGCAGGTCGGCGTTGAAAGGCACCAGGCCGAAGAAGGTTCCGCCGGGGTTGGCGCGATCGTAGAGGTCGACGATCTCGTTCGTGATCTCGTGATCGTAATAGCCGCCGACGATCCAGCGTACGGGCCCTTCCTGGTGTGAGACGAGGCGCACTTCCTGGGTTATGCGGTGGGTATCGGTGTCGACCGGTAGCTGGAAGGGGTCGTTGCCCGCGCCGAATCCGGCAAGGAGGGCGTCGTAGACCAGACTCTCGTCGCTCAACGAGAAACCGTGGTCGGCCTGGTCGCCCGTGATGGAGGTGACCGTGAGCCACGGCAGGCGCCAGTTGATCTGCGCGGAGTAGAGGGTGAGGCTGCTCACCGCCGGCTGTTCGAGCGGGTACGCCTGATCGTAGGTGCCGATGGTCGGCCGGTGCGTCAGGAAGTTGCGAAAAGCGGTGGCCAGACCGACGCTGGGGTCGCGTTGGTAGAAGACGCCCAGGCGGATGTCGAGCTCCGACGCCGGAGTGAGCAGCAGCTGCACTCTTCCGCCCTCGTTGCGCGTGGCGCCTTGATTGTCGCGGTGATAGACCGGATCGCGCATGTAGCCCGAATCATAATTGTCGACGCCGTCGATGCGTAGCGCGCCGAGGCCGGCGCCGAAGGGCAGATTCACCATGCCGCGCAGGCCGTAATTGGTGCTGCCGTGTTCGGTGTGCGAGATTTCCGTTTCCGCGACGGCATGCAGTGTGTGCGGATCGGGCGGCGCGGTCTCGTACTTCACCGCGCCGCCCAGGGAGTCGGCTCCATAGAGCGTTCCCTGGGGTCCGTTCAGCACCTCGACACGATCGAGATCGAAGGTGTTGACGTTGAAACTCTGATAGCCGAGCCCGAACGAGGTGCTCGCCCCGAGCGGTACGCCGTCGAGATACATTCCGATGGCGCTGCTCAACTGCCCGCCGGTGCCCATCGTCACTCCGCGGATCACGATCAGGCCGGGGGCGGCGCCGGAATTGGTGATGAGGCCCGGCACGTAGGCGGCGAAGTCGCCGAGATTGTGTGCGTCGATCCGGGTGAGGTCGTGAGCGGTCATCGCGGTGACTTGGAACGGCACACTTTGCACGGGCTCTACGCGCTGCGTCGCAGTGACCACGATTTCCTTCAGCTGGGCGGTCCCTGCGCCCCCGGCGGGGTCCGACTGGCGCCCGATAAAGCCCCGAGCGAGGGCGCCGGACGATGCGACGGGGCCGGCGGCGGCCGCATGGGTGGCCAGCACACCGAATGCGATGAGAACTGTACTTGAGAACCTGTTCGACATGACCGAGCCCCCCCTTATCGACCCCGGATGCCGCGCGAGATCCATCGACTCTCGTGCCCAAACAGGTGGAAGCCTAGCTGAAACTGATCGAAGAAACAACCGAACGATCGGGAGGTTGACAGCTGGCTACCCGAGGTATTTATTATGCGGATGGATAATCAATTGATAGGCTCATGATTCCCGGCGCCCAGCGAAGGCTGGCTGCTACGCGTGCGACGTTGCTGCCTGAGCACAAGCCGGAGGGGACGCGCGGAGTGATTCTCGAGGTCTCGCTCAAGCTATTCGCCGAGCGCGGCTACGCCGGCGCCTCTATTCGTGAGATCGCCGAGGCGGTCGGCATGAAGTCGGCCTCCCTGTACGCGCACTTTCCGTCCAAGGAGCACATCCTGGCGGAGCTGTGCCGCATCGGACATGAAGAGCACCGTCGTAGCATCCATCGCGCACTGCTGGAATGTGGCGCGGATCCGCGCGCACAAGTGGTCGCTTATGTGCACGCGCACGTCGCGATGCACGCGCAGTTCCCGATGCTGGCGGTGGTTGCCAACGGCGAGCTGCACGCACTGTCCAGCGAACTGGGTGCGGCGACTTTCGAGCTGCGCAATCAATCCGTCCAGGTGCTCGAAGACATCGTGCGGCGCGGGCTCGAGCGCGGGGTGTTCCGGATTCCGCACGTGTGGCTCGCCGTGGCGGCGATCGGTGCCATGGGTATACGCGTGGCGTATTGGTACACGCCGGAGTTCGAGCTCGGCGCGCAGCACGTGGCCGACATCTACACGGAATTCGCCTTGCGCCTGCTCGGCGTCGCGGAACGGACCGATCCGACTACGCCGTGACGGGCGGCCCGGCGGTCCGAGCCGGGCCGCCTCGGCGCTACTACGCTGAAGTGCGACGGCTTCGCGGGGATTCCCGGGCCCGGAACTCTCGGCCGATCACCATGCCGCTCACGCGATGCGGTGCAGGCTGAACAGAATCATGCCGCGGGTGACCCGATAGACGAACCAGAGCCACACGGGAACGAAAACCAGGATGCCGAATCCGAAGGGCACGCAAAATCCGGCGAGAATGGACCACACGAGAAACAGGAAGGCCGTGCGTAGACGCCATTGACGATGGCTCTGCAGAACCGGATCGCGCCACGCCGCGGCATCCTTGCGCGTGTCACCATAAACTTGATACCAGATGCTGAAGATGAACAGCACCGCGCCGAGCGCCAGCGCCGCATAGGCGCGCCACGATCGGCCGGCATCCTGGGCCGCGGCCGGTTCCGCGAGACACCCCTCGGCGTCCAACGCGACCGTCATTTCCCGACTTTCCACCAGCGTTCCTCGCTGCTGACGACGCGCCGCCAGTAAAGTCTGTATATCAGGTAGGTCAGCACCGACAGCAACACGAACAGGCCGATGATCCACGGTCCGAGGCGTGAGCGCTCCTGTTCGTGCGGATGGGCCACGGCGTAGAGAAATGTCACGATGTCCCGCGCCGTACGATCGAACTGCGCCTGCGTCATGCTGCCCTTGGTCAGTGGCTCGACGCCGATGGCCACCTGGGCCGGACTGCCGTAGCGCAAACCTTGGGTCATCACAGGCTTCTGCAGGCCCTGCAGGGGCGCGAAGACGTCAGGCATCGCCACGTTGTTGAACGCGACGTTGTTCACCCCGTTCGGCCGCGACGGGTCCACGTAGAATGACGTCAGGTACGTGTACAGGAACGCCGGCGAGTGCCGTCGGGCAATATATGTCAGGTCCGGCGGAAGTATCTTGACGAACGCGTCGATGACCGAGGAGGGCATGCTCGAGGTAATGGTGTCGTGATAATGATGGCCGTTCGTCCCGATGACCGCCTTGAATCGAGCCTCGCTCATGCCCAGCATCCTGGGCAGCGAGCTGTAGCGGGCGCCCTGCAATGAATGGCAGGCCGTGCACATGTGCAGGGTATAGAGCGCGCCGTTGCGCAGTGCCGCCTTGTCCTGCAAGTTGATCGTTATAGGCTTCAGCGGCGGTTGCGTCGTGGCCACCGAGGCCCACGCGGCGGCGCCGGTGAATGAGGCCGCGAGCCATGCGGCCAGCACGAGCGCAATGGGGTGTCTTCTGAGCGGCGAATTTTGCTTCGTCATCGCTTGATCCTGCCGGATTGATCGCGTGAATCTTCTGGTCATGTTGAGCACCGAGCGGCGCATTGTTCCGCTGCGAACCTGGGCTCAGTGGAAAATGCCGCCGGCGGTGAGCCTCTCCGGCAGCTTCGCCGCATCATGCGTCAGAGCCGGGAAGACGATCGCAAGCCCGAACAGCAGCAGCGCGTACAGCGCCGGAATCCAGTCGGTCAGTAACATCAGACTCCAGCTGTGCGCATGAATGGAATACATCCACAGGTCGATCAGCCACACCAGCGCTTCGGCGGCCAGAAGCCAGATCACTTTGCTGCGGATCGGACGCTGGCGATTGAAGAACGGCAGCGCGAGGAAGGTCATGTAGAAGACTTCGGTGACGTGCAGCCCGTACACCATGTTGTGCTCGGTCGCGAGGCCGTGCGCGATGAGGCCGAGCCACAGGAAGGAGAAAGCCATCGCCAGGATGTTGACCTTGTACAGCTTCGATCGATAGCGAATCGAGCGAACGGGATTGCGGTCGAGGATGGGCAGGCATGCGAGCAGCGCGAATGATCCCGCGAACGTCATGATGCCGTACAGCTTGTCGGGAACGCCGCGCAACATCGCGTAGAACGGCAGGAAGAACCACAGCGGATGGATGTCCGCGGGGGTGTGCAGGATGTTCGCCGGCGTGTAATTGAGCTTGTCCAGCAGGAAGCCCCAGCCGCTTGGTTTGTAGAACACGAACCAGAAGAAAACCACGAAAAATATGCTTACGGCGAACAGATCCTTGACCGTGTAATACGGGTGAAAAGGAACGGCGTCGCGCGGCCAGGAGGTCTCGTTGACGTTGTCGTGGATTTCGACGCCGTCGGGATTGTTCGATCCGACGTGGTGCAGGGCGATCAGGTGCACCAGGACCAGAGCCAGCAGCAGAATCGGCATCAAGAACACGTGGAAGACGAAGAAACGGTTGAGCGTCGGCAGGTCCACCACGAATGAGCCGCGCAGCCAGCTCGCGATCGGCTTGCCGATGACCGGCACGGCGGTGACGAAATTGGTCACCACGGCCGATCCCCAGTAGGACATCTGGCCCCAGGGAAGCAGATAGCCGAGGAACGCCTCGGCCGCGAGCGCCAGGTAGATGAAGATTCCAACCAGCCACAGCAGCTCTCGAGGCTTCTTGTACGAGCCGTACATGATGCCGCGATACATGTGCAGGTATACGAGCACGAAGAACGCGGATGCGCCGACCACGTGCATGTCGCGAATCAGCCAGCCCCAGCGGGAGTCGCGCTGAATGCCGCGCAACACCGACCAGTACGCGAGGTGGGGATTCGGCTGGTAGTGGATCGCCAGGAACAGACCGGTGGCCAGCTGCAACACCAGGACGAGGAGCGCCAGCGAGCCGAAGATGTACCAGAGATTGAAATTCTTCGGCGCCGGGTAGCGGCTCACCTGGCTGCGCCACGTCGAGGAGATTGGCAGCCTGTCGTCGAACCAGCCGAACACGCCGCGCGCCCACGATCGTATGTTGCTATTCATGGAGTTTCAGCCCTTCCAGTACACTGATGGCGGCTAGATCCGCCCTCTTGGCAAATTGGCAAGTCCCGGCATCGCATCGGGGCATGACTCAGTGCGCCGATTCGCCCGCGGCCGCCGCTGGCGAGCCCTGGGCGGCCTTGCCGGTCGACGCGTGGCGCGCGACCACCGCCCGGGCATACGCCGAGAAGTCCTTCGGGCCTATTCCGAGCGAGGTGGCCGGATCGAGCTGCTGCAGATAAGCCGCGAGCGCCGCCTCCTGCTTGGCGTTCATCTGCCGTGCGATCATGTGCATGACGTGGCCCGGGGTGTTGTGGCGGGCGCCGCTTGCGAATTGCTCGAGCTGCGTGACGAGGTAGGCGGCGTGCTGCCCGGCGAGGACGGGTATCGCCATCGGGTCGTTGCCTTCGCCGCCCAATTCGTGGCAGGCCGCGCACGCGGGGATGTTCTTGCGAGCCACGCCGTGCTGATAGATGCTCTTGCCGAGCTCGATCTGCTCGTGATCGGCGGCGGCTCCTGCCGAGGCATGCGCCCACATCGGTTTCAGCTGCGCGAAATATGCGGCGATGTCCTTCAGATTCGCGTGATCCTTGGACGGCAGGATCGTCATGGCCATGGCGGACATGATGCTGTTCTTTCTGGCGCCGCTGCGGAAGTCTTCCAGCTGTTTGAGGATATAGTTGAAGTTCTGTCCGGCCAGGTTCGGGTACACCGGGGAGGTCCCGATTCCATTGCTGCCGTGACAGGCGGCGCAGACCGCGGCCTGTGGCGCGCCTAGTGCCGCGGCGCCCGCCGGAGGAAGGCCGTGGTAGTCGGTCTTCGCCTGTGCGAGCGATACGCCCAGAACAGCGATGATGAGTGCGGCCAAGGCGGATTTCATTGTGGCTGTTTCCTTCATCTGTGTTCGGCTCGAAGTGCGGCCTGTCTGCGTCGCGGTGATCACCAGATGTCCGGCGACCAATCCTTGTCGAGACCGGAGGCATTCACTTCACCGATGCGTGCCACGGTGTTCGTCTTCCAGTAATAAGGCGGTATCGGGATATTGAGCGGCGCGGGTGAGCCTTCCACGACTCGCGCCGAGAAGTCGTACATCGACCCGTGACATGCGCAGTGAAATCCGCCGGGCCACCAGGGCGTCACGGTGTGCGGCGCGGGCCGGTAGGCGGGGATGCACTGCATGTGGGTGCACAGCGCAACCGCGATGAATATATCGGGGCGCAATGCGCGGTAATTGCCGTTTATGAATTGCGCGGCGGGCTGCTGATTCTGCTCGCTGCGCGGATCCTTCAGGCGCCTGAGGAGCGAGGGCTCCGCGAGTGTCTGCAGCATCCACGGCTCGCGCTTGAGGATCCAAATGGGCTTCTTCTTCCATTCGGCGAGGATCAATTGACCCGGCTCCAACCGGCTCACGTCCACCTCGATGGGAGCGCCCAGCGCCTCGACGGCCTTGCCGGGATTCATGTTGTCTATCAGCGCGTCGGCGAACAATCCCACCGCGCCGGCGCCCAGCACTCCGGCGGCGGCGATCAAGAAGTTCCGGCGCCCCTTGTCCGTCTGCTGCTGGGGTCGGATCGAGTCCATGACCACCGCTTCTTCTGCTTGTCGCGTCTCATTTTTCATGGCTTGTGCCCTTGCTGCCACGTGTCAACCGCATTCCATTGAATCCAGACGGGATGGAACTGACTGCCCGCCGCAGCCGCCGGCGTCCCGGCGGCCTGATATTTGAGTGGGTTTTGGCCCCGCTCGTTCGTCAGCCGCCTACGGCGGCGCGAAGAGTTCCGGAGACCATGGCGGCCGGATGACGCACGAGCCCACGCAGCAGGCGATCCACGCGGCGAAGGTATCGCGAGGTTTCCGCAGCCAATAGAAGAGGAGGGCAGGGAGCGCATCCCAACGCGGAAGCGCTCTGCCCGGCGCCGAGCCGGGCAGGCCGACCGCGCGCCCCATCGGATGTCCAGTCGTGCCCGAGGCGGCCGACGAGCGCCAAGGCATGACCGGGCGGACAGGCGCTCGTGGAATTGAATGAAGTGGAAAGGCGGAAATCAGCGCTGCATCCACAAGACCCCCGGGCTGGCGCGAATGACGCGAGCGACCCCGGCGTTCCGGCTGACTGCTCGCAACCGCCCGGTACCATGGGCATGATATAGAGCATCTTTCCTTGATGAGTATTCTACGCAAAATGCTCCGGCATCTCCACTGTTCGTCCCCTGGTCGTCTTGGCATCGCGGGCAAAGAGTACCTACGCGGTTCGCGACGTCGCCATACGTATTTCCCACGCGCTGTCGGCTGACCGCTATGCGACATACTGACTTGCCAATGCCCGATTACCACGCATTGCTCGATTACGACGGGCCCGCCGATCTGCTCGCGGACCGGGTCATCCTCATCACCGGCGCCGCCCATGGCATAGGGCAGGCGGTGGCCCTGCGCTATGCGCGGCACGGCGCTCAACTGGTCCTGCTGGACTGGGATCGTGCCGGGCTCGAGGCGCTCGCCGATCGGATCGCCGCGCAAGGCTCGGTCGAGCCCGTGTTATGCCCCGCCGATTTGTCCGGGATCACCATCGGCGGGGTTCGTGAGATCACCGATCGCATCGGCGAGCGCTTCGGACGGCTCGACGGGCTGCTCAACAATGCCGCCTGGATAGGCGCTCTGGCGCCTTTCGAGCACTATCCCCCGGCGACTTGGACCAAGGTGATGAACATCAACCTTGCGGCGCCGTTCTTTCTCACGCAGTGGTGCATGCCGCTATTGCGCAAGGCTCCGGACCCTGTCGTGGGGTTCTCGCTGCAGCAGGTGAGCCGCGCCTATTGGGGCGCATTCGCCATGGCCAAAGCCGGTCAGCAGGCGCTGATCGGAGTTCTGGCGGACGAGTATCGCGCCGACAGCGCGCATCCCGTGCGCGTGTTCGGTGTCGATACCGGACCGGTGCTCACTCCGGGACGCCGGCTGCACTACCCGGGAGAGGCAGCCGACGCTCATCCGCAACCCGAGCGCGTCACGGGACCGTACTTGTACGCCGTCGGACCCGAGGCGAAGGGATGCAGCCCGCTGTTGCTCGGCGGCGACGGATGATTCCCGGGCGCGATACCGGTTTCGCGAAATAGACTCAGTCGAGGTGGCTCTTCTCCCCCTCCGGAGAGTTGCCGGCCGTGGACCGTTGCGCCCATACTCCGCGGTTCACTTGGAGCGGAGATGGTGATGTATGTCTGAATCGAAGAGTAAAGCAGATCCCTCGCGTCGCGCGTTCCTTGCGGGCGCTTCCGTGGCAGTAGTGGCGGTCATCGCCGGTGGCCTGAAACCGCGCGCGGCCCGGGCCGCGGGCGGCAAGCTGCCCCATCTGACAGATGCCGATCCGTTGGCGAAGTCCCTCGGTTACACGCAGAACCACAACAAGATCGAAAAGGCCGAGCATCCGACGTACAAGGCCGGCGAGCACTGCTCGTTGTGCCGTTTCTTCCAGGGAACGCCGGGAGAGAAGTCCGGCTACGCGCCGTGCCAGATCTATCCGGGCTACGCCGTGAACGCCCAGGGTTGGTGCGCATCCTTCAACCCGCGGTCCTGATCGTCCGCGGACCCGATGACGCTCGCCCGCGTTCGGCGGGCGAGCGTTTGCCGGCGCGCCGCCCGAGCGGCGCGCGTGGAAACCGGGCGCGCGGCGCGCGCGTTCCAGCGCAGGGAGGGGATGCTTGGGGCGCCTGCCGTCAGCGGGCGGCGGTGTAACGGCCAAGCGTTACCAGTCTGGTCGTCAACGTTGGGGTGTACGCGACATCCGGGCGTGGTCCGGTGTAATAGATGAGATCGCGGGTCCGCACGCGCCCGAATTCGTATTACAGACTGATGTTGGCGACGCTGTGCGCGAACCGCTGCCTTGCCGGAAACGGGCACGGCTGCGAGAATCAGTGCAAAACCGTCGAGACAGGTGCATGCACAGCGCGCAGTTCGTCATTCTCGGGCCGGGTGCGCTCGGCTCCATAATCTCCGCGCATCTGGCGCGCGCCGGTCATTCGGTGGCGGTGCTGGCGCGCGGCGCGCGTGCGCGGAACATCGAGCAACAAGGACTGCGGATCAAGGGGTTGGCCGAGATCACCCGTTCTGTTCGGGTGCTGACCGACCCGTCCGCGCTGCGCGCCGCGGACTATCTGATCGTGGCCACGAAAACACCGGGTACCCAAGCGGCGCTCGAGAGCCTGCGGCACGTGCAAGTGGGCGTCGCGTTCTCGGTTCAGAACGGCCTGATGAAGGACGAGCTGCTGGCGGATGCATTTGGCGCTGGCCGCGTCCTGGGCGCCCTCGCCAACACCAGCGGCGAGCTGCTGCCGTCCGGCGAGGCTCTTTTCACTCGCAACGTGAATCTGATGCTCGGGGAGCTGGACGGCACAGTCAGCGAGCGCGCCCGGCGTCTTGCCGCCATCATCGACGAGTCCGGTGTGCGCTCCAGCGCGGTCGAGGGCATCCTCTCGTGGGAGTGGAGCAAATTCGTCGCATGGCTGGCGCTGATCGGTCTGGCGGTGACGACGCGCACGGTGACCGGGCGTTATCTCGGCGATCCGGACGGCGCGTGGTTCCTCGTGCAGATGGTGCGGGAGGCGGCGCGGGTGGCCCGGGCCGCGGGCATCGAATTGATCGAAGAAGGCGCCATCCTGCCGCTGCGGACCATCCTGGCCGGGTCGGATGCACAAGCCGTCGCGGCGGTGCGCGCGGCGGGCGAAGAATTCGCCGTCAACGCGCCGGAGCACCGCATGTCGGCGCTGCAGGACCTCGAGGCCGGCCGGCGGCTCGAGGTGGAGGAGACCTTCGGGGACATGGTGCGCCGGGCGAGGCAGCGGCAGGTACGCGTCCCGCTGCTCGAGGCGACCTATCATCTGGTCGCGGCCATCGATCGGATCAACTCCGGCTCGCAGCCGCGATCTGCCTGAGTGCGTATAGTCCCGGGGCCGGGGCTCAGTGCACGTTGACGGTGCGATTGCCCTCGAATTTCGTGATGTGGTAGTAACCCTGCCAGCCGTTGTCGAGGAACGGCGGTGGCAGCGTCATGGTCGGGTCGTGCAGGTAGTGGATGAAGTCTTCCACCAGCGCGCGCGTGTGGCGGATTCCAACCAGCCACTCGCCCCGGTACCAGTGCTTCCATTTGCCGTATTCGTCCAATCGTTCCAAGCGGCTGATCTGCGCGAACAGCGGCAGCGTGCCGCGCACCTGGCGCAGGGCCGCGGCTTTCTCGCCGTGGCGATAATCACCGATGGCGCGTCCCGCGCGGTAGAGAATGCGCACGCCGTCGCGATTGATCGCGATCATGGTGAGCATCTGCGCCCGGTAGTAGCGGCGGCGCGCGGGTTTGACCAGCGGCTCGGCCGCAAGGGCTGCCTTCCAGAGCGCGTTCCAGCGCGCGCGTGCGGGACCACAGAAGCGGATGTCGCGTCGCAGGGCATGCGGCAGCCACTTCGGTCCCATGTGGATGAAGAACGGCTTGTGCAGTCCGGCGTCGATGACACGGATGGGGGTCCACTTCGGCGCCTGGCCATCGAAGAAGTAATACGGCGGCTGCACCATCGTGCTGATCAGCAGGTGCTGGGTCTGGTGAAAGAAGAATTCGTCGCCGTACGAATCTCCGGCGCGTGGGCCGGAGCGTACCGGGTCGAATGCCCGGAAGTACTGCGCGTACACCGCGGCGAGCGTGGGCGCGGCGCGCGCGCCGAATTCCCGGCGTGCCCAGCGCCGGTAATAGCCTGCGGCGCCACCGGCCGGTATGCCGCCCCAGACGGCGTTCATGGCGGCTTCGGTCGTCATCGCCACCGGCCGGATGTTGCTCACATTCAAGAGGAAATACGCGGTTGCGCGCGCTTTGATGTAGCGGCCCAGTTGAGTGTAGATGCGGCTCACCGGGATCATCTCGCTCAGATGATTGGCGCTGCCGTTGAGCATGGCGACGTGGTAGTAGACGCCCTCCCCGGGGGCAAGGTCGCCTTTGTCCTGGGGAATGCCGTAGCCGAGATCGGCCCAGACTTTGATGACACCCGGCGGGATCGTCAAATCACCATCGTGTTCCAGGCGCGCGCCTTCCTGCCAGAAGTTCGTGACGAACCGCGCGTGCGGATGCACGGCGCGCACGATCCTCATCTCCGCGGCGATCGCTCTGCTGATGAGCATTCCGAGCCGGGCGTTGTTGCCGCGTACGCTCGGGTCCACGGCCGCGTAAGACTCGTCGGATAGTCCGCGCAGACCGACGTCCCAGAGGATCCGCTGGTGCGGATCGTATTCGCGCACCGCATTGCGCCAGGCGCGCTCGAGGATCTTCGGATGCTTGGTGAAGTTGTAGGGTACGTCGGGCGGCCAGCGCGCGACATTCACCCCGAGGGGCATCGCATGATGCTGCGTGACGATCAACCCGCGCTCTCCGGCGAGCTTGATGCGCGGATCGTTGGGGAAGATCCACGTGCCGGGAATCACCATGTTGCCCTTCAGGCGCAGGATGGTTTCGTAGATCTTGTTCATCACCTGCAGCGAGATGCCCGTGTGCTCGCTCTTGGGCGCCGGCCGCCAGCCGGTGAGCAGATCCTCGTCGTTGATGAAGAAGCCACGATACTTGAACAACGGCGGCGGGAATATCCGCCGCAGTCCCGCCGGCAACACGATGCGCCGCCGGCGCGGCGGGCGTTGGCCGGTCCAATACGACATCGGCTCGACGCCGAGGTAGTCCTGCGAGAACTGGTAGATGGCGTAGATCGTTCCCAAGACATCGGGTCCGGTGAGCACGACGGCGCGCGTCGCGGGATTCCAGGCGGCCGGTTCGACGGCGATCGCGAAGCTTTCCGCGGCGGCAAGCCGGGTCGGGCGCATGGCGGGTGGGATCTCGGCTTCGGTACCGATCATGAGCGTGACCGGGCCCGCCGCGCTCGGCCGCGTGACGATGCGGGGCTCGACGCCGAAGACTTTGCGCAAGTCGTTCCGCAAGTTCTTCGCCGCCAGTCGTATCGGCAAGGGTTCCCCCGGGCGCTCCAGCAGGGTGACATGCGAGGTCAGGGTGAGCGGTGATATCGGTGGGTGGGCCGCGCACGCGGCGGATACCCGCGCTGCGAGCAACGTTGCGGTCCAAAGCAGGGCGCCCCGGGCGGAGACGGTTGGTCTTGGGCTCATGGTTCGTGTTTCTCCGATCACGCTCCGGCCGGACGTCGTGCCTGGCTCGAAGCACACACGATAAGATAGCGCTACCATGTCGGCGCCGCCACACTCCGGCGCGCTCGCCGCTACACGGCGAGCCTATTTCAGCTGCAATTTCAGACGGATGTGGCCTTCCCAGGGCTGCCCTTCGGTCTGGGTGGTGAGGAATACCCGTTTGACGTCGAGCCTGTGGCCGGCGAGCAAGGCGCGCTCGATTTGCTCGGCGCGGGCCAGTCCTAACGCGGCGAGCGCCTTGCGCGACGGGCGGACGGTCGGACGCAGCTGCGCGCGCAACCAGCGAATCTCGGCCTGCTCATGCATGAATTTCTGTATGCGCCGCGTCTCGCGCGCGCTGGCGGGCAGTATGCGCCCGAGCGCCGGGAGGCTTTCGGTCGGTATAGGCAGATGCGCCGGATACACCGGGGGCTTGCCGAGCCGCGCACGGTAGAGCGCCGCGAACCGGCGCAGCCTCTCGGGCAGTGCAAGCGTGAAGATGCCGGCCGGATGCGGATGCCGATCACCCGCCATGACCAGGGTGTTGATGCGCGCATCCTCGAGCGCAACGGCGTCCTCGGGGCCGGCGGGGCCGGCGGGAATGTCGATCTGCAACGCCGGGCGGACGGCGAGGGCGCGGCCCAGGTCGGACAGGCTCGCCGCTGCGCCGAGCGGCAGCGCCGCCGAGCCGGGGATGAACTCGACGTACCGCGCCCGCTGCGCGCCGGGGAACAACTGGCCGACGAGCTCGAAGGGGGCGAGCGCGGCCTTCTCGAGCAGGTGCTCCAACATCTTCCAGACGATCGAGGTGATGTGGAAACTCGGGTCGTTGAGCGAGCCGGTGACGGGTAGGTTGATGCGGATGACTCCGTCGGGGTTCTTCAGCAGCGCGGTCGCCAGCCGGATGGGCCAGCCCACGCTCTGTTTGCTGGCGCTCGGGCCACCCCACTGCAGCTCCCGGACGATGATGTGATGCTCGGCATGCAGCTCGCGATTGACGATGCGGTAGTGGAACCGGGTGGTGAGCTCTCCCTTGGCGATGGCGTAGCCGGCGTACAGGTCGGAGTACGGATCGAAGATGGGCAGCTGGATGTTCTTGAACGTGGCGCGGATGTTGGTGTCGCGGCCGAGGCCGTACACATTGAACTTGCCCGCGACCGTGACGGGCGAGAACCGGTCGGTCACCTCTCCGGCAAGCGCGATGCTCGAGAGCGCATTGGGCGCGCTCGAGAGATTGACGATCAGTCCATGCAGTCGCCGGATCGGCGCGCGGAAGTGCGGCTCGACGGATTCGTCCGCGAAGGTGATGGATCCGTCGACGATGAACAGCCGATTCACCCGGGCGGAGAACGCGGGGCCGGCGGCCTTTCGCGGCGGCCGCGGCGCGCGCGGGTGTGTCGGGCCCGCGGGCGCGGGCATCAGCCCCGCCAGGTTCCAGCTGCGATTCGGCAAGATCGCGATCAGTCCGGCCGGGGCGACCAGACGGACGAAGCGGATGTGCAGCCGATTGGGCCGATAGCCGATTTTGTGCAACAGCAACGCCTGCCAGCCGATCAGCGCGCTGCCGCTGGCGCGGTCGAGCAGCTGCACGTTGTACACGCCCATGCCGCCGGTGAAGCGCGTGAGCTTGCCTGCGGTGAGCACGGCGGCGCCGGAGGCCCGAAGCGCGCCGGAATGGATCTCGACCGCCAGGGCGGGCGGCAGATACGCGGTGAACGGCGCCAGCGGCACGTAGGCCATGGAGAGCGTGAGCGTGCCGGTTCTCGTGGCCGGCACGATGCGGCCGGCCAGCTGCACGGATCCCTGTCGATCGACGCGAGCCGTTAGACGGAAGGGCACCGCGCGCGACGCATTGTCGCTCAGCGAGCGCAGCGTGACAGACAGCGGCGCGATCCGCAGCCGCACCGCCGGCGTGACCGCGAGGTCGCGCACCGGCACCACCGCGTCGCTCACGACTAGGCGATTGAGCGCGACATGCCACTTTCGCGGCGGGGTAGCGGGGCCAGCGTGGGACTGTGGGTGCGCGGCGGCCGGTAGCCAGCGCGTCAGATTCAAAGTGCCGTTCTTCTCGCGCGTCACCGGCAGCCGCAGTCCGCTGAGAACCAGCGAGGCGGCCGCGATGCGCTGCCGGCGCGCATCGAAACGAGCATCCGCAAGCCGCAGGTGTGCGAGTTGGATCTGCTGGCCGCGAGCCGGGCCGGCGCCCGTCAGGCTCGCGTTGTCCACACTGAAGCGCAGGAGCGAGCCCTGCGCCGAGCGGCCCGCCACGAGCTGCAACGCGCCACCCCGCGCGGTCACACCGCCGATGCGCAGCAGGCCATGCAGGCGCCCGCCGCCGTCGATTGTCAGCCCCCTGGCGGAGAGCCGCAGACCGCGGAGGCCGAGGCCCAGGCCCTTGCCGCCGTCTCGAACCGTATAGGCGCCGCGCAGGCTGAGGCGCCCGGCAGCCGGTGTCATGGGCAGGCTGCGCGGCAGAAACTCCGCCAGCAGCGGGACACCGAGACCCGTCAGAGCGACGGTTCCGGCCGACGCGATCGGGGACATCCCCAGCGTACCCTGCCACAGCAGCCGTGCGCCACCCTGGGCACGCGCCTGGAGTGTGAACCGCCCTTCGGGAGCGCCCCAGGTGCGGAAGTGCGTCAGACGCAAGGAGATTGGTGCGAGCGTCAAGCGCGCCGCCGGCGTACGGCGCCCATCGGTGAGGGAGATCTCACCCTGTTCGAGCGTGAGCTTGCGGATGCGCACGGCGGGCGCCGCAGCGCTGCTCGGTCCGGATGAAGCCCGGAGCGCATCGAGGTTGATCGACCCGTTGCGACGGATGCGTGCGTGGACCACGGGCCGCTCGAGGTCGAGCAGCGTGATGCGATACGCCCGCTCGAATACCGACAGCGGCGCGACGCCGAGGCGCAGCAGGGCGATCGTCGCCAGCGGCCGGCCGCGTTCCGTCAGGTCGATGTCACGAATCGAGGCGGTGAATCGGATCGGATCGACCTTGATCGGCCCGAGCGTGAGCGCCAGACCCGGATGCGCGGCGGCCCAGCGCATCGCCGCGGAGCGAATCATGCGTGGTGCGAGCACATAACCGGCCCACAGGTAGGCGGCGGCGAGCAGCACAACGGCCCCCAGGCCGATGAACCATCGCCGCCGGGGCAGGCGGATCGCCATTCGGAAAGGCATGTGTCGTTACTCCCCTGCGCCCCGTCCCGCACCCGCGGACCGCCGCGCGTGGGCGCCGTACCGCTCTGTTTCGGGCGGATTCGACGAGAGCCGCGCCGCCTAGTCTAATCCGTCCTCCGGCCGGGAACGAGTCTGGGCAGGGCCGCTCCCGCCCGGCTCGGCGCGCTCGCGCACCCGGCGCCCCGAGCCCGCGGGGCGCGCGATGCCCATGCCCCGCAGCTGGTACGATTCGGCGCGATGGAGGCCTTCCTCGCCAGCCTTTCCGCGGTCGCGATCGCGGAGATCGGAGATCGCACACAACTGCTGTTGCTGACGCTGGCGGCCCGCCATCGCCGTCCCTGGCCGATCCTGGCGGCGATGCTTGTGGGCACGCTCGCAAGCAGTGTGCTCGCGGCATTGATCGGCGAGCGGCTGGGCGCGGCACTCAATCCGCGTGTGATCAATCTCCTGGTCGGTGTCAGCCTGATCGCAATGGCGTTGTGGGCATTGAAGCCCGAGGCCGCACCCGAGGACGGCGCGCCCCGGCGGTCCCGCGGACTGTTCTGGAGCACGTTGGTGAGCTTCGTCATCGCCGAGATGGGCGACAAGACCCAGATCGCCACCGCGGTGCTGGCCGCCGCATACCGCAATGTCGCCGCGGTGGTGGCCGGCTCGAGCCTCGGGATCGTGCTCGCCTGCGCGCCGGCGGTGCTCATCGGCCAGGCGCTGTCGGCCCGGTTGCCCTTGCAGGCGATCCGAGTCGTCTCGAGCCTGCTCTTTCTGGGACTCGGCGCGCTGTTTCTGGTGCGCGCCGCGCGCGGCACGCCCTGAGGGGGCTATGGCTGCGGCGCAAGCCCGGGCCTCTGCGGCAGCTGCGGCGCGCCGTCGCCGTCGCCGCCGAGGGCCTGGAGAATCGGGCAATCGGCCGCATCACCATGCCCCGGACAAGCGGCGATGAGCGTCGCCAATCCGTCACGCACACGTTCCAATGCCGCGATGCGCGCCCCGACGTCGGCGAGCTTCGTTTGCGCGGCGCGCTTGACCCGCGCGACATCGCGCCCTTTGGATAGTGCGAGAAGCTCGCGGATCTCCTTCAGCGTGAAGCCGAGGGTCTGGGCGCGGCGGATGAACCGCAGCCGCGCCAGCTCGGTGACGCCATAACGGCGATAACCGGATGAGAGACGTGATTTGGGCGCCAGCAGTCCGCTGCGCTCGTAATACCGGACCGTGTCGATACGCACGCCCGCCTTGCGGGCGAGCGCTCCAATGCCGAGGCTGTCCACTCACTGGCTCCCGTGTCGGCCGATGGTTTAGCCTACATCATAGACCATGGTCCAGAGTCAAGGGTTTTGCAGCCCCCGCCGCGGCCAAGGCTGCCGGGTCGGGGGTCTGGCCCGGGCTTCCTCAGCGGGCGGCGGCGGCCTTTGCTATCCTTGCATTATCTTAGATGCCACCGCGCCCGATGCCGGTCCGCGCGGCCAGTCCGCGCCGGGGACGGGCTTCGTTCGCGGGGGGTGGTTTTTTGGCTGTGGTGGCCCGCACCGGCTACTCCGCGACGACCAGTCGTGAACCCCGTCAGGGCCGGAAGGCAGCAGCGGCAGCGGCGATGTCGGGTGCCGGAGCACCCGCTGGTGCGGGCCGCCTCCCTATCCGGCTGAGGCGCCTCGCATGACCGATAGCTACATCGCACTGGCGCGCAAATGGCGCCCCAAGGCGTTCAACGAGCTGGTGGGCCAGGACCATGTGAGCCAGGCGCTGGTCAATGCGCTGCGATCCGGCCGCGTGCACCACGCGTTCCTGTTCACCGGCACGCGCGGTGTGGGCAAGACCTCCATTGCGCGCATCCTCGCGAAATGCCTCAACTGTGAAGCCGGCGTCACCGACACGCCCTGCGGCCAGTGCGCCAGCTGCCGCGAGATCGACACTGGGCGGTTCGTGGATCTGATCGAGGTCGACGCCGCCTCGCGTACCAAGGTCGACGACACGCGCGAGATCCTGGACAACGTGCAGTTCGCGCCCACGCGCGGCCGCTACAAGGTGTACCTCATCGACGAGGTGCACATGCTCTCGACGCATTCGTTCAATGCGCTGCTGAAGACGCTGGAGGAGCCGCCGCCGCACGTGAAGTTCCTGCTGGCGACGACCGACCCGCAGAAGCTGCCCGTCACCGTCCTGTCGCGCTGTCTGCAATTCAACCTCAAGCGCATTCCGACGGCGCAGATCGCAGCGACCCTGCGCACCGTGCTCGAGAAGGAGGGTGTCGCCTTCGAGCCGACGGGCGTCGCGCTGCTGGCGCAGGCCGCCGATGGGAGCATGCGCGACGCGCTCTCGTTGCTCGATCAACTGATCGCCTTCGGCGGCGGGAGCGTCGCGGAGGCCGAGGCGCGCGCCATGCTCGGTACCGTGGCGCGCGATCACGTGGTGCAGCTCGCCGAGCGGCTGGCGGTCGGTGAGAGCCCGGAGCTGCTGCGCTTCGCGCGCTCGCTCGAGCAGTGGGCCCCGGATTACGCCCAGCTGCTCGATGAGCTCGCCGCGCTCCTCACGCGCGTTGCGCTCAAGCAAGTCGTGGGGGAGGCGTACGAGGGCGACGAGCTGTATGCGCCCGAGCTGATCGCCCGGCTTGCCGGCGAGCTCGCGGCCGAGGATGTGCAGCTCTACTACCAGACGGCCATCATGGGCCGGCGCGATCTGCCGCTGGCGCCCGATCCGCGCACGGGCTTCGAGATGACACTGCTGAGGATGATCGCTTTCCGCCCGGGTGAGCCGCGAACGCCGGGCGCCCGGCCGGTCGCGACGCCCGCTGCGGCCAGCCCCAAGCGAGCGGCCGCGAGGAGGCCGGAGGAGTCCTCCGAGCGGTACGCGACACAGACCGAGTCGTCGCCGCAGCGCGGGAAGGCCGCGGGCGCCGAGCCGGCGGACGCGGGTGACGGGGAGTGGAGCGCGCTGTTGGGGCAGCTCGACCTGCAGGGTGCGGCGCGTCAGCTGGCCAGTCACTGCGCGCTCATCGCTCGCGAAGGGGGACGCGTGAAGCTGGCCCTGGATCCGCGCAGCGGCTCCCTGCGCACCGCTTCTCTGGAGGAGAAGCTCGCGCAGGCGCTCTCACGCCACTTCGGCGAGCCGGTCCGGTTGGAGTTCGTCGCCGCATCCGAGTCCGGTGAAACACCGGCCCAGGCGCGGCAGCGCGCTTCGCGCGAGCGCTCCGAAGCCGCCCGCAGCGCCTTCGAGGCGGACCCGGGCGTGGAAAGTTTTCGCGAGCGCTTTGGAGCGGAAGTGATTTCCGAGACCGTCCGCCCCGTGAAATGATCCGGCGCTGCCGGCAACCTATTCGTGACCATCGAGGAGCGACCTCATGCGAGGCAATATCAATCAGCTGATGAAGCAGGCCCAGGCCATGCAGGAATCCATGCAGAAGGTGCAGGAGGAAATCGGTCGCATGGAGGTGCTCGGCGAATCCGGCGGCGGCATGGTCAAGGTCACCATGACCGGTCGGCACGAAGTGCGGCGTGTTCAGATCGAGCCCGCGGTGATCGGCGAGGATCGCGAGATGCTCGAGGATCTCGTCGCGGCGGCCGTGAACGATGCGGTGCACAAGGTCGAGGTGAGCACGCAGGAAAAGATGTCGTCGGTCACCGCCGGGCTGCAACTGCCCCCGGGGATGAAGCTTCCGTTCTGAGCGAGTCGTGAAGTATTCCCCGCGTCTCGCCCAGCTGATCGAGGCGCTGCGCGCGCTGCCCGGTGTGGGCCCGAAGAGCGCCCAACGCATGGCGTTTCAGCTCCTGCAGGACGGGCGACCGGCCGCGCAGACCCTCGCACAGTCGCTGGAGGCGGCGCTTGCGACGGTCAAGCCCTGCCGGCGCTGTCGTATGTTCGCCGAGGCGGATCTGTGCGCGATCTGCGCCTCGCCGCAGCGCGAGGCCGGGTTGCTGTGCGTGGTCGAGACGCCCGCCGATGTCGTCGCTGTCGAGCAGTCGGGCAGCTACCGCGGGCGCTACTTCGTGCTCATGGGGCATCTGTCGCCCCTCGATGGCATGGGACCGGAGCAGCTCGGTGTGCGTGAGCTCGAGGCGATCCTCGATGAGGGTGGGCTGCGTGAGTTGATCCTGGCCACCAACCCCACGGTCGAAGGCGAGGCGACAGCGCATTACCTCGCCGAGTTGGCCCTGCGCCGCGGCTTGCGCGCCAGTCGCATTGCCCACGGGGTGCCGATCGGAGGGGAGATCGAGTACGTCGATGGCGGCACGCTCGCGCGCGCGTTGAGTGGTCGCCAGAACATCTGAATCGGGTGCGTCCTCAGCCGCGGCGCGAGCCGTGCTCGTGCGCCGTCATGAGAGTCTCGCGTAGGCGGCGCAGGCGGCGGTAGCTCTCGTAGCGGCGCGCGTGCATCTCGCCGCGCTCGACGGCTGCGCGTACCGCGCAATCGGGCTCGCGCAGGTGCTGGCAGTCGAGAAAGCGGCAGCCGCCGGCCAGCCGCGCCACCTCCGTGAACCCCAGCGAGCGGGCATCGAGCGCGGCCAGTGCCGGGGCGAAATCGCGCACGCCCGGGGAATCGGCGAGTTGGCCTCCGCCGGGGAGCGGGTACAGGCGCGAGGCGGTGGTCGTGTGGCGCCCTTCCTGCTCGCGCGCCAGCGACCCGATCGCGATGTTCGCGTCCGGGATCAACCGCGCCGCCAGCGATGACTTGCCCACGCCCGACTGGCCGACCAATGCGGCCAGGCGTTCGCCGCGGACCGCGGCCAGCGCATCGAGGCCGGTTCCGGCGGCCGCCGAGACGGTGATCGGCCGGTAGCCCGCCAGCGCATATCCCTGAAGTTGAGCCTCGAGCGTGGCATCGACTCCGAGGTCGGCCTTGTTGATCACCAGCACCGCCTCGATGCCGGCCGATTCGGCGGCGGCGAGGTAACGGTCAGCGACGAACAAGTCGGGCTCGGGGAGCGGCGCGATGACCACCAGCAGCCGATCGAGATTGGCCAGCACCGGCTCGGCGCCGCCGCGCGCATTGCTGCGGTATAGGGCGGTGCGCCGCGGCAGCACTTCGAGGACGTGGACCTCCGCATGGCGCTCATCCAGACGGCAGCGCACGGTGTCGCCGCAGACGATGGAAAGCGCACGTCCGAGCGGTCGGCCGGGGAATTCGCGCCCGTCCGCGAGGCGCAGGCGGACCCGGCGGCCAAAGGCGCCGATCACGCGCGCATCGAACGTTGCTACACTCATCGGACGCCGATTATCACCCACCGCGAGCCAAGCATGCGCAGCGCCGACAACCTGATCTGGATCGACTTGGAAATGACGGGCTTGAAACCCGAGACGGACGCAATCCTGGAGATCGCCACCCTGGTCACGGACAAGGCGCTCACCGTACTGGCTGAAGGGCCGGTGATCGCCGTCCACCAGGACGAGACGACGCTCGCGGGCATGGACGAGTGGAACCAGAAGCAGCACGGGGGCTCGGGGCTCCTCGCCCGCGTGCGCGCCAGCCGTCTGGACACGGCGGAGGCCGAGGCGCGTACGCTCGCATTCCTCATGCCGTTCGTGCCGCCGGGCGCCTCACCAATGTGCGGCAACAGCATCTGCCAGGACCGGAGATTTCTCGCCCGGCTCATGCCGCGTCTCGAGCAGTTCTTTCATTATCGCAATCTCGACGTCAGCACGCTCAAGGAGCTGGCGCGCCGCTGGGCGCCCGAGGTGCTCGATGGAATGGTGAAACAGGAGGCGCACCTGGCGCTCGCCGACATCCAGGAATCGATTTGCGAGCTGAGGCATTACCGCGCCAAGCTGTTCCGGCCCGCTTACGGGGGCGAGTCCGGCTGAGCGGCGGGGCGGGGGACGTCCGGTCCGCTCGGGATTCGCCGCTATAGCGGCTCGCCTTCACCGGCGAGCCGCAGCCAGGTCTCGACCACGGTGTCGGGGTTGAGCGAGATGCTCTCGATGCCCTGATCGAGCAGCCAGCGCGCGAAGTCCGGATGATCCGAGGGCCCCTGACCGCAGATTCCGATGTACTTGCCCTGTTTGCGGCACGCGGCGATCGCCAGGGCTATCAGACGGCGCACGGCGGCGTCACGCTCGTCGAATTGATGCGCCACGAGCGCCGAGTCGCGATCG
>DAIDUQ010000083.1:0-14474 GCA_027456605.1 Steroidobacteraceae bacterium | reverse complement strand
ACATCGGCGAAATAGTCGGCCAGTCCATTTGCGATTTCCTGCATCGCCGGGGTGGCTTGGAACTACTGCGCGAGTTGGCCAGCCTGGGTGTGTGCACGCAGGCGCTGCCATCCACCACCGCCCCTGGCGGTGTTCTGACTGGTGAAACCATCGTGGTCACCGGCACGATGATCCCAAGGACCTCGGCTGAGACCGCCGAGGCCATCACGATCATCAAGTCCTCGACCCTGCGGAGCCTGGGCGTGACGAACGTCGAGCAGGCGCTCGGCACGGTGACCTCGAATACCCCGGCGCTGAACATCGCGCAGTCGGTCGGCACGTTCTCGGGCGGTGGTACCTACGCCAACCTGCGCGGTCTGGGCGATGGCCGCACGCTGGTGCTGCTCGATGGCCACCGGCTTGCCGATAATGCATTCAGCGGCAATGCGGTCGATCTGAGCGGTATCCCGTTCTCGGCCATTTCGAGTGTTCAGGTGCTGCGCGAAGGCGCCTCGGCGCTGTACGGATCCGACGCGATCGCGGGCGTCGTCAACTTCATTACGAAGCGTAATTACCAGGGCGCGGAGGTCAGTGCGGAACTCGATCATCCGCAGGGTGCGGGCGGCGGCTCGGGCAACGTGAGTTTCACCTTCGGCCATGGCGACTTGGTTCGCGACGGCTACAATTTCATGATCACGGGCAGCTACAGCGGCCAGCAGGAACTGCGCGCGACGCAGCGCTCATTCACTGCCGCGGGTTTCTACCCGGCGCTGGGTGATGCCGCCACCAATAATCCGGGTACGTGGCCCGCGACAATTCAAGACAATAACGGCCAGGCCATCACAGACCCCGCGCTGGGTGGACAGAGCAATTATTGGCAGCCCGGCTATCCGGCCTGTGCAGGAAATCCATACCTGACTACCTATTACGGAAACTGCGCGTATCGGTATTCGGCTGCAACGGACCTGCTGCCCAAGTCATATGAAGCGTCGGCATTGGTCGCCTTTACCAAGGAACTTCCGGATAACAATGTCCTGAAGATTCAGTACTTCTACAGCCGCTCCAAGGTCACTGCCTGGTCCGGCCCGATGTTCTACTCGTTCAACATGACCCCTCAGGCTGATCCCACGTATTATCCGACAGCGGCGGGTTTGACGTGCGAGACAGCCTTCACTGCCTGCACCAGTCCGCCGGCGCTGAATGGCGCAATTAACGCCGTCTGGACGGATCCGAACAACAATCGCTACGGCGATAACATCAACACCGAGGAGCGGGCGTTGGTGACGTTCTCGGGAGACAATGCGGGTTGGGACTACCGGTTCAACCTGAACTTCAGTCAGAACTTGAACTCCGACGGCAACGTCTCGGGATACCCGAATGAGTCGGTGTTGGCCCCGGGTGGCGTGCTCAGCGGTCTGATCAATCCGTTCGGACCGCAAAGCCCGGCCGGGCAGGCGCTGATCAATAGCAGCTACGTCAATGGCGTATACCAGAACGGCAAAATGCAGCGTTGGGCGGTCAGTGGGCATGCCAGCCATAGGCTCGGTGACGCATTCCACGCCGGGCATGATGCGGTTCTGGCAATTGGCTTCAGCGTGCGCGGCAACAAGTTCCAAAGCGCCACGACGCCGTACAACTCTCTCGTCCAGGCTGCAACGGGTTTGGGGAACTTTGCGGTCCAGGGCAGCCGCACGGCGCAGGCCGTGTTCGCCGAGCTGAACGTGCCGATGTCGAAGAGCCTCGATGTCGACATTTCCGATCGCGAAGATCGCTACAGCGACTTCGGCCGCACCAACAACGGCAAGATCACGGTTCGTTATCAGCCGTCGCGTTACGTGACCTTCCGTGGGGCTGCGTCCACCGGCTTCCGTGCCCCGACGTTGTACGATCTGTATGACCCGAACACCATGTCCGCCTCAACCAGCGGATCAATGGGTAACGGCAACCCGTTCTGCACGCCGAGCACGTACAACGCGGAGTGGAACCAGGCAGTGTGTGGCACGCAAGGGCTGGGGCTGTTCGGCGGTAACGCAAAGCTGACCCCGGAGACCTCGGAGAACTTCGATCTGGGTGTCGTGTTGGCGCCGGTGCGTAATCTCGGCATCACGCTCGACTACTACCGGATCCTTCTCAAGAACACCATTGGGAATATTCCCGCTTCGGCCATCTACGGTAATCCGACCCTGTTCTCGAACTACATCGTGCCGAACGATCTTGGCACGCTGACGCCGTCGATCAATGAGGCCCAGGACTGCCTCCCCTACTCGCTGCCGACTTGCGGCTACATCGTCGTGAACGATCAGAACACCGGTCAAATCACGACCGATGGATTTGATCTGAGCGTGACGTACTCTCAGCAGACCCGCTGGGGTGTGTTCCACGAAGATTTGGAAGGCACCGCGGTCACGCAGTTCCGCTTGCAGCAGTACAACGGCGGCCCGGTGCTGAACCTGGTCGGCTGGTACAACGGCGGAAACGAGCCGGCGATGCGCTGGCAGCACCTGCTGCGGGTCGACTGGACCAGCCCGCAGGGTCTGTGGGGCGCTGGCATCAGCAACCGGTTCTACTCGTCCTACATCGACGAGTTTGGGGTCGGGCCGACCAACAGTGGTCCGCAGCGCACGGTGGGCAGCCAGTCGACGTGGGACGCCTACACGTCCTACAAGCCGCTGCGCGGCCTGACGGTGCTGTTCGGCATTCGTAACCTGCTCAACACGAATCCGCCGTTCACCAACTCCGCGCAGGGTAACTTCGCGGCGGGCTACAACTCGCTGTTCTCGAACCCGATCGGACGGGACTTCTATCTGAACCTGACCTACAAATTCCTCTGATCCTTCGGCCCTCTCGGGCCGTCGTCGGGCACCCGCCGTCGAGGCGGGTGCCCGCGAGGGGTGAGTCGGATGCGGTGCGCTCGCACTGCGCCTCTTGCCACGGCCACGCTGATGGTTGATTCAAAGCCCCGCCTTGTGCGGGGCTTTTTTACGTGACGAGCTACCGCCGGTGCTCGGTGGCGGGCGTATAGTGACCCGCGACACTCGTGGCGTCGCAGGAATCTCGTGAAGGCCCTCGGCCGTACCCTGTGCGTGGTGGCCTTACTGCCCGCGGTGGCGATGGCGGTGGCCCGTCCTCATGGGACGGTGTCGGCAGATGTGCCGAGCCTGCTCTCCTCGGCACCGGCCCGAGTCAATCCTCTCGGTCAGATCGTCGTCCCGGTCATGATCGACGGTCGCGGACCTTTTCCGTTTCTCCTCGATACCGGCGCGAATGGCTCAGTCATCGCGCCGCGACTGGTCAAGGCGCTGGGCTTGATGCGGCGGGAGGGACAGGTGGAGCGCGTCGAAGGGGTGACCGGGACGCAGCCGCTGCCTTGGGTGAACGTTCGCCGGCTACAAGTCGGTCGGATCGTGAAGCGCGAGGTGCGCATGCCGATCTGCTCGACGCCCATCATGACCGAAGTCGATGGCATTCTCGGGATGGCGGGGTTCGGCCCGGTGCGGATCGCGGTCGATTTTCGTCACCATCGGGTGGCGATCGATCGCTCGAGCCGTGGGCCGATGTGGGGCTTCCTCGATATCCACGCGGTTCGCACGCCGGGCGGATTACTCATGATCCCGGCGCGGGTCGGCGGCCTCGTGGTCGAGGCGGTGATCGACACCGGATCGCCCGTGACCTTGGGCAATTCCGCCCTGCGCAAAGCCTTGCTGTCGCGTCGCCGCTCGGGTGCCACGACGCCGATTTACGGAGTGACGCAGCAGGTGTCCACGGGTTCGACCGCCGTGGCGCCGACGCTGATTCTTGGGCCCGTGGCGATTCAGCACCTGCCGATCGTCTATTCCAATGTCCCGATTTTCCGGGAATGGCATCTGCAAGGCACCCCCGCGGTGATCATCGGCACGGACGTGTTGAGCGTCGCGGACTCACTCGTGCTCGATTACCCGCGATCTCGGGTCTACATCCTGCCCGCGCCGCCGCCGATCTCGATGCTGGCGGCGGCGGGATTTCAGCCGGGCGGGTGAGCTGCCGGAGCCGCGCCCGAACGGACCTCGGCCGGCGCACGTCCTCGCTCGGATCGCCGGCACCGCTATACTGCCCAATGATCTTCTCCTGACGGGCGGACTTGCGATGTTTTTGCAAATCGAAGATTTCCTGACCGTCGCCGAGGTCGACTCGGTGCGCGAGCTGGCGCGCCAGACCCGTTTCATCGACGGCCGCAGCTCCAATCCGCACAACCCCACCAAGCGCAGCCTGATCCCCGACCCGACCGATGCGCACGCTCAGCGCGCCGGCCAGCTCGCCCTCGGGGCTTTCCAGCGCAGCGAAATGGCACGCAACTTCGTGCTGCCGCGGCGTATCGCGGTACCGCAGGTCGTGCGCTACGGAGAGGGTATGGGCTACGGAGCGCACGTCGATGTGCCGTTCATGGCGGTGAGTCAGCAGCCGTTGCGTTCGGACGTCTCGTGTACGGTCTTTCTCAGCGAGCCCGACAGCTACGGTGGCGGTGAGCTCGTGATCTATCTCGGCTCGCAGGAGGTACGCATCAAGGGTCGTCCCGGGGGAGTCGTGTTTTACCCGTCCACCACTCTGCACGAGGTGGCGCCGGTGACGTCCGGGGAGCGCCTGGTGATGATCACATTCATCGAGAGTCAGATCGCGGATGCGGCGCGCCGCGAACTGCTGTTCGCCCTCAATGAGGTCCGGGCGCTCGAGGGGGCGAAGCTCGAGTGGGGCAACCGCGTGCGCCTGGAGTATGTCGCGTCCAACCTGCAACGCATGTGGGCTGAAGCTTGAGACGCGATCCGCAGGCCGAGCGCGAGCGGCTGATCGCGATCCAGCGCGTCGCGCAAGGGGGGAGACCTGCCGCACGCGATTGATCTCGCCGCAGCAGCCCTTGCAGCGGGACGGGAGCATCCGCTGATTTTCAACGTGCTCGCGCTGCGCCACGAGCAGGCGGGCGAGCTCGCCGCGGCCGAAGGTCTGCTGCGCCGCGCAGTGGCGCTCGACCCAGCGGACAAGGCCGCCCGCAATGCCCTCGGGTTGTGCCTGCTGCGACTCGGACGGTACGCCAATGCGCTCGAGCAGTTCGATGCGCTGGCCGCGGCCCACCCGGCACTGCCGCTCGCGCACGCAAACCGGGGGAGCGCTGTTCGGGCTGACGAGGGCCCTGGAGGCCGAGGCGGCAATTCGCCGCGCGGTCGAGCTCGGTGAGCGGCAACTGGGTGTCGCCGCGACTCGCCTCCGCGGTCTGCTCGCGGATTCGCACGATGCCCAGAGCCGCACGTCCGAGGCGTTTGTTGCCTATACCGATAGCGATTGGCTGCAGCGGGAAGTTAACGCGGCACAGTGCGCAACCGCTTCGCCGAGCGCTCTGCAGTACGCGCTAGGACTCGTGGACTATCTGCGCAGCGCCGATCGGACGCGCTGGTGCGCGGCGCCGCCCTCGAGTGGGCCGGAATCGCCTGCGGGAGATGTGTTCGTGCTCGGATTTCTGCGCTCGGGCACCGCGCTCCTGGAGGTAACTCTCGAGGGGCATGCGCAGGTGGCCAGTGTCGAGGAGAGCGAATCGCTGATCGATTCGATGCACCAGTTCATGCAGCAGCCGCAGGATCTTGAACGCCTGGTGCACGCGCCGCCGCCGACGTTGGATACGCTGCGCGGCGCGTATTGGCGCCGCGTGGCGCAGACCGGCGTCGACGGTAGCGGCAAGGTCCTCGTTGACAAGAGTCCACTCAATATCCTGAAGCTGTCGTTGATCGCGCACCTGTTCCCGCGGGCTAAGACTCTGGTTACGTGCCGTGATTCCCGCGATGTCGTGCGTAGCGGCTTCCGACATCGATTCCGCATGCGCCGGCCGATCTACGAAATGCTCACGCTCGCGGGCGCGGCGCACTATTACGACGCAGTCATGCGCGTGCTCATGGAGTGCACGTGTCTCCTGCCGCCTGGTTACTCGCTGGTGCGGCACGAGGGCGTGGTGAGTGGCTTTGCGCGTGAGATGTGCCGGGTGTGCGATCTTCTCGGACTGAAGTGGGACCCGCCCATGGGAGAGTTCGCGGGGCGCACGCACGGACGCACGCCCGCGCTGCGCTGATTCCCTGCACCGCCCAGCTCGTCCATGAGCTCAAGGCCCAGGGCCTCGACCGCTGGTGGCGTTACCGCGAGCCGCTTGCACCGGTCCTGCCGATCCTGGCTCCGGGGGTTCGGCAGTTCTACGATAAGGAGCCGGGGGCGGGCGGGCAAGGTTCGCGGCGCGAGGTCGCGACCCGGCGTGACTCGTGGCCTGCCGGTGTCCGGAACTAAAACGCCGTCCGGAGCCGCCGATCGTGCCGGCGCGCGGACGGCGCCTTGTCCACGGCGGCCAGTGGCTGCCGACGAGTATCGCTCAGCAACTCTGCCCGTTGGTTCCGCACCCCGGCGCGGCGGTCGCCCCCGAGAGGGCCCGGCGCTGCTGCTCGCGCATCTGCAGGATCACCCGGGTCTGATGCGGCGTGAAGCATCTGACGTGAGGGATGCGCGAACCGAGGCTGGGCGCGTGCTCGCAGTACAGCATTGTGCCGTTGCGGGATTCTAGCGAAAAGCCTGCCTGTTCCGCCTGCAATGCGAAGTTGGCCTCGGCGAGGACATGCTGAGGCGAATTCGGGGTCTCGGTCATCGGCGCGGCTGTGGTGGCCGCTGCAGGGGTCTGATGCCGGGGCTGGCCGGCGCATGCGCTGAGCGCGGCGGCACTCGCGAGCACGAGAAGCGACATCATTCTGCGCATGGCAGATCTCCTTTAATTCTGGGAGCTACTGTAGCGCGGTTTATACTCACGCGCATGACACACCCGAAATCGAGACCCCATGGAACGGGATCCGGCGGCTGATCAGGCGCGGCTCAGCGCCATCCTGGCCCAGGCCCGGGCCGCTCATCACGACGAAGCCATCGCGCAGGCGCGCGCCGCGCTGGCCGAGGGTCTCGAGCACCCGCTGCTGCTGAATCTCGCCGCGCTCGGTCTGGAGCGCGAAGGGCGTTGCGCCGAGGCCGAACCTCTGCTGCGCCGCGCGGTGCAGATCGCCTCTGGGGACATCGACTGCCGCAATGCCCTCGGACTGTGTCTGCTCAGCCTCGAGCGCGCGCCGGAAGCCCTCGAGCAGTTCGACGCGGCGATCGGTTTCGATCCGGCGCGCGGCCACCTCCATGCCAACCGGGGTAATGCTCTGCGGGCCCTCGGGGCGATTGCCGAAGCACAGGCGAGCTATGAGCGGGCGGTCGAGCTCGATGCCACTCATGCGACGGCGTTGGCCGGACTCTCGAGCATAGCCTGCCGGCGCGGCGCCTACGGCGATGCTCGCACCTGGGCGCAGAAGGCACTGGCCGTAGCACCGGGGCTGGCGGAGGGTGTCATGAGCCTAGCGGCCGTGGAGTTCGGTGAGCGCCAGCTCGGGCGGGCAGAGGTGCGGTTGCAGGAACTGCTCGACGGAAGGCGTCTGGCGGACATAGAGCGCGCCTACGTGGAGGGGTTGCTCGGCGATGTGCTCGATGCCGAGGGGCGTTACGAGGAGGCTTTCGCAGCGTACACGAGTTGCAATCAGGCGCTGCTGCGCCGCTACGCCGGCCGCTTCGCCAGTGCGCTCGACTATGCCGAGGCGCTGACGGGCTGGTTCGATCGGGTCGCGGCGGGTGGGCTCGCCGCGCGCGGCCCGAAAGCTGCGCCGAGCGCGCCGGCGAAGGAGCACGTGTTCATTATAGGTTTTCCACGCTCGGGCACGCGGCTCCTCAGCGTCATTCTCGAGGGTCACCCGGAGGTCGCGACGCTCGTGGAGCGGGAATGCCTCGCCGAGGCAGTTCTCGAGTTCATGCGCCGGCCAGAGGACCTCGAGCGACTTTGGGGGGCCAGCCCGCAGACGCTCGAGCACTTCCGCGCGGCGTACTGGCGGCGCGTGAGCGCCTCGGGGCTCGAACTGAGCGGCAAGGTGTTCGTGGACTGCTGCGCGCTGAATACGCTGAAGCTGCCGCTCATCCTGCGGCTGTTCCCTTCCGCGAAGATCGTCTTCGCCTGCCGCGATCCGCGCGACGTCGTGTTCAGCAGCTTCCGCAACCGCCTGGCGATGAGTGCTCCGGCCTATGAGCTGCTGACGATCGAGGGTGCCGCGCGCTATTACGCCGCGGTGATGCAGCTGCTGATCGGATTCACGTCGCTGTTCTCGCTCGAGGCCTGTCTGGTGCGCCACGAGGATGTGGTGACTGGATTCGCGCGCGAAATGAGGCGTGTATGCGAATTCCTCGGACTCGAGTGGCATCCGGCGATGCGAGACTTCGCGCTGCGGGCGCGCGAACGCGACGAACCGGCGCTGAGCCTCGCGCAGTGGATCCATAATCTCGGCACGGAGGGCATCGGACTGTGGCGGCACTACCGCGGTGCGTTCGAGCCGGTGCGCGCGGTGCTCGACCCGTGGGTGAAGCGCTTCTACTACGATCCGGACTGACGGCCGGGTCAGCTGGCAGGCGCATCCGGCAGCGTGAACCAGCAGTTGAAGGCGATCGTGATGCGCTCGCCCTCGCCCTCGAACGGCTTGACGTCGTGCAACAACCAGGACGGGAAGAGCACCAGCTGACCGGCCTCCAAGGTGAAGTTCGCGACGTGGTGCCCGTACGGTAGCGGCATCCGTGCGATTCCCGCATCCATGTGCATCGCGTGCATGATCGTCGGATTGATGAATGAGAGTACGCCGCTCATGTTCTTGTCCGGATCGTGCCGCCCCGGATCGACGCAATACACTCCGCTCCAGGAGGCGTTCGGGTGATTGTGGAGGCCGAAGTAGCCGCCGCGCCGCGTGACGTGGAACCAGCAGTCGTTGTAGATCTGCAGCCGCAAGAGCGTCGGCACATCGTAGCCGTTGAGCCTGCCGATCACCGCGAGGAGTTGGTCCCAGCAGAACCGCTTCAGCTCCTGTACCGCCGGATCGGCGTTGCGGAACAGATCGAAGGGGCTCTCGAACAGCGCCTCATTGCGGTAGGTGAGCGGGCGGGGATTGGCCTCACCGCCGCGCTCGGCCGCGAGCACGAACGCACGTAGCGCCGGGTTCAGCCGAGCCTCATCCGGATGGCGACCGATCGCGAACGGCACCGCGAACAGATTGAACAGCTTAGGAGCCATAGGCCGTCTCACCGGAGCCCGCTGGATTGCGCTTTGCGGATTGTAACTGCGCACGCGGCTGCAGGCGCGCTTCGGGCTATACTGGCTCTATGAAGCGCAGTCCTGTCTCTTCGGTCCCGCGCGGCTGTGCACCGGCAGCGCGCGGGATAGCGGCCGTGCCCTGGGTTCTCGTCGGGCTGGCCTGTATCGGCTCTTCTGCCGCCTGGGCCTCGCCGCGTCCGCCGCCGCGGTGGGCAGCAGCCCTTCTCGCCTGCCGGCGCATTCCGCACAACGCCGCAAGGCTCGCCTGCTTCGACCGCGAGTCGGCGACGCTCGCCAAGGGGGCGGCTCCGCCCGCCGTGGATCGTCCCGCCGTGCCCGTAGCTTCAGCGGCCAGCGTCGATCCCGATCTCAGTCCCAGCCGCACTTTCGGTCTGGCGCCTGCGCAGATCGCAGCGCGCGAGGCGGCGGTCGTGAAGCTGCCGCGGCAACTCAAGCACGTCACCTCGCGCATCGTCGTTTTACAGAGGACGGCAGACGATCGCGATATCTTCACGCTCGCCAACCATCAGGTCTGGGCGCAGTTGAATGCCGGCGGCGGGCTGTTCGCCCGGGTGGGCGATGTCGTGACGATCTCGCGGGGCTGGCTCGGATCGTATCTGCTGAGCCTGCCGTCGCGCCGCTCCTGCAAGGTGACACGAATCCGCTGAGCGGCACGCCGATCAGTCGAGGGCTATGCCAGCGACTTCGAGCCGCGCCCGCGCCGGGGCCAGCCCCTCGGCATAGTGCTTCCACAGATCGAGCGAGGAGTTGTACAGCGGCTGGCGCACCTGCACCGAGCTTGCGGTGATGACGGGCGCGGGATTGCGGTGAAACTCAAGGCAGGCGCTATCGAAGGGCAGGCCGACAGAGTCAAGCAACTGCCGCACTGCGGGCTCGAATCCGGTCACGAGCGCCTCGTACGGCAGATCGAGGATCCGCCCGGGCAGCAGGCGGTGCCAGTGCGCCATGAGGCGTCGGTATCCGATGTAGAACTCGGCGATTTCCGTCAGGTCGTAGGCGAACGGATAGCCGCCGGTGGTGAAGCGAGTGCGGTAGATCGCGTGGCAGGCCGCCAGCGGGTGGCGCGTCACATGCACGATCCGCGCCTGTGGAAAGGTTCGCAGCAGCAGCGGGCAGTAAAGGAAATTGATCAGCTGCTTGTCCGTCCACCGCGTCTGCGCGTCAGCCAACGGGTGGAGTCGGGCCAAATATTCCTGAGCGAGTGCTCCGCCGTCGAGCTCCGCGAGGCGCTGCGCGTGGCTGCGGGCGTCGATCGGCTGCGGGCCGCTGAGGCGATCGCCGACGGTGAGGATCGCATCGGTCATGGCGGTCAGTTCGCCGCAGGCCCGTACTTCGGGGTGGTTGGAGAGGATCTGTTCGACCAGGGTCGACCCGCAACGCGGCAGGCCGATGATGAAGATCGGCCGCTCGCTGCGGGCCTCGAGCGGATCGGACTGCGCCGTCGTGAAGATCTCTTCCATCGCGCGCATGAGTGCTCGATCGGGATCGGGGCTGTACTCGATGAGCGCCCGCTCGATGCGGTTCGCCGCGCTCAGGTGCTGCCAGCTCGCCGCATGGTCGCCGAGGTCCTGGTAGGACTTGGCGAGGCCGAAGTGCACGATGGCCGCATGCTCGGATTGTGGCGGCAGGCGCGCGAGCGCCCGCTGCATCTGCTCGATCCAATTGCGCTCGCTGGTCTGGCGGCGCAGCTCGCTCAAGGCCTTGAGAACCTTCGGTGCAACCGGGTCGATGGCCAGCACTGCTTCGTAGTCCCGCTCGGCCAATTCGAACTGCCCGAGGATCCGGTGCGCGGCGGCCCGCCGGGCGAGGAGCGTGGCACGTCGAACCCGATCCCGGTGCTCGCTCTCGAGCGCGCAATCGTAAATTGCCACTGCGCGCGCATGCTCTCCGGCCTGAATGAGAAATTCCCCGACGGCCTCCATGGTGGCCGGTATCTCCCGGGCATGGGCGGCCGCGCTCTCGGCCGCAGAGAGGGCGGCCGCGCGGTCATTGCGCGCCAGAAGACATTCGGCCTTTTGCAGCAGGCACTGAGCGTCATCTGGTTGGGTGCGCAAATACGCCTCGATGAGCGCGAGCGCTTCATCGCGGTCCCCGCCCAGCAAAGCGACGATGCTGCCCAGCAGCCATCCCCCTGCGCCGTTCGGCCAAGACTGGCGGCACTGGGCGGCCGCTGCAGCGGCGGCACCCAGGTCCCCCCGGGCCAGTTGCTCGCTGACTTGCTTCTCGAGCGCGCTCTGAGACAGTGCCATCACGGGGCGCATCATAGCCGAGGCCGCTCTGCATGCGCTCGGAGACGCTGTTGCAGAGTCGCAACGTTTGCGTGGCCGTCAATGTTGCACTGTGGCATCAGATGCATCGCGGCACCCCTCGAGAATCCGTTGCTTGCGCGCTGCCGCGCGGCGCACGGTCCACGCCGCGCAGATGATTCTGCCGCAAATTACGCCCCGCAGCCGCGCCCTCGATGCGACAAAGCGAGCCGCTGGTACGAGCGGACGCACATCCGCGGTGTTGCGCCATTGAGACAGTGTGCTATATTCGGACCGCTGGTGCAAAGGCCACAGGAGCGATAGACGTCCGGGCAGCACCGCGCTAAAGGGAGCCAGGCGCACCCGTCGATGGCGACGGTAGGAACGCCCGATCGTCGCTCATGCGCATTCTTTGCCATCAGGCGCAATCACAAATAAATAGCCATTGGGAGAGCGACCTCATGGTCAACGATAATTTTGGCAAACCCCTAGTGCGCGCGGCTGTACGCACTGTCCTCGCGGGCGGAGCGCTGGTTGCCGCCTTCGGGGTGGCTAATGCGGCCAACGCGCACAAGGCGACCCAAACGGGCCCGGCGGACTCGACGGTGGCGCCGGCCAGCGCGGCGTTGGCGCCGCAGCTGCAGGAGGTGGTGGTCACGGGCTCGCGTATCGCCCTATCGCCGAACCAGACTTCCATGAGCCCGGTGACCTTCGTTTCCTCGAAGGAATTCTCACAGATGGGCGCGGTGAACGTCGATGACGTGCTGAACCGCCTGCCCCAGGTCTTCGCTGACCAGAACTCGACCAGCATCAACGGAGGTAGCGGCACGGAGACGGTGAACCTGCGCGGCCTCGGGTCGAACCGCACTCTGGTGCTGATCGACGGACTGCGCATGCCGTATGGCGATCCGCGCGGTGGCGGCTCCGACGTGAAGATGATCCCGACTGCGCTGATCGAGAACGTGCAGATTCTCACCGGCGGCGCCTCTTCGCTGTACGGCGCGGATGCCGTCGCGGGCGTGGTGAACTTCAAGCTGATGCAGCACTTCCAGGGTGTGAAGATCATCGCCAACGGCGGCGGATTCTTCCACAGCAACGGGAATGGCCAGAACGTCATCACCGATTTGCAAAATTTCAACACCAAAACGGGCAATAGCTTCGCCGAGGCTCCTGGCAACGTGGCGACGGGTGCGCAGAAGCAGCTGACCATCATCGCTGGCATGAATACGCCCGACAACAAGGGCAACTTCACTTTTTACGCCAGCTACCGCAACATCGCGGCGGCCCTGCAGAGCCGCTACTCCTACAGCGCCTGCTCGATGGCCTCCGGCTACCTGCCGCCCAAGGGCACCGGAAATTTCAACTGCTCCGGGTCGCTTACCTCCTACCCTGGTACTTTCTTGAAGTACGCCAGCGGCACGACGGCCGATGCGAACACCGTTGGTCCGGGCGGGGCGCTGTTGCCGCTGTCTGCTGAGTCGAAGTTCAATTACGGCCCGCTCAACTACATGCAGGCGCCGGATCAGACCTGGAACGCCGGTGCATTCATGCACTACACGATCAACCCGCACGCGATCGTGTTTGGCAGCACCATGTTCATGAATGATCAGACGGTCTTGCAGATCGCCCCCTCTGGCGATTTCGCCACAGCCTCCAACGTCGATTGCGCCAACCCGTTCCTGTCGAGCTCCGAGCTACAGACGTGGTGCGGCGGTTCGACGACGGGCTTCGTTAACTCGGGTGGTCCCGGTAACGGCCTGTATATCCTGCGCCGCAACATCGAGGGCGGCAACCGGCAGGACAACCTCCAGCACATTGATTGGCGTGAAGTGATCGGTATCAAAGGCGCGATCGACGACAATTGGTCGTACAACGCGAGCTATCAGTACAGCACCGTCAACCTTCTGGAAACGTATTACAACGACGTATCCACGACCAAGCTGAACTACGCGCTCGATGCCGTCAGCGTGCTCAACGGATCTGTAGTCGCGCCAAACACGCCGGGTAGCACACCGGAGTGTGCGGCCACTGCATCGGGCAACACTTCGGGCCTGGCAGCTGGCTGTGTGCCGTGGAACATTTTCGCGCCCGGACAGGTTACTCCGGCAGCCGTGCGGTACTTGCAGACCCCGGGTCTGCAGCGCGGTGCGGTCGTTCAGCAGATTGTTGACACGAACTTCAATGGCGATCTCAGTCAGTACGTGCAGCTGCCAACAGCCCACTCGGGTCTGCAAGTGGCCCTCGGTACCGAATATCGCGACGTGAACTCCTACACCCAGCCGGATGTGGAGTTCATGACCGGGGATCTTTCCGGACAGGGCGGCGCCACGCTCCCGGTCAGTGGTGCCATCGAGTCCTGGGACGAGTACTTCGAAGGACGCCTGCCATTGATTCAGGATAAGCCCTGGGCCAAATCGCTGGTGACCGACGACTCCTTCCGGCACTCCTCGTACGCCCTCGGGTTCCAGACCAACACTTTCTCCCTGGGTCTGGCCTGGGCGCCGAACCGGCAGGTGCGTGTGCGCGGCACCTTCACGCGCGCCGTGCGTGCCCCGAACGTCACGGAGCTGTACGCGCCGCAGAGCGTCGGTCTCGATGGGTCGGTGGATCCGTGCGCGGGTCCGACTCCTCTGTACTCGCCCTCGCAGTGCGCCCGGACCGGCGTGCCGCTCAGCGCCTACGGCAAGGTGGCGGCGAATCCGGCTAGCCAGTACAACGGGCTGGTTGGTGGTAACCCGAACCTGCAGCCGGAAACGGCACTGACGAGTTCGTTCGGTATCGGCTTCACCCCGAGCTGGCTGCCGAATTTCTCGGCGAACATTGATTACTACGACATCAAGATCGAGAACATCATCCGCTCCGTCGGTGAGAACACGATCCTGGCAGACTGCGCGAGCGCTGATCTGTTCTGCAGCCTCATCCACCGCGACGCAGCTATTAACCCGGCGTAATTGCAGTGGACTTACGCGGCATATCTGATGTTGCGATGTTTGAAGTAGGCACGTACGCGTCTCGGCGATTTCTGGATTCGGCGCGAGGTGCTCAACATCGTTCGCTTCAGGTCCGCCACGTCC
>DAIDUQ010000082.1:0-13592 GCA_027456605.1 Steroidobacteraceae bacterium | reverse complement strand
ATCGTCTCGCACTCGTCAAAGCCGGTCGACCAGGCGATCGCGAAGGAGCTGCGCAAATACGGTGCTGTGGGCACTCTGCCGCCGGCACCGAAGTAGAAGGAGCGATCATCTTCGAGCACGAATACGGATGCTCGCTCGTCCAGCGGAATGAAAGACCGGTTGCAAAAAGCCTAACGGACGACCGCGCGCCGGACTTTTCCAGATGCGTTGGATTGGTGGCGACTTTAATGGGACAGTCACCACGGTATTGTGAGTATCCCATCGCCTGTATCCCGCTCTGGCTGGAGCCAGCCATTCGACACTGCCAAATTCACTTCTTTCTAAACCATGGAGGCGTTCCAGTAGACTACCTAACCGGAACATGGCTCACGACCGATACTGAGCACCGCCTGCTGCACGATCTCGCTGTTTTGCTGCATATCAGTGAGTGGAATGAAGGGGATAGACTCTGGATTCTTGATTTCGTCCTTCTAAGCGGAGATGTACGCTCTCGGCTTCGCGAGGTCGCGTCGGTTTTTGAAAATTATGAGCAAGCAAAATCATTGCGACGACGCGAGGACGGGACAGTAAGAAAGGTAAGAGCGATGGCGGTACCCGAGTCGACCGTAAAATTTCGGTGAAAACTTCGGTGAAGACCACCGTGGCCCTGCTGGAGCTGTTGCGACAGGACCTCCAGGCGAACTTCCATCACATGGAGTGAATGGGTTCGTCGCGGCGTCGCCACCCCAGCCTGGCATTTGGCGAAGGCCAGCGAGTAGCTCGACATAGAGGCGGCGGCCGTACCTGGTGGTGAATAACCACTGGCTTAGAGGCTGTCGGGGGCAAGAGACGCCGCCATCTGGGGCTGACCGGACTTACTGGCCTGGGTGGCGGTAATAGTGCTTGTTCTGGACGACGCCTGCCGGCCGGAGCTTGCGTACCAGCATCCGCAGCCCAATATCAGCTCGCAAGATGGCATCGCGGATGGGCTGTTCGGGTCGACCTCGAAACGACGTGACATGAAAGTAGTCAGTCTTCTCCGGCGAGAGGCTCGAGAAATAATAATTCGACACGCAGCAACGCGGTGCGTCGCGCCGAATTCTGTTGACCGAGTGCCAGGAGGTGCGATCGGTTGCCATCACCACCAGGCGGTTGAAGAAACTCGGTATGGTGACGGGCTTGCCTCTCGGGCCCCCGGGCCAGAGTTCGAGGCTGCCCCCGTCTTCGACGTGCCAGTCGGGCGACAGGTAGTACAGCAGATTGAGCACACGGTAGCGTTCGCGCGACTTGTCGTGCGAATTGTCGATGTGGGGATTGAGGAAATTGCCCCGAGCCATGACGCTGATACCGCCAGCGTAGAGGAGCCGGTCGGCTTCGATCTCGCGCAGCCCCGTGATCTCCTCAACCACCTCGACGATGCGAGGATCGTGGAAGGCGAAGATCGCTTCCTCGAGGAGCGGTTCGCACTGGTTCATCTGCGCGGTGACATACTTCAGCTCACGAAGGCTCTTGCGCAGTCGCATCTGCGAAGTCGGGGGGAACGCCGCGTAGATGCGCTGTGCCAGCTCCGCGGGCAGCAGGCCGTCGATGATGAAATGCGGTACTTTCGCGCTGCGGTAGATGCTCGCGAGGTGTTCCTTTTCGGGCACAAGCCGCTTGACGATCAGATCGGCGATTGTCTCGCGAGTGGGCAATTCGCTCATCAGCGCCTCCTTTCGGTCGCGTCATTCTAGCTCAGATGAGGGTTGGGCTGGCAAGACTGCGGCCGGCTCGCGCGACTGCTCGCCGATTTTCACGTCCATCACAACCGTTGGATCGGTGCGCTGTCCGCAGTGCGCGCGCCGATCGTCCCGTACATGCGCCTGCGGCTTGCGCTGTGCGGTCGGCGGCGGCGAGCAGTGCCGGACGGCACGCAAATCGGGTCCGGTATCGGCGCGAAGTCTTACGGCAGGCTGGCGGGACGTGTAATCCCGGCATTCTGCGCGCGCAAATCAGCGCGGCGCCCGCTTCGGGCCGCGCGCGCGCCCAGGCGGCAGCGGCTCCTGCTCGGGTCGCCACGGGCGGCCCTGCTTCTCTTCGATGTATCCCCTGATCAACCGCCGCACCACCTGTGAGGGGGTCGCATCATCTTCCGCGCACAGACGCTCGAAGACGGCCTTCTTGCGCGGATCGATCAGGATGGTCAGACGGGCGGTGCGCGTTTCGACAGGCACGGTGACGAATCCTCTTCACATTTGAGCCCCATCCTATGATAATGCAATGCACCGTTCGGTGCATCCTGTGGTCAGTCCATTTCCCATGCTCCTCGTCGGCTGCGTCGCGCTCCTGCTGGGCTGGACGGTGATCGGCCTGGCCGGACTCGTGCGCCCACGCAGCGTGCTGCTGGCCGGTCGCCTCCTGTTTCCGCTCGGGGCGCTACTTGGGCTCGCGCTCGCGGTGCTCGCCGGGGCGAGCCTGCTCGGCGGTGGCGTCGAGCGGCTCATCCTGCCGGTCGGTCTGCCCAACCTGCCGATGCACCTGCGGCTCGACCCTCTCTCGAGCATCTTTCTGGTGTTGCTCGGTGCCTCCTCGTTCGGCATTTCGCTGTTTGCCGGCGGGTATTTCCGGGTCGGGGAGGGGACTGCCCCGGGGCTGTTGTGCCTGCAGTACCACCTGTTCCTGGCGGCCATGGGGCTGGTGCTCATCGCGAATGATGCGTACAGCTTCCTCGTCGCCTGGGAGGTGATGGCGCTTTCTTCCTACTTTCTGGTCACCACCCAGCACCGTATTGCCGAGATCCGGCGCGCCGGCTTCATCTATCTACTGATGGCGCACGTGGGCGCGATCTGTCTCCTGCTGTGCTTCGGCGTGCTGCAGGGCGGCAGCTGGCTGTTCACTTTCCATGCGATGCGCACGGCACATCTCTCGCTGGGTTGGGCGACGGCGGCATTCGGGCTGGCGCTCGTCGGCTTCGGCGCCAAGGCCGGGCTGGTGCCGCTGCACGTGTGGCTGCCCGAGGCGCACCCGGCGGCGCCTTCACCGGTCTCGGCGCTCATGAGCGGCGTCATGCTCAAGACCGCCGTCTACGGCATGCTGCGAGTGGGGCTCGACTTGCTGGGCCGCCCGGTGTGGTGGTGGGGCCTGGCACCGCTGATCCTCGGACTTTTCACGATCGTCTACGGCGTGCTGTTCGCGGCGGTGCAGACCGACATGAAGCGCCTGCTGGCGTACTCGTCCGTCGAGAACATCGGCATCGTGTTCACAGGCATCGGACTGACGATCGTCTTCGCCGGCTCTGGGCTCGAGGTGCTGGCGGCGCTGGCGCTGCTCGCCACCCTCTATCACTGCCTCAACCATGCGTTCATGAAGAGCCTGCTGTTTCTCGGCACGGGCGCGGTGCTGCACGCCACCGGTGAGCGCAACCTCGGACGCCTCGGCGGATTGATCCACCGCATGCCTTGGGTGGCCTGGCTGACGCTCATTGGGGTGCTGGCGATCGCGGGACTGCCGCCGCTGAACGGTTTCGTGTCGGAGTGGCTGCTGCTGCAGGCTTTTCTGTTCACCGGGCATCTGCCGCACGCGTTCGTGAATCTCCTGATTCCCATGGGCATGGCGCTGGTCGTGCTCGGGGCCGCGCTCGCCGGCTATGTCATGGTGAAGTTCTATGGCGTGATCTTTCTCGGCCAGCCGCGCGAAGCGTCTCTCGCCCGCGCCCACGACTGCGGTTGGCTCGAGCGGATCGGGCTGACATGGCTCGCGCTCGGGTGCGTGGCGCTCGGTCTGTTCCCGCTGCAGGTGATCCGGGCGCTCGGGGCGGTCACGCATCAGCTGATCGGGGCGACCGTTCCACAGGCCTCCTCCCACTGGTGGCTGCTCGCGCCCGTGCCCGGCCGGCACGTCTCCTATGAGCCGCTGGTGTTCTTGATGGCCACTCTGGCCGTGGTGCTCATGACCGTCCTTGCCGTACGCCTGGCCTACCGCCAGCGCGTGCGGCGGGGACCGGCCTGGGATTGCGGCGCAGGCGGCCTCACAGCACGCATGCAGGACACCGCCGAGGGCTTCGGCCAGCCCATCCGCCATCTCTTTCAGCCGTTCTTCGAGATCGAGCGCGAGCTTCCCGAGCCGACCGATCGCGCGCCGCGCTATCGCATCGCCGTTCGGGAGCGGATCTGGCGGCTGGCGTATGAGCCGATCGTGGGCGCCGTCGAGGGGCTGGCCAACACCGCCGCGCGCCTGCAGCGGGGACGCATCTCGGTGTACCTGCTGTACAGCTTCGTAACTCTGCTCGTGCTGCTGGCGGTGGCTCTCCTGAGATGAGCGCCATCGACTGGATCACCCAGGTGCTCGAGGTCGTGGCGGCGGTTGCAGCCGCGCCAGCCTTTCTCGGCTGGCTGAACCAATGCCGCGCCTGGCTGCAGAACCGGCGCGCGCCGAGTCTGTGGTTGCCCTACCGGAATCTGCACAAGCTCTTCCACAAGGAGGCGGTGATCGCCGAGAGCGCCTCGCCGCTGTTCCGGATCGCCCCGTATGTGGTCTTCGGCACCATGGTGCTGGCCGCGGGCATCATTCCGTCGATGGGAACGCGGCTGCCGCTGGTCGGGTCGGCGGATGCGATCGCGCTGGTCGGGCTGTTCGCGGCGGCGCGCATGTTCATGACGCTGGCGGCCATGGATGTCGGCACCGCCTTCGGCACGCTGGGCGCGCGCCGCGAGATGATGGTCGGCTTTCTCGCCGAGCCGGCGCTGCTGATGGTGATCTTCGTCGCCTCGCAGATCTCCTCGAGCACGGCGCTGCCGGTGATTACCGACCACCTCGCATCCGGGCGCCTGGGTCTGTCGCCCGGGCTGGCCTTCAGCGCGGTTGCGTTCATCCTGGTGCTGCTGGCGGAAAACGCGCGCATTCCGGTCGACAATCCCGCCACCCACCTCGAGCTCACCATGATCCACGAGGCCATGGTGCTCGAGTACTCGGCCCGCCACCTGGCGTTGATGGAGTGGGCTGCGCAACTGAAGCTGTTCAACTACGCCTGCATCGGCTTCGCGCTGTTCCTGCCCTGGGGCGTGGCGAGGGGACACATCGGACCGACGGGTCTCGCCGTGGCGATCCCCGCGCTCGCGCTCAAGCTCGCGGCTGCCGGCGCGGGACTGGCGCTGATCGAGACGGTGTCGGCCAAGATGCGAGTCATGCGGATACCGGAGTTCCTGGGTACGGCGTTCCTGTTCGCCGTGCTCGGCCTCCTGGTGCACGTGCTGCTCGGGACTTGATCGCGATGGCACACCTTCCCTTGGGACAACAGCTGCTCGACACCTGCGCGGCATTGCTGCTGCTGCTGTCCTTCGCCATGTTGTCACAGCGGCGCGTGGTGGCCCTGGTCAATCTCTATGCGCTGCAGGGCGCGGTGCTCGCGGCGGCGACCCTCTTGCTCGCCTGGCGGACCGGTGAGGACCATCTGTACGTCTCCGCCGCACTGACTCTCGTGCTCAAGGTGGCATTGCTGCCGTGGCTGTTGCACAGACTCATCCGCCGCCTGGAGGTGTATCGGGACACCGAGCCGCTGCTCAACGTCTCCGGCACCATGCTCGTGGGTCTCGTCATCGTGGTATTCGCCTTTTCTCTGGCGCAGCCGATCACGCGGCTCGCGAGCACGGCGACCCGCAGCGCCATCGGCATCGCCCTCGCCGTGGTGCTGCTCGCCTTCCTGATGATGATCACGCGGCGCAAGGCCATGTCGCAGGTGGTGGGGTTCCTGTCGATGGAGAACGGTGTGCTGTTCGGCGCCATGAGCGCCAGCTACGGCATGCCCATGGTCGTAGAGCTGGGAGTCGCCCTCGACGTGCTGGTGGCCGTGCTGGTGCTGGGGGTGTTCTTCTTCCAGATCCGCGAGCGGTTCGACAGCCTCGATCTGCACCACCTCGAGAGTCTGAAGGAGCGCGAATAACGTGGAGCTGCTGCTGCTGTTGATTCTGCCGGTCGGGGGCGCCGCATGGCTCGGAATTGCCGGCGCGCATGGGCGCGCTCCCGAGGTCAACGCGGCGTTCAGTCTCGGGACGTTTCTCGCCGCCTGCGCCCTCGCGGTGCGCGTGATCCGCCACGGCGATCTGCTGCTGGGGCAGGAGCAGTTCTTCATCGACCCGTTCAACGTCTTTCTGGTGACGCTGACGGCGTTCGTCGGCCTGACCACGGCGCTGTTCTCGCGTCCCTACATGCGCACCGAGCTCGATCACGGCCGGCTGACGCCGGGAAAATTGCGGCTCTACCACAGCATGTATCAACTGTTCATGTTCACCATGCTGCTGGCGCTGACGACCAACAACATGGGGTTGATGTGGGTCGCCATGGAGGGCGCGACGCTCTCGACGGTGCTGCTGGTGACCTTGTACCGCACGCCCGCGAGCCTCGAGGCGGGCTGGAAGTACTTCATTCTCTGCGGCGTCGGCATCGCCCAGGCCCTGTTCGGCACCATCCTGCTGTATGTCGCGGCTGAAAAGGTGCTCGGTTCGCAGGGCGTGACGGCGCTGCTGTGGACGCATCTGAACGCCGTCAAATCGCAGCTCGAGCCCACGGTGCTGGCGCTCGCCTTCGTGTTCCTGCTGGTCGGCTACGGCACCAAAGTGGGGCTGGTGCCGCTGCACAGCTGGCTGCCGGACGCACACGCCGAGGGGCCCACGCCGATCTCGGCCGTGCTGTCCGGACTGCTGCTCAACGTGGCGCTCTATGCGGTGGTGCGCAGCAAAGTGCTGGTCGAGGGCTCGGTGCACTCACAACTCCCGTCACGATTGCTCATGGGGTTCGGGCTGGTGTCGGTGGTGGTGGCGGCGCTGCTGCTGTGGCGGCAACGTGACATCAAGCGCCTGTTCGCGTATTCGTCCATCGAGCACATGGGGATCGCGACGTTCGCTTTCGGCATGGGCGGACCCATCGCCAACTTCGCCGCACTCCTGCACATGACGGTGCACTCGCTCACCAAGTCCTCGATCTTCTTCACCGCGGGGCATGCCACGCAAAAGACGGGCACTCAGGAGATGGATCGCATCCGTGGGCTGATCACGCTCTCGCCGACCGTGGGCTGGGGGCTGATGCTCGGCTCGCTCGCCATTCTCGGGGTGCCGCCGTTCGGGGTGTTCACCAGCGAGTTCCTGATCCTGACGACCGCCATGCGCACCCAGCCCTGGGCGACGCCGATCCTGCTGGCGGCGCTCGCCGTGGCGTTCGCGGCCATCTTCTCCAAAGTGCAGCCCATGGTGTTCGGCGAAACCACCGGCCGCCGACTGCCGCATGCGCCCGCGCTGCTGCCGGTGTTCGCGCACCTGGCCATCGTACTGCTGCTCGGGCTGTACATCCCGCCGTACCTGGCCGATTGGTATCGCGCCGCGGCGCACCTGATCGGAGGCTAGGGCGTGCAGCGCGGCGGCAGAGTCGGGAGGATGGCTCGATGCCCCTGAGGCGCTGGTGGGATCGCGCACAGCCCGTCACGGGCGCACCCCATGTCCGGGGTCTGGGCGTCGGCGCCGAGGAATGGCGGCAGGTGGCGCGGGATGCCGCGGCCGCGGGCGGTGTGCTGCACGCTCTGTGGGCGAGTTGCGCGGCGACGGGCGAGCGCTGTGCGCACGAGCGCGCCGTCTATGGCGCGTATCAGACGGACCGGGGTGTGTTGGTCGTCGAGCTCACGCTGCCCGATGAGGCCACGCGGATCTACCCGGGGCTCGAGGATATCTTCCCCGCCGCCGCGCGGATGCAGCGGGCCGCCCACGATCTTTCCGGCGCGCGCTCGAGCGATCCGGACGTGCGGCCCTGGCTGAATCACGACAGACCCTACGAGTTCGTACGGGTGGACGGGGAGGGGGTTCACGAAATCGCCGTGGGTCCGGTGCATGCCGGCACCATAGAGCCGGGGCATTTCCGTTTCTCCGTGGTCGGTGAGAAGGTGCTCAAGCTCGAGGAGCGTCTGGGCTACACGCACAAGGGCCTCGAGCAGCGCTTCACGGCGCTGCCCATCTTGCAGGGCCATCGGCTGGCGGCGCGCGTGTCGGGCGATTCGGCGGTGGCGTATTCCTGGGCCTATTGCCAGGCGTTGGAAGGCATGAGCGGCCTGGCGATCCCGCCGCGGGCGGCCTGGCTGCGCGCCGTTTGCCTGGAGCTCGAGCGGCTCGCCAATCATCTCGGCGACCTCGGGGCGCTCGGAAATGACGCCGGATTCGCGTTCGGATTGACGCAGTTTTCCCGCCTCAAGGAGGATCTGCTGCGCGCCACGGCCGCCGCGTTCGGCCGGCGCTATCTGTTCGATATTGTCGTTCCGGGAGGTCTGGCGATTGATTTGTCGGCCGAGGCGGCGCGCGCATTGGCCGATGCGGCGCGGGCGGTGTGCGCCGAGACTGTCGAGCTGCGTGAAATTTACGACGAGCACGAGGGCGTGCGTGATCGCTTCACGGGCACGGGCCGCCTGGAACCGGAACGGGCCGCGCGACTCGGTGTGCTCGGGCTCGTGGGCCGTGCCAGCGGGCAGGCGCGCGACGTGCGGGTGGATCTGCCGGCTGCGCCGTACACGGAGGTACCCGTTGCAATGGTCGTGCAACACGGCGGGGACGTCGCGTCGCGGGTGGCGGTGCGATTCGGGGAGGTGCACGAATCCGGGCGGCTGTTGACGAGCCTGCTGTCGGGACTGCCGGGCGGCACGCATGCGGCGCAGGTCGGTGTTCCCGCGGACGGCGCCTTCGGCGTCGGTCTCATCGAGGGGTGGCGCGGGCCGGTGCTCGTAGCGCTGCAGGCGGGCCCTTCGGGCTCGATCCGCCGCTGCCACCCGCACGATCCGTCGTGGCAGAACTGGCCGGCGCTCGAACACGCCATCATGGGCAACATCGTGCCCGACTTTCCGCTCATCAACAAGTCGTTCAACCTGTCCTACAGCGGCGTGGATCTCTAGCCATGTTGAAGACGCTGCGCAAGATCGCATCGGTCGGGTTGATCTCGGAGCCGGCGCCGGCGCCCGATGAGCTGCTGCGCGTGCGCCGCGCAGCGGACGCCACGATCGCCGCCGTGCTCGGCCGGGCGCTGTGCATCCGTCACGTGGATGCCGGCTCCTGCAATGGCTGCGAGCTGGAGATTCAGGCGCTCGGCAACCCCTACTACAATCTCGAAGGACACAACATCCGGTTCGTCGCCAGCCCCCGGCACGCGGATCTGCTTCTGGTCACCGGGCCGGTGGTGAGGAACATGGAGATGGCGTTGCGGCGAACGTATGCGGCGACACCGGATCCGAAGCGGGTCGTGGCGGTGGGGGACTGCGGCTGCGCCGGCGGAATCCTCGGGGAGTGTCCGGCCTCGTTGGGGCGGGTGGCGAACGTGATTCCGGTGGACGTGGAGGTGCCGGGATGTCCGCCGAGTCCGGCGCGCATCCTGCAGGGAATCCTCGCCGCGATCCAGGACTGATCGAACCGGTGGTGTGCCGCGTCGCGGTGGTCCGCCGGCCGGCCGCTCAGGCCGGTGCGAGCCGGCACAGACTGCCGTGCAAGTCGCTGAAATAGTACTTGCGAAATAGCAGCGTCGCCTTGTCCGTGCGCACCGAGCGTTCCGCGCTCGCGGCCGGGATCCGCGGCGGGTCGGAGGATTCGACGATGGCGCGATCCTCATCGGCGATGCGACGGTTGGCGCGGTTGAAGAACGCGTCGAAGATCGCGGCGCGCGCGAAGCCGCGCGCCGCCATCAGCAGCAACCGAGTGCGCTGCTCGTCGATCGGCACGCAAACCACCGCCAGCGTCAGATGACGTCCGCGCATGGGAATGTGCAGGTTCATCTGATTGGGCCGGCGGAAATCGAGCATGCCGGGCCGAACCGCGCCGCGTAAGGCGGCGCGAACGCGCCATCCCCAGTCGTGCGCTTCGATCAGCGTGTCCATGCTTTCCTCGGTGAATGGCGCGAGGTCCTTGCCGATGCTGCCGCGATGCACGAACGCCAGATGCGGCCAGTCGAGCATGTTTTCCATGGCGCGCGTCCAATGCGTCCGCCAGATCGTCTCGATGCCGGTCAGCCGCGTCCTCGGGTCGAGCAGCGATTCGTGCACCGTCGGCGCGTCGGGCGTTTCGGCGCCGAGGGAGGTGCGGATCCAGATCTGTCCGGCGAGTTCGCGGGCCGGCACGGCAATGGCGTGCAACGCGGCGCGTTTCGCCTCGGGATTCCACGGGACCTGCACGCACTGGCCGCTGCGGTCGAATCGCCAGCCGTGGAACGGGCACTGCAGGCAGCCCTCGCGCACCGATCCGAGTGACAACGCGACGCCGCGATGCGGGCAGCGGTCGAGCACAGCGGCCGGTGCGCCATGCGTGTCCCGGAACAGCGCGAGCGCGGTGTCCGCGACGCGGATCTGCATGACACCATCGGCGCGCAGTTGTGCGCTCAGCGCCACCGGAGTCCATACGTTCGCGAAGTCGCGGAACATGTTGGCTCAAACCGCGGCCGGCGGCGCTGTGCCGCGCCGCTCGCGGAACTCGGCGAGCTCGTGCGGAATGCGCTCGAGGTGGCTGACCAGACGGATCCCGGGCGGCGCATGCTGCGCGTGGGCCCAGAGCCTTCCGCCGGCCCAGATCTCGATCGAGGGGGGCAATTGCGCCCGCAAATCCTGCAGCATGGCCAGTGCGGTCTTCAGCCGGAGCGCCTCGCTGAAGGACAGGCCAACGATGTCGGCGCGATGCCGGCGGGCGGCCTGGGCGATGTCCCAAATGGGCGTCTGCACGCCCAGAGAGATACAGCACACGCCCTCGAGCGCGAGGCAGGCGTGGGCCATCAGCACCCCAAGCTGATGCTCTTCTCCCGGCAGCGTCGTCAGCAACACGCCGGGTGTGCGTCCGCCGGGATAAATCGTTCCGATGCCCTGGCGCAGCTGGTGTTGCATCAGCTCGGAATACAGGTGCTCCTGGCTGACGGCGAGCACGCCCCGCGACCAGGCGTCGCCCACCTGGACGTTCATGGGTGCCGCGAACTCGAGGATGAAGCGCAGCAGTCCGAGCCGCTGCAGCGTCAGCGACAGATGCGCGCGCAGTCCGGCCTCGTCATAGTCCGCCAGCCGCCGCAGGGTGGTCTCGAACGCTGCGCTGTCGGCCGCCGCCCCGGGCGCAGCGGCCACGGCTTCGCTCGCCGCCACGCGCGCCATCAATTCCTCGAGCGATGCCGCCACCAGCTGGCGCGGGCGCAGTCCGCGGTCGAGCAGGCGGCTGATCAGGCGCAGTTTGCCGACCTGATCGGCCGAATAGATCCGCTCGCCGTGCCGATTACGCCGCGGTTCCGGAAACCCGTAGCGCCGCTCCCACACCCGTAGCGTGTCCTTCGACAGTCCTGTCTCCCGTTCCACGGTGCTGATGCCGACCTCAGGTGAAGCCGTTATGTTCAAGAGTGTCCTGGACAGGAATGGTTGCCTGCCGGCGTTTGATGCCTTATTCTCCCTAAAAATCCCAAGAGTGTCTAGGACAAAAATACTTTGAGGACTACAATGGCAGCCGTATCGCAAGCTGTTCTCACCGACGTCCAGTCCCGTGCGGATCATCGCGACATCGGCATAAACCGGGTCGGCGTGAAGGGACTGCGGGCGCCCCTGCGCGTGCGTCAGGCCGATGGGGCGGAGCAGCCGGTGGTGGCGCGGCTCGATATGTCCGTCGGACTTCCCGGGCGCCTCAAGGGCACGCACATGTCCCGCTTCGTCGAGATCATCGAGACGCAGCAGTGCGCGCTCGACGTGCCGGCCCTTCTGGCGCTGCAGCGCATGCTCGTGCGGCTCGATGCCGAGCGCGGGGAAATCGCCGTGGCCTTCACCTACTTCATCCGCAAGGCTGCGCCTGTCTCGGGCGTCACGAGCGCTCTCGACCACGAAGTCATCATGTGCGCCATGCACGATCCGCAGGGCGGGACCCGCGCCACGCTCCAGGTGTGCGTGCCGGTGACGAGCCTGTGTCCGTGCTCGAAGGAAATCTCCGCCTACGGCGCCCACAACCAGCGCTCGCAGGTGACCATCGAGGCGGAACTGAACGCGCCGATCACCATCGAGGAGCTGGTGCGCATCGCCGAGGAGGAAGCCTCGTGCGAGCTGTACGGCCTGTTAAAGCGCCCGGACGAGAAATACGTCACCGAGCGCGCCTACGACAACCCGAAATTCGTCGAGGATCTGGTTCGGGGGGTGGCCGTGCGCCTCAACGGCGAGGAGCGCATCTCGCGCTACCGGCTGATGGCGGAGAACTTCGAGTCCATCCACAACCACTCCGCATTCGCGGAAATCAAGCGCGAGGCGTGACCGGCAGCGTTGGTGCGCGAGCGGCGCGGTCTGCGGCCTCGCGGCCTCTGGCGTGCCGATCGCCCCGGATCCGGTCGCATGCGAGCCGGGCCCGGTCAGCTGCCCGCGGCGGTCCCCGCCGTCGCTTCCAGGCGCACGCGGCCGGCGCTGGCGACCGCAGGGTTCCCGTACTGTATTACACTTTCGCGGTGACGAATGTTCCAGGCGCATCTGCCGCATGGAACAGGGTGGGTGCTGCACCGATCGTCGGGCAAGGTGAGTCATCATGCGCTCTCGAATCTCGTACGCCTTCTTTGTTGCCGCTGTCGGTGTCGCTGGCGCGCCTCACGCCTGGGGAGGCGCGATGCGTTGCGGCAACAAGCTCGTCGTCGTGGGTGACTCCATGGCTGCCGTGAGGGCATACTGCGGCCGCCCGGCGCAGGTGCAGCGCAGCGTCGCAGTCAGGGCGACCACCACTCGGGTCGGCGGCCGCGGAGTCAGTCAGTCGCGCACGGCCGGTGCCGCGGTTCCCGTCGAGACGTGGACGTACAACCGAGGGCCGAGGAAGCTCTTGATGAGCATTCGTTTCGTCAATGGCCAGGTTGTCGCGATCAAAACACTCCACGCGTACGGCTACTAAGAAGCGCTGGATCCGGGCGCCTGTCCGGCCGCCCGGCCAACAGGCGCCACGGCGACAACGAGCGGCCCGACGAGGCCGGGAGGTGAATCGCATGCGCCGTCATCCTGAGTGGAACATCGTCGGCGCGCTCGCCGCGCTGATTGCGCTCGCCGCGCCGAGCGCTGCCTACGCTGGGGAATATTCGCTCACGAGACTCGGAACCGCGGCGACCACCGGCTATGCCATCAACGCGCGCGGTGAGGTCACGGGCGATTGGCTGACCGCAAACGACATGGACCGGGCGTTTCTCGTGACCCCCGGTGGCGACGTGACGGATCTCGGGACGCTCGGCGGCGCCACGAGCACCGGATACACGATCGATGCGCGCGGCCAAGTCACCGGCGAATCCGTGACGGCCGGCGGCGTGACGCACGGATTTCTGTATACGGACGGGAAAATACTCGATCTGAATGCCTTGATCGATCGGCGCACGTCTGCGCACGTGATGCTGATCTCGGGCAGGGGAATCAATGATGACGGCTGGATCGTGGCTCGCGGCACCGACTCACGCTCGGGCGAGATGCACACGTACATATTGAGTAGACCTTGAGGGCGGTCGTGTTGCCGGTCGATGTCGACGTCCGGCGGCCGGGAGTCGAGCATTGACACCGCGGTCTTGCCGACTATAGTCGAGTCGGCGGCAGCGTGATTTCCGCGCAGTCGTCGATGCCACGCTGGAGGCTCCGTCCTATGCAGGTGATT
>DAIDUQ010000081.1:0-20997 GCA_027456605.1 Steroidobacteraceae bacterium | reverse complement strand
GCCTCGGCTTCATCAAGGGGCATCCGAACCAGACGGCGAGCGACGAGCGCTGGCATGGATTCGTGGCGGCGGTGCAGGAGCATGGCGAGCTGCCGCCGCCGCGTGTCGAGCAGGGCTTCTTCACGTTCCGCTCCGGGCTCGACGCGGCGCGCAAGCTGCTCGCCACCGAGCCGTTGCCGACCGCGATTTTCGCGAGCAACGACGACATGGCGGCGGCGGTGATGGCCGAGGCGCACCGCCGAGGCCTCGAGGTTCCGAACGATCTGACCGTGGTCGGCTTCGATGACAGTCTGATCGCGGCGAATATCTGGCCGGGTCTGACCACGATACATCAGCCGATCGCCCAGATGGCCGGCGAGGCGGTCGACATGTTGGTCACTGCCGTGCGCGGCGGCCGGCGCGGGGGGGCGAGCGTCGAGCCCGTCCATCGCCTGGTGGCGCACGAGCTCGTGGCGCGCGAATCGGCGGCGCGGCCGAGGGCTGCGACCGCCTGAGCGGCTTGACAAGCCCGGCCCCCGGGGCACATGGTAGCGATACCAACCGCGGGGGGTATGCATGAACGAGGGCAAGAAGGGGCTCGTGGTCGCGCTGGCGGCGGCGGCGACTTTGGGCGGACTGCTGTTCGGGTACGACACGGCGGTGATTTCCGGGGTGACGAGCGCGATCACCTATAATTTCGTCACGCCGCTGCATCTGAGCAATTCCGCGGCGGACTTTCTCTCGGGTCTGGCGATTTCGATCGCGCTACTGGGGTGCGTGCTCGGCGCGGCAATCGCCGGCCCGGTCTCGACCCGCATCGGACGCAAGGCCGGGCTGCTCATCGCCGGCGTGCTGTTCCTGATCTCCTCCCTCGGCGCCGGATACCCGGAATTCATCTGGGGACTGTTCGGCGCGGTCGGCGCCAAGGCGCTGCCGGCGTTCCTCTTCTATCGCGTGATGGGGGGCACCGCCATCGGCATGGCGTCCATGCTTGCGCCGATGTACGTCGCGGAGGTCGCTCCGCCGGCCACGCGCGGCATGTTGGTCACCTTTCAGCAGATCGCGATCGTCGTCGGCATCAATCTCGTCTACTTCGTCAATTGGGTGATCCAGTCGGGTCACAGCCGCGCCTACCTGATGACCACCGCGTGGCGGCACATGCTGGCCTCGGCGGCGATTCCGGCGGCGCTGCTGATCGTGTTCATGCTGATCGTGCCCGAGACGCCGCGCTTTCTGGTGCTGAAGGACCGGGACGGCGAGGCGCTTGCGCTGCTGAAGCGCCTGGTGGGGGACGCCAGCGCCGAGACGACGCTGCGGGAGATCAAGGAGACGCTCGTGCAGCACACCCGGCCGCTGCTGTCCTTCGGCGGCCTGGTGCTGGTGGTGGGCATACTGCTGTCGGTGTTCCAGCAGCTGGTGGGCATCAACGCCGTGCTCTACTACGCGCCGCACATGTTCGAGAACATGGGCGCCTCGATCAATCAGGCCTATTGGGAGTCGGCGACGTTCGTCGGGATCACCATGACGGTGTTCACGCTCGTGGCGACCTTCACAGTCGACAAAGTGGGCCGCAAGCCGTTGCTGGTCACCGGCGCTCTGGTCATGGCGGCGGCGATGATTCTCATCGGCGTGCTGTTCGATGTGCACGCGGTCAGTGCGACCGGGTCGGCGGCCGGCGGGCCGCACGGGGCCTCGTATCTGGCGATCGGCGCCGTGATGGCCTACATCATGGGCTTTTCGTTCTCCTGGGGCCCGGTCGTGTGGGTCATGCTCGCGGAGATCTATCCGAACTCGATTCGCGGCAAGGCGATGTCGATCGCCATCGCGGCGCAATGGATCATGAACTTCATCGTGTCGCTGACCTTCCCGATGCTCGACGGCAGCGCGTTTCTCAACAGGCACTTCAATCACGGGTTTGCCTACTGGCTGTACAGTGCCGGAGCGATATTGGCGGCGCTGTTCGTCATTCGTTTCGTGCCCGAGACCAAGGGGCGCACGCTGGAGTCGATCCAGGAATTGTGGCATCGGCGCGACCGCTCGCGCGGCTCGTCCGAGCCGGCCGCTTCCTGAGCCGCGGCCGTCCGCCGGCACGGATGCCGGCGGACGGATACGATTTCTTTGCCGCCAAGCCGTTCCCCGGCGGGCTGGGTGGTGCTCAGGAGGCACCGGGGCTGTTCAACGCATTTGTGCTCGACGGCCCGCGTGGTCCGCGCGCGGCCGTCGAGGCGGCGCTGAGCCTGCGCGATATTCCGGACGGGCGCAGCCTGTCGCGCCTCAGACGCGTCCGCCCACCTCATCGATGTGTCGCAGCATGTCGGCCGGATCCTCGTAGACGCGGATCGCGCCGGAGCGCTCGAGCTCGTCCTGGCCGTAGCCGCCGGAGAGCAGTCCGACACCCAGTCCCTGCGCGCGCCGCGCCGCGAGCATGTCCCAGATGCTGTCCCCCACGATGACTGCGGCGTGAATGTCGGCGCCGAGCCGCTCGGCCGCGCTCAGGAACAGGTCGGGGTCGGGCTTGGCGTGCGCCACGTCATCGCGGGTGACGATCACGGCGCGCGCGGGATCCACGCCCAGGATACGCAAGTTGTATTGTGCCGAGATCATTCTGCCGCTGGTGGCGATCGCCCATGGCAGGCGCGCTTCCGTGAGATAGGCGAGCAATTCCTTCGCGCCGGGCAGGGGACGTACCCATTGAACGAGCCGCGCATATGCCTCGGCGTGATGTCGCTGCAGCTTCTCGAGCAAATCGGGGGTGATCTCGGCCGACACTTCCCGCAGCAGCATCTCGGTGAACAGCCCGCCGCTCATGCCGATGCGCCGATGGATGCGCCACACCGACAGCTCGATGCCCGCGGCACGAAGCGCCTGCTGCCAGGCAAGCACGTGTTGATAGACGCTGTCGACGAGCGTGCCGTCGAGATCGAACAGGAAGCTTGTCTGAGTGCGATGCATGGCGCGCCCGTCTCGTTTTGGGGGTGCGGCGATTATCCGTGATCGCCATGGAGCGCGCCAACGGCCGGCGTGGCGGCCGCGCGGGATCGTTCCGTCAGCGGATGCGGCGCATGCGTGCCGCGGGCTCGGCGTCCGTTGAACGGCGCTTGATGCGTATTTGTGCGCATACCGCGGCTGCACCGGTGGCGCGACGCTTCGGGTTGCGGCGTAGAGGCGAACAGTACGCATGATCACCAAGGCTATGGGCCCGAAACGTCACGATCCGGTGCACGCCAACCGCGTCGCCACCGTGAGTGCGCGGGTGCGGGATCTGGCGCAGCTGTTCAACTCCCTCGATGCCTCGCCGTTCTGGAACCGCGCCTCGCGCAGATCGCCACGACGCGTCCGGCGCGCGGGAATCCGGATGCCGCACGAACCTGGCGCTCTTTTTCGGGAACCGATGATGCGTCAGGCACTCAATTTAAGGAGTGACGGCTGGTCAAGGGCTCGCGCGGCGCGCGCAGCTCCCACACTCAAACGAGGAGAACGGACGCATGCCTGAGACAAACACCGCGTGGACATTGGTTCTGGCGGCGGGCGAAGGCAGCCGGCTGCAAGCACTGACGACAACAGCCTCGGGAACGTCCGTGCCCAAGCAATTCTGCTCGTTGTTCGATGGTCCGGCGCTGCTGCATGAGGCGCTGCGACGTGCCGGCAGTCTCTCCGATGCGTCGCGAACCTGCGTGATCGTCGCCGAACAGCACCGAAAGTGGTGGCGGGAAGCGCTGGCGACCTTACCGGATCGAAACGTGATCGTCCAGCCGTGCAACCGCGGTACGGCCATCGGCATCCTGCTGCCTCTGCTGCACATCCTGGAGCGCGACCGTGACGCGCAGCTTGTGCTGCTGCCGTCGGATCACCTGGTGCGCCAGGAGGCGGTGCTTGCCGATGCGCTTCTGGCCGCGCTCGAGGGTCTGCGCTGGCGCCCGAGTGAGCCGCTGCTGATGGGAATCGTGCCGGAAGAGGTTGATCCGGAACTGGGCTATATCGTGCCGGGTGAGCGCGACGGGCGAGGCGCGCGGACCGTGGCCTGCTTCGTGGAGAAGCCGCCGCTTGCGCAGGCACGGGAGCTGATCCGCGCCGGCGCGCTGTGGAACGCCTTCATCGTCGTCACCCGCGGACAGGCTCTGCTGAACCTGCTTCGCGCCCGCATCGCCGACATCGTGAGCGCGATGGAGGCGGCCATTGCCCACGACCGGGCTCATCCGAATGCCGGAACGTTCACCGCGCTCTACGAGCGCCTGCCGAGCGTCGATTTTTCGCGCGACATCGTTGCGGGACAGGAGGACGCGCTGCGGGTGCTGGCGGTTCCTCCCTGCGGCTGGAGCGATCTCGGCACGCCGCAGCGCGTGGAAGAAGCGCTGCGGCGGGGACCGCAGTCCGCGCCGCGCATCCCGTCCCGCGGGGGCGTCGCATGGCTGAGTCTGGCGGCCCAGCATCATCGTCTGCAGATGCGGCATCAGGCCGCGGGCGCCTGAGCCGCCAAGCTCAAGCCCGATCGAAGGCGCGCCCGCGCCGGTTACGTGCGCGGCGTGCGCACCGTATCGACGAGGCCGACCATGCCGCCGAGCACGGAACCGACCAGCGCTCCGGCGCCGGTGAGGGTGCCCACGGCGCCGAAAATCGGCAGCGCGGTCAGCAAGGCAACACCCGCCGACGCGCCCAGGGCGACGTTCTTCAGCAGTGCCACGAATTTCATCGCTTACGCCTCCGCGTCGAGTGCGACGGAATGCGCATGGTAGCCCAAGTACGAGGCCGGCGGCACGATCGTCGATCGGCGCGGCCTTCGCGGGATTTCACGCGGTGCTTTCGGCGCTGTAGCGCGCCAGCAGTCCGGTGCGAACGGCGTGGCGGAAGACGCGCGCGAAGAAGTAGCCGGCAAGGAGAATGTCGAACAGCGCGATCGCGCCGCCGAGCGCGAGGCTGCCGGCGGAGAACGGCCGGTGCGCGAGCGCGGCCCGCATCCCCTGAAACACGTACGCGGGCGGCAACAGGTGGCCGACGGCCTGCATCCAGCGCGGCAGGGTCGAGAGCGGGTAGAAGACCCCGACGAACGGCGAGAGCAGCGCCGGCAGCGGCCACACCAGCCATTCGGATGCCGGACCAAGACGCAGGACCAGGGCGCTCGCCAGGATCCCGAGGGCAATCCCGAAACAGAACAACACCAGGAGAAAGGGGATGAGCAGGGCGCCGAGCGCGAAGAACGATAGCCCGAATACCGCCATGGCCAGCGCCAGCATCACGACCAGACCCACCGCGCTCGTGCCGATGCTGGTGATGACCAGGCCGGTGATGTATTCGGAGAGGGTGAGCGGCGTGGCGAACAGGTTGAGGAAATTCCGCGACCAGACATCCTCCAGGAAGGCCGTGCTCACGCCCTGCATGACGCGCGTGAAGAAATCCCACATCAGCACCGCGCCGAGCAGGCTTGGCACGTAGTTGAACCGGCCCGCGCTCATCGAGTTCAGGTAGCGCGTGATGAAGCCCCAGACGACGATGTCGATGGCTACCCAGGCGAACATCGGCAGCGCCCGCACCGGGCTGCCGCGGATGAGATAGAACTGGCGCAGGAGAATCCCCGCGATCGGCCGCGGCCTCATCCGGTGCGCTCCACGGGCTCGGACAGTGGCTGGCGCGCCAGGCGGATGAAGAGCTCCTCGAGCGTCGGCACGCCGTGGGCGCGCGGCAGGGCCCTGGGATCGCCCTCGAGCAGGATCCTGCCCCGGGACAGGAACAGGACCCGGTCGCAGACTTCTTCGACCTCGTACATGTTGTGCGACGTCCAGAGGATGCCGCACTCGCTGTGCGTGGCGAGCCCGCGGATCCGGGCGCGGATCGTGCGCGCGGCGGCCGGGTCGAGCGAGGCGGTCGGCTCATCGAGGAGCAGGAGGCGCGGGCGGTTGAGCACCGCCTTCGCGAGGGCGACGCGTGTCTGCTCTCCAGAGGACAGCACGCCGCACTTGGTGTTCCTCAGGCGCTGGAGGTCGAATTCCTCGAGCACGGCGGCGACGCGCGCGCGCAGCGCCGGCACGCCATAGACCAGTCCGAAGAATTTGAGGTTCTGCGCCACCGTGAGATTGCCGGGCAGGGCGGCGTAGACCGCGGAGAAGTTCGCTTGCGCCAGCGCCCGGGCCCGCTGCCGCGCCAAATCGATTCCGGCGATACGCACGCCGCCCGTCGTCGGGCTGAGCACGCCGAGGATCATGTTGATGGTGGTGGTCTTGCCGGCGCCGTTCGGCCCGAGCAGCCCCACGACCTCCCGCCGGCGGACCTCGAACGAGACGCGATCGACCGCAAGGATCCCCGGGTAATGCTTGAACAGCTCCGTCACGCTGAGCACGACATCCTCGGCGGGACTCGGGGCGGGCGCGACGCTGTCGCAGTCAGTCATGTGCACTGTCGATCGTGGCTGGATGAAGCGCCGGAAAGCGGCGCGGCGGCGGATCACATTGGCATCGCGATGAGCGCGCGTCAATCGCGGCTCGTCCGCCCCGAAGCGCCCCGCGCGCACCCGGGCCGCGGTCGCGTGCGGCGTCGCGGGAGGCTCGTTCCGTGCCGCACGGGGCGGCTGGGTAAGGCATTGAGCATGAGGGAAATTCCCGTCATTTTTCCCGGTCTCGATTCGACCGGCAGATGCGGCAAAGTGACGCGGATTTCTCATCCGCGCCGCTCCAAGGAGTGGAATCGCGTGGCCTATCTCGTTGAGAGCCTCGGCCACTGCGCGGCCTGCCGCAGCCCCCGCAATCTGCCCGGGACCGAGGAGGCCGGCTCGAGCTATCTTGCCGGGGACCGCCTCGACAGTTGGGATGCGCCGGCCCTCAACGGGAACAGTCCGCGTCCTCTCCGCTGTACGACGCAGGGCTTCTATGCCTACCTGCGGGAGGGCCGCTCGCTTCGGCACGGAGCGGCAGGTGGGCCCATGGCAGCAGTTGTGCAGGAGTTGCGCTTGGTGCCTGACTCTGACATTCGTGCCATGGCGTCATATTGGGCATCGTTCGCCGCGTCTGAGGAGCCGCAAGGCTGCGCGGCCCGACAATTTCATACTGACGGCGCTCGACGGCTTCGAGAGCGCCCGCACCACCGCTTCGGAATCCATTCGGCATAGCCTGGCGAGCGGTATGGTGGCTGACATGCCGCTCCTGCGTCGTCATCGTCCTATTCGCCGGCCATTGGGCGCGGTCATGCACGACATGGATTCTAGACTTGAAGGATGCCGATGTTCTTCAGGATGAACCGGAAACATCGACGTTGGTTGTATCAGTGCCGGGATTTGACGTGCCGGGGAAAGTTGGGCTTTTGGTGGAATCGCTTTTTGGACGAGTCGGGGAGCTGGAGAGGGCCGAAAACGGCGCGCTGATTGCTTCGTTGGATGATTTGATGGCGGCCAAATTGAAGGTCATGCTTGAGCGGGTGGAAGCGGAGGATTATGCTGTGTTGATGCTCAGCGGATTCATGGACAGACTTTTCGACAAGCGGCGCGGCGAAGAAACGTGCGGGCGCGGCGCGCAGGTCGATGCCAATCGGATCGCCGTCGAAACCCACGGCGGCGAGGTCAGCCCGCGCAGCAGGGTATCGTTGTGGTCCGAGCGGGATGAAACGCAGCTGACCGTCTGGTCCACACCCGGCATCACGAAGGTCAACACCGGAATCACTGTCGGAACCATCTGAGCGCTCTGTGCCCGAACCAGCGCAAGCCCGTATCTCGACTCGAGAGGACGTAGAGGCTGTTGTCGCCGCGCTCTTTGAGGAGCTGCATCATGCACTCCCTCCACCCACTCTGGAGCTACACAGTCGTCTTGATGCGGATCTCGGCTTTGACAGCCTGACGCGCGCCGAGCTCCTCGAACGGCTCAAGCGTGAGCTGAAGATCGAAATCCCGGAGGAAGCGCTCGAGTCCCTCGACACCATCGGCGACCTCGTGCGGTTCTCGAGCGCTGCCCCCAAGAATCGCGAGACGGACGCCGGCGAGGGACACATTGCCGCGCGGGAGCGCGCAAGATCTGCCGTTCGAGCGCCCAGCGGTGAGCCCACGGCCGCCACAACCCTGATTGACGTCCTAAAATGGCGGGTCGCGAAAGAACCGCAAGCTCCGCACGTGATCGTACTGCGTGACGGCAACCGAGAGGTTCTGACTTATGCGGCGCTTGTCAGCGGCGCACGCTCCATCGCGTCCGGGTTGAAGCTGCTTGGACTTTCGCCGGGCGCAACCGTGGCGCTGATGCTGCCGACGTCCGTCGACTATCTGCGCACCTTCTTCGGCGTGCTCCTCGCAGGCGGCGTGCCCGTGCCGCTGTATCCGCCCGCTCATCGCACACAGCTCGAGGAGCACGTACACCGGCACGCCAAAATCCTGGCAAATGCGGGAGCCGAAGTCCTGATTACGTTTCGCGAGGTCCGGCCCGTCGTGCACTTGTTCAAATCGAGGGTGCCCTCGCTGCGTCACATCGTCTCGGTCGCCGATCTTGATTTGGGCGGCCAGAGCGAGCCCGGTCCGGGCACGGTGTCGAGCGACTCGATCGCGTTCTTGCAGTACACCTCCGGCAGTACCGGCGCGCCCAAGGGGGTCGTTCTCACGCACGCCAACCTGCTGGCGAACATTCGTGCGATCGGCACCTCGATCAGAGCAACCGAGCAGGATGTATTCGTGAGCTGGTTGCCTCTCTACCATGATATGGGTCTCATCGGCGCATGGCTCGGCTCGCTCTATCACGGCTGCCTGCTGGTGTTGATGTCACCCACCGCGTTTCTGGCGCGACCGGCCCGCTGGATGCGGGCGGTTCACGATTTTCGCGCCACGTTCACCGCTTCGCCGAACTTCGGCTACGAACTCGTGGCGCGCCGCCCGACAGAGGACGAGTTGCAAGGTCTCGACCTTTCCTCTGTTCGTCTCAGCTTCAATGGTGCCGAACGCGTGCATCCCGAGACACTCGAGCGGTTCCACGCCCGCTTCGCCCGGTATGGCTTTCGGCCGCAGATGATGACTCCCGTATATGGGCTTGCGGAAGTCGGCGTCGGGCTCGCCTTTCCGCCGCTCGGCCGCGGTCCGCTCGTCGATCGCATCGACCGGGAGCAGCTCACGAGCCGCGGAGTGGCGCAGCCGGTGTCCGCAAGCGCGCCGAATGCGCTGTCGTTCGTCTCATGCGGAACCGCTTTGCCGGGCTATCGGCTGCGCATCATCGATGAGCACGGCGCGCCAGCCGGGGAGCGGGTGGAGGGGGATCTGCAGTTCGCTGGTCCGTCCGCGACCAGCGGTTATTACCGGAACGTGGAGGCGACCCGGAGTCTTCTGTCCGGCGACTGGCGCAACAGCGGCGATCGGGCCTATTTCGCCGCCGGGGAGCTTTTTATCACCGGTCGGTCCAAGGACATTGTCATCCGGCGTGGACGGCACATCTATCCCGAAGAGATCGAAGCCGCCGCCGGCAAGCTGGCTGGCATCCGCGAGGGGTGCGTCGCGGCTTTCGGCACCGGGGATCCCGAGACCGGCTCCGAGAAACTAGTCGTCGTTGCGGAGACTCGCGAGACCGACCCGCTGCGCCGACGCGAGCTGGAAACCGCGATCACCACCCGCGTAACGGCCGCCGCCGGCGAGCCGGCCGACGAGATCGTTCTCGCCGCACCGCACGCTGTGCTCAAGACCTCGAGCGGGAAGCTGCGCCGTGCCGCCACGCGTCAAGCCTATCTCGAGGGATCACTTGGGCATGCCGTGCGTAACCCGCGGCTGCAGATGCTTCGGTTATTGCTCGAGAACATGCAGTTAGCGGCGCGCCGCCGGATCGACTCGGTACTGCGCATGGCATTCGGCGTGTATGCCGGGACCGTCCTATTGGTGATCGGAACTTTTGTTCTTGCGTTTACGCTGCTCGCGCGCAGTTCCGTGGGCATCTGGCGGCTCAATCACCGCGCGGCGAGAGCATTTTTGCGTCTCGTGTGCATGCCTGTGCGGGTCGCCGGCCGGGAGCACGTCAATCTGCGTGCGCCACACATTCTCGTGGTCAATCATGCGAGTTACTCGGACATCCTGTTCGTCACCGCTTTGGTGGCGGTGCCCCATCGCTTCGTCGCCAAAGCGGAGCTTGAGCGCACACCGCTGCTGCGACGATACCTGCGCAGACTTCGCTCACTGTTCGTCGAACGCTCCGCGCCGCAGCAGAGCGTTGCCGAGGTTGGACGTCTTCGTGAGGCGCTGCGCACCGGCGACGCTCTTGTCATGTTTCCAGAAGGAACCTTCACGCGCGAGATCGGTTTGCGCGGCTTCCACCTCGGCGCCTTTCAGGCCGCCGTCGCCGAGCGAGTACCCATCATTCCCCTTGCACTTGCGGGCACCCGTTCGGTACTGCGTGACGGACAGTGGTTGCCCCGGCATGTCTGTGTCGAAGCCACATACGGCGAACCGCTGCTCGCGCGCGCCGACGAGGAGCCGTTCGCGGCAGCCATTCGTTTGCGCGACGGGGCTCGCGCGTTCATCCTCCACCACTGCGGCGAGCCGGATCTGACGAGCTGATGCCTCGAGAGCGCGTAGCCTCCTGGCGCGCGCGCTCAAGTTCGATCGCACAGCGCTCGGTTTTGGCGCGCGTCAATCGCGGCTCGCCCGCCCCGAAGCACCCCGCGTGCACCCCGGGTCGCGACCGACGGGGCGCTACCGGCTCGCATCGGTCCGGTCTTAGACAGACGTCACAGTCGGCGCGCCGCGGGTCGTGATGGGTGTCTCGGTGTAGCGGTAACAGATGAGGAATCCTGGCGCCTGCCCGAGATGTCGGGGACTTTGGATGATCGACTATCTCTTCAACGCCATCAGTCTCGTGTTTGCGGCCGGCTGCGGTGCTGCGGGGTACCGGCTTGTCCGCAGAGGGTGGGTCGCCGAGGGGCGCGGCGCGGCCCGGGAGCGCGCGATGCTGCGGACCCTCATTGATCATCTCCCCGACCTGCTCTACGTCAAGGATGTCGACGGACGCTTCGTCCTGGCCAACGTCGCGGTCGCGCGCGTCATGGGGGCGAAGACGCCCGGGGAGCTGTTGGGCAAGAACGACTTCGACTTCCATTCCGCGGAGCTGGCCGCCCGCTACCACGAGGACGAGCAGGCGGTGATCCGCTCCGGCACGCCGCTGTCGGCGCGCGAGGAGGAGTGCCGGGATCCGGCCGGCCATCTGATGCACCTGGAAACGACCAAGGTGCCGCTGCGGGATGCAACCGGAACAGTGACCGGCCTGGTGGGCATCGGCCGCGACGTCACACAGCGGGTCGTCGAGACGCGTGACCTGGATCGCGCGGTGCAGGAGACGCGGGAGGTCATTCAGGCGGTGCTTGCCGGGGCGAGCGGCCGGCGCATGTCGACCCAGGGCAAGAGCGGCAATCTTCTGCTGCTGGCGCACAGCGTCAACGAGCTGATCGACAACGTCGCGCGCACGGTGGTGGAGACGGTCGGGGTCGTCAGCCGGGCCGTCGACGGCGATCTCACGTCGCGCATGAGCGTCAACGACAAGTCAGGCGATTTCAAGGCATTGGCCGGTTCGATCAATTCGATGATCTCGGCCATGATGGATGTGGTCGCCAGCCTGGCGACGACTTCCCGTGCGGTGCAACTCGGCGCGGAGGAAATCTCGCGCGGCAATCTCGATTTGAACAGGCGTACGGAGGAGCAGGCCGCGAGTCTCGAGGAGACGGCGTCGTCGATGGAGCATATGACCACGATGGTGAAAGACAACGCGGCGAACGCGGCGCAGGCCAAGCAGCTGGCGCGGGCGGCGCGCGAGCAGGCCGAGCGCGGCGGCAACGTGGTCGGGGCCGCCGTCGGTGCAATGGGCGAGATCAGCGCCGCGAGCCGCAAGATTGCCGACATCATCGGTGTGATCGATGCGATCGCGTTCCAGACCAACCTTCTGGCGCTGAACGCGGCGGTCGAGGCGGCTCGGGCCGGCGAGCAGGGCAAGGGATTCGCGGTCGTGGCCTCCGAGGTGCGCAATCTCGCCTCGCGCAGCGCCGAGGCGGCCAAGCAGATCAAGACGCTGATCCACGACTCGGTGAGCAAAGTGAGCGAGGGCACCAAGCTGGTCGATGAGTCCGGCGCGGTGCTCGGGGAGATCGTGACGCGGGTCAAGAAAGTGACGGACGTCATGGCCGACATCGCCGAGTCGAGCAGCGCGCAGGCCTCGGGCATCGAGCAGGTGAACCGAGCCGTGACGTCGATGGATGCAATGACGCAACAGAACGCGGCGATGGTCGAGCAGGCCGCCGGAGCGGCCCAGGCGCTCAACGAACAGGCGACCAGCCTGATGAGGCTGATCGGGCGTTACCGGACCGCAAGCGTCGCGGCGGCGTCCGATGATGCGCACCGAGTCCGCTCCCGCCCGGTCGCCGAAGTCGCCAACGGGAGGCGTTGAGCCCGCCGACGCGGCCGGTCCTCAGCCGGCCGGCGCGTCACCGTGACGGTCTGGCAGCCCGCCCCCGCGCCGGCGCTTCGCTCATGGGCAGGCTCGTCACCGGCGCCGGGGACCGTTCCCGGGCGAGGGGCGGATCAATCGACCAGCGCTTTCACCGCCTGGGCGATCCCGGCCGGATCGAGGCCTTGATGTCCCATTTGCTGCCACAGTCCGCCGCAGCCTTCGCGATGCGTGCCGAGGTGGTCGTAGCGTCCTTTGAATCCCGCGCGCAGCAGCTCGCTTCCAAAGCGGCTGCCGAGTCCCGTGCGCACGTTCCACCCCTCGGTGACGAGCACGAAGGGCGCCTGCGCCAACCGAGCCATCATCTCCCGGTCGACGACGTTCAGCGTCGACTTGTTGACCAGCCCCACGTTGATACCCTGTTCCGCGAGCGTGATGAGCGCGTCGAGGGCCCGGTACACGGTCTCCCCGACGGCGACGATGTAGCCGGCGCCGGCCGGCGCGGCGCGCACGATGGAGTCCTTGCCGGGCTCGAACGGCTTGCCTTCATAGAGCGGCTTGCCGTGCGCATCCAGGATGTCGGGTACGGGCGAGCGGGTGGTGAAGAGGAACCGCAGCCCGGGGTCGTTGAAGATGCGCTTGACGCACGCGGCGAACTGATGGCGATCGGCCGGAAAGTACAGCCGTGTCGTATCCTCACCGTGCACCGGCGCCACACCGCCGTCGGCGAACATGCTGTTGATGCCGAAATGGCAGGTGTTGTCCGCCATGTCGTCGACGCCGCTGTGACTGAAGTGGGCGAGGACATTGGCGAAGTTCAAGCGCGCCATCGTGATCTCGCTCACGCACATCTCCAGAAAGGCGCTGAAGGTGGCGAAGATGCCCTGCTTGCCGGGTTGGGAGCCGAAGCCCGCCGCGGCCGAGTAATTGCCGCGCTCCATGATGCCGCCGCGCACGAGCACCTCCGGATGCTGTTTGCGAACGTGATGCAGCCCGCAGGAGCCCTCGAGGTCGTTGTCGAACACCCGGACGCTGGCGATGCGCTGCGCGGGGCTCATCTCATCGAGGATCCCGTTGAGGATCTTGCCGAAATCGTCACGGTTCTTGCCCACGCCGGCCGAGCCGCGGTAGCTGAGCGGACATTTCTCGGGCTGCGCCGCCTTGAGCAGGGCGATCGCCTCCTCCTGGCCGCCCTGCGCCTCGAGATAACGGATCGCGGTATCGGTTTTGAGCACCTCGTGCGCGCTGGGGCTGCCTTCGGCCCCGGGGATGCCCGGCGCCATGGGGCGCTTGATCACGACGGCCTGCGGCCGCGTGTCGGAGAATGCCCGAGCGAGATCCGTGTACAGCGCGTCGAGATCCTCGCCCAGGGTGGTCGCGAGCGTCAGGCCATAGCCGGCCAGGGTGCGGCTGAGATCATAGCCGGGCATGTATTCCTGGGGGTGCCCGGCGATCGTGACGTTGTTGTCGTCCACCAGAACCTTGATGTTGAGCTGGTGTGCAACCGCCAGCCGCGCCGCTTCCGCGTCGTCGCCTTCCATCTGGCTTCCGTCGGAGCCCAGCAGGACCACGGCTTTGTCGGGATTCGCCATGGCGACGCCATTGCAGAACGCCCACAGGTGGCCGAGCCGGCCCGAGCTGAAGTGCACGCCCGGGGTCAGCTGCTTCTCGGGGTGCCCCGGCAGACCGCTGTCGAATTCGCGGTAATGCAGCAGACGCTCGGCCGGCATGGCGCCCTCGAGGACGGCGAGCAGGTACTGCGTGGCGACCCGGTGGCCGGCCTCGTCATAGATGACGGGCACGATGGGCGCGCCGTTGGCGATGAACCCGCGAATGATCATCACTTCCGGCACGGTATCGTACGCGCCGCCGGTGTGCCCGGACAGGCCCTTGGCTCCCGCCAGGGCCGTGAAGAAAACGATTGCGTTGCGGCACAGCTGGATGTTGTGGCGGAGATCCGCCTTTTGCGCATCGGTCAGCGCGCCCAGCCTCGGATCGAGCTTCAGTGGCCGCAACTGCTCGAGATCAATCGGAAAGTGCTCTTTCGCCATGTGACGCCTAGCCTCCAGCTGTGGGTGGTCCGAACGATCATGATATCGCATCCGGCTCTCGCATCAGGCCAGAGCCATGGGTTGCGAATTCACTCGTTACGCGTGGCCTCGAGGTGATTGCGTAACCTGAATCGTCGGCACGGAATAGGCGCAGCGGTGCCTGGAGCCCAAAACGACGCTTTTTGGCGCTAAGCGCCCCGAGCCGGGCAGGGGGCCCGGATCCAGCGCTTCTCAATAACGCAGCTGATAGGCCAGGCCGATGCTGCTGCCGGGATCGTTCTGCGGAGTCGTCCCTTGCGTGGTCGCGGTACCGTTGCCCAAGCGCGTCTCGAGCTTCAAGTGGCGGCTCAGGTCGATATCGACGCGAATCTGGCTGGTGCCTTGTGTCGTGTGTGTCGCCGCGACGTATATGTTGTTCGACAGGTACTTGCCGGCGGTGACGGTCGCGCCGCCGGTCCGCGTGCCGGGAGCGGCGCCGGCGGCCCCGGTCGGCTGGCCGCTTGCGACCGACAGCGTGTTCAGATCCAGGTGGCGCCGGATCCAGGTCAGGGGATTGAGACTGCTGGCGCCCGATCCGCCGAGCCCGTCCAGGGTGGCGAGCGCAGCGCCGGTCTCGCCGAGCTGGTAAGGCGAGAGTTGGGAGGCGGGCTCGCCGAACAGCAGCAGCGCGAGCAGATCGTCCTGCGGCAGTTGGGGACTGCTCGTGAGCGATATGCGCGGGTCATCCGCGAAGCCCGTGACACGCAGCGTGACAGTCGTCGCGGAGGTGTACATCACGCTGCTCTGCGCGACGAAATCGAGGGTGGGATCGATCCGGTGCCGCAGGCCCTCGCCGTTGAAGCTGACCCGGCCGCTCGTGAAGTCGAGGCTCGTGCCCGCCAGCGAGAAGGTGCCGCGGGTCATCGAGAAGCCGCCGCTCACGCGAGGATGGGCGGATGTGCCCGCGATTTCGAGCTTGCCGCCGAGTTGGGCGTCGAGTCCTCTTCCGCGGACGAATATGGCCCGCGGGGCGTCCAGGGTCAGCCCGAGGCCGATCACCAACCGGCGCGTCGCGCGCACCGGCTGGACCGCCTGGCCCGGACGGATCACATCCAGCGTCGCGACATTCGGCGGAAGTCCGTTCGGGATGCTGATCTCGGCATGGTGGAGATGGATGGTGCCGGTGACGTTCACGCGATCGCGCAGCGTGCCCACGACGTGGATGTCGGCACCGAGATCGGCGGTCAGAATGTCATTCGTGATCGGCCGGATCCGATGGGCGATCAGGGAGACATCGATCGGCATCCGCGGTTGAAGAATCCCGATCGTGCCGGTCGCGGACAGGTGGCCCGGACCGGCACGCGCCGTGAGGCTCGAGATCCTCAAGACACCCTGGTCGCCGACGAGGCGCGCGTTGATGTCGCCGATGTGGACGCCTTCGGCATAGTCGCGCAGATCCCCGTTCTCGAGCGTGACGACGCCGCGGATCCGCGGGGCTTGCTCCCTGCCGCTCACGCGGGCATCGACGGTGAGCGTTCCCGCCGCGCGCTCGCCTCTGGCCTCGAGGATGGCGTTCATCAGCGCTGCGTCCATCGAGCCGGTGAGTTTCAGGGCAACCCGCCCCGCGCGGCTGAGCGGCGCGCGACCGCTCAGCGACAGGCGCGATGCCGGTCCCGCCACGAGCACGGCGGAAACCGCGGCCACCCCGGCCCGCAGGCGCGCGTGGCCGCGCACATCGACCGCCGGCAGTCCCTGCGTCTGCGGGCCGGCGAATCTCAGGCCGGTGAGCTCGAGCGATACGTGGCCGACCGGCGACGTGCGGCGGCCCTTGAGTCGTGCTTCGGCGCTGAGGGTGCCGCCCGAGAGCAGGTGCGGTGCGAACGCATCGATGACTCCGGCATCGAGCCGATGAATCGATGCGCGAACATCGAGCGTCGGAGACAGCCTCCCATTGAGCGCGATGACCGTTCGCTGGACCCCGAGCCGCAGATTGCGGACCGCGACACCGCCCGACCATGCCACCTGAGAGGGCGAGAGCAGCTGCAGTGTCTGACCGCGATAGTGGGCGGCGAAAGCGCGCAGATCGAGCGTCCGCGGCCGGCGGTCGAGCCGCGCCGTGACCGTCAGGCTTGCGGGCGCGCCGCGGAAGTCGGGCGATTCGGCCGCGAGCCGAAGACGCAGCGCATCGAGCGGGCCGTCGGCGGATAGCCTGATATCGCCTTCGAGACCGCGCGCCTCGAGGTGGCGGGCGACCAACCGCATGCGGGCGCCCGCGCGACCGGCCACCGGCGCCAGCGCGAGGGTCCCGTCGAGGCGTCCCGTGAGCGCCGTTGCGAGCAGGGGCCGTAGATCCGCCAGCTGCGCGATGCTCAGGCGCAGCTGGCCGCGTGTGGATGCGAGGCTCGAGCCCGAACGCAGACGGCCGGTGAGGCTTACGCTTCTCCAGGTCATGCGCCGTACGTCGAGGTCATAGGTATGAGTCGCCGACCGCACCAGAGAGACCTCGAGCGCCACCGGTGCGCCGGCGAGAGTGCCCCCGACCCGCAGCTCGGCATGGGTGGCTGAGGGCAGTCCGCGGGCCCGCACGGTGGCCTGGAGGGATTCGGGTGGCGCCCCGTGCAGGGAGAGGCTCGAATGTGCCCGCGCGAGGAGTGTCAGCGCGTGCAACGGGCCCTGGGCCGCGCCCGTGAGCACCAGCGACCCGCCCGCCGCGGGGGAAAGCCGCGCCAGATCGGGCAGGGAGAGCCGCCAGCGGGCATGTACTGCACGCACCGCGCCGGCCGGATCGCCCGGCGGGTTGCGCTCCGCTCTCGCGGTCGCGGACAGCGTGATTGCGCGCCCCGAGAGCGTGAAGCGCCGTACGCGCACCTTCGTTGGCGTCAGGCTCGCCTCCAGTCGGAGGCGCGTGTGGGGCCCTAACACTCGCGCGGCAACGCCCGCGCCCCGTACGCGGCCGGCGCCGCGGACGGCGAGGCGCGTGAGCGTGCCGTGCTGCGCGATCGTGCCCACGAGGCGCAGAGTGCCGTGGATGCGCTCGTGGTAGAGCGCCGCAAGGGGGGACAGTCGCGGCAACCGCAGATCGAAGGCGGCATTGCGCGCACCGGCTGTGAGCAGCCTCGCCCGCAGGCTGAACAGGCGATCCGTCGCCGCGAGCTGCAGCGGACGGCGCGCCGCATGCAGTTGCAGGGTCGCCTCCAGGCTCAGCGGCGAGCCCCGCAGCAGCCGCGGGTGGGGTCCCGGCAGCCTGATGTGCCGGCCCGTGGCGTGCACCGTGAGGACCTGACCGTTGGCGGTCAGGTTCGCGGTGAGGCTACCCAGCCGCGAGCCATTGGCGAGCCTCAGGCCCTGGAGATCCAGCGTCCCGTTTGCCTGTGCCGTTCCCAGCGGCCCGCGCCAGCGGCCGTGGAGCGCGATGTGCCGCCAGGACACGCCCGGTCGAGGCTGCATGGCCGCGGAGGTGATTGCGTAGGTCAGATCGGCCGAGCGTCGGCCGAGGTCGATGGTTCCATGGGCCTGGGCGTCGAGTTTTCCCGCGTGCGCGCTGAGCCGAAGCGTCTCCGCGTGGGGCGGCCCTTCGATGCTCGCCTCGAGCGCCAGGGGGCCGAGCCCCGGGAGTTTGAGCCAATGTTGCAGGGGCCCGTCCGCCGGCTCCTCGACCTTGACGCGGGCGTCCAGTGCCGTGGGCGCCGTCCGTAGCCGCAACCTGTACAGGCCCATACCGTTGGTGCGCCGCGCGAGCAGGGTCGCGCGCGCGTCGGTCATCGATCGGTAATGGAGGGATCCCCGGACGTTCAGGCGCGCCAACGTTCCGGCGGCGGCCGGTTCGAGCTGCAGCGTGTGGACCCGAAAGTGATCGATGTCGATGGCCGGCAAATGCGCGGGGCCGCGGGCGCGGCTCGAGCGGGAGGGCACCGGCCGTCGCAGCACATCGACCTTGCTGATATCGAACCGCTCGACGTGCAGATCCCAGGCGAGCAGCGCCAGGGGCGACCAGCGCACTGAGACGTGCGCGGCGCGCAGCCACGGGCCCCGCGAGTCACTCAACTGAACGCTGGCGATATCGATGCGGGAGGGGAATCGGCCGCCGAGGCCCGCGATGCGCACGCGCCCCGAGGAGAGCTGCGCGGTCTCGTGCTCGATCAGACGGCGCCCGGCGCGGGTATTGCCGGCGACGATCAGGGCCGAGGCGCACAGCACGGCCAGCAGCACCACTGCGCAGACGCTCCATGCCGCGATGCGCAACGCTCTGCGCATCAGAACGCCTGCCCGAGGCCGATGTAGACCTCGAAACTGCCGCCATTGCGCAGCGGGCGCGTCGGCACGGCGAAGTCGAGCCGGATCGGTCCGATGGACGTGTAATAGAGCACACCCATTCCCACGCCGACACGGTATACGCTTTGCGAGCCGGCGGCGACACCGCCGGCATCGGCGAACAGGACGGCGCCCCAGCTCGCGCCGATGCGCTGGCGCAGCTCGAGATTGACCGCCTGCATGCTCGTGCCGCCTTCCGGATAACCGTCGGGAAACTGCGGACCGACCGACTGATAGGCATAGCCGCGCACCGTGCCGCTGCCGCCGGCGTAGAAGCGTTGATCGGGCGGCAGGCTGAACTGGCTGGCCCCTTCCGCCACGCCGGCGAGCAGCCGCGCGGCCAGTACCGTGCGACCGGGGGGATCACGCCGGAAGAGCCGATGCACGTCGAAGTAAGTCGCGATGCTGCCCTGCAGGATGACGAACCACTGCTGGCCAGAAGCCCCCGAGGAGAGCGTCGGGGCGACCCTGATCGATATCTTGAAACCGTGTGTCGGATCAAGGAGCGGCGAGGACAGATCGGTGGAGTTGAAGTGTGCCGAGAGCGGCATCGACAGCAGGTTGTACGCGTAGTTGCGACCCTGTTGGAGGATGCTCTCGTGCTCGTAGCCGGCGCCGGCGGTTCCGGTCCAGTCGCTCGAGAGCCTGCGGGTCAGTGTGGTGCGCGCCATCTCGCCGTTTTGCGTATAGGCCTCCAGCGTCTGCCGGAGCGCGGTGACCGAGAACCCGAGCGTCTGATCACGGCGATGGAAATCCGGGATCGCATACCCGACTCTCGCGTCGTAGCCGACACCGGTACTGACCGTGCCGCCGAGATCGATGGCCGTCGCGGACACGCTGAGCCGCTGCCCGCCGCCGAGCACGTTGCGGTCGCTCCAGTTCACGCCGCTGCTGCCGCCGAGGTCGCTCGAGTAGGCGGCGCTGACGCCGACGGCGAAGCGTTTGCTTTCCTTGACTTGAAACGTGAGCGGTACGCGCCGGCGCCGATCGGGAGCGCCCCGCCGGACCGTGACGCTGGAGAACAGCCCGAGCCGCAACAGAGCCTGCCGGGCCTTCTCGACGCTGGCCGTATCGTAAAGCTCGCCGGGATGCAGCGGGAGCTGCCGTATGGCCAGCGACTCTCGAACGTGGCGCAGACCCTGGATGCGGATCGATCCGATGCGGACATGCGGGCCGCTGTGCACGTGAAAAGTCAGATTGAGCAGGCGCTGCGCGGGCTCTTCGTAAGCGATGGGCTTGGCGACCGTCGCGAGCGCGTATCCGGCATCCTGCAATCGCTTCTGCAGCCGCGCGCGCGCCGCCAACACATCGGAGGCGACGGCCGGGGCCCCCGAGGCCAGGCCAAACGTCCGTTTCATGCCCGCGGGAAGCGTCCCCTCGATGTCGATGCGGCCGATGTGAAACAGGGGACCGAGCACCGGCGTGATCTTCACATGCGCAGCCTTGCCTTTCGGCAGGGCGTTCAGGGCCTTGCCGAGCCCGGCGCTGTCGAGGCCTACGCCGTCGATCGTGATCGTGATCGTGCCGTCGTAGTAGCCGAAGCTGTGGAGCACCGTCTGCAAGCGCCTCACATCGCCGCGCGCGCGGGCGATCAGACCGAACGGTCCGACCGGGGCTGTGGTGCGCAGCGCCGCGAGCTGCGAGGTCATCTTCAGGGTCGAGTTGATCGCGCCTTTCCCGGTGGATGTCCACTTGACCGTGTACGGCAGGCGCGTCGCCGCCTCGGCGACGCGCAGGGCGATCGCCGAGCACAGCAGCAGTGCGAGCACGCACACGGTGCTCGTCCGGCCGCGACGTTGGCCACGGGACCTCTGGGGGGCCGCGCTGGTGGTGTGGCCTTTCCACTCGCCGTTGGCCAGCTTACGAATCATTCGGTTCCTCATTCCTCGTACCGAGGCGGGGGCTGGCGTGCCCGCCTCACCAGCCCGACCCTGTGCGTCGCGGACGAGGGCTCGGCGCAGGGTCTGGCTGCTTGCTTTTTGGAATGTGCCCGATGACCGGGCCCATCGTGCCCGCGGCGCGGGCCTCTCCCGCCAACAGCGAAGCTGCCTAATGGTAATGCAAGAAGTGCCTTCTTGTTGACGGCCGTGCGGGCTTCGGTGCGCGCGATGTTGTCCGGGAGTGGGTGGGCCGCGCCAGTCCGTTCGTCCGCCGCGGCCGCGGCGCGAGCGTGCGGCCGAGATCATTGCCGGCAGCCTCCGGTGCGCGGCGGCACGCCGCGCTCGCCGACCGGCCGCTGTTTGATTGGGGGCCTCGCGCCGAGCGTGTCACGGAGGCGGGGCTTCCCGACGACATCACGGGATTCC
>DAIDUQ010000080.1:0-2528 GCA_027456605.1 Steroidobacteraceae bacterium | reverse complement strand
CCATGCGCGCGAGCACCGATTCGACGCCCTCGAAGCGCCCGACCGGCATGTTGAACTGCCGGCGGATGCGCGCATAGGCGCCGCTCGCCCACACGCCGGCCTTCGCGCCCCCGGTGGCATTGGAGGGCAGCGAGATACACCGGCCGACCGAGAGCTGCTCGACCAGCATGCGCCAGCCGGCGCCGGCCATCTTCGGTCCCCCGATGATGAAATCGAGCGGCACGAACACGTCGCGGCCCTGCACCGGCCCGTTCTGGAACGGGATGTTGGAGGGAAAGTGCCGCCGGCCGATGCTGACACCGGCGGTCTCGCGCGGAATCAGCGCGCAGGTGATGCCGAGATCGGCTTGCCCGCCGAGCAGCTTGTCGGGATCGAACAGCCGAAACGCCAGGCCGATGACCGTCGCGATCGGCGCGAGCGTGATGTATCGCTTGGAGAAATTCAGCCGCATGCCGAGCACTTCGCGGCCCTGCCACTGTCCGCGGCAGACCACCCCGGTGTCGGGAATCGAGGCGGCGTCGGAGCCGGCACGCGGTCCGGTCAGCGCGAAGCACGGCACCTCCTCCCCGCGCGCGAGCCGCGGCAGGTAGTGGTTCTTCTGCTCCTCGGTGCCGTAATGGTGCAGCAGCTCGGCCGGCCCGAGCGAGTTCGGTACCGCGATGGTGGAGGATGCCGTCGCGCTGCGGCTGGCGATCTTGGTCAGCACGCACGAGTGGGCGAAGGCGGAGAACTCCAGGCCGCCGTAGCGCTTCGGAATGATCATGGCGAAGAAGCCGCGAGCCTTGATGAACTCCCACACGTGCGGCGGCAGATCACCGCGCTCATGCGTGATGTTCCAGTCATCGAGCATGCGGCACAGTTCCTCGCAGGGGCCGTCGAGAAACGCCTGTTCCTCGGCGCTGAGCTCGGGAGCGCGCGCGCCGAGCAGCTTCGACCATTGCGGTGCACCGGTGAACAGCTCCCCATCCCACCACACCGTGCCGGCCTCGAGCGCCTCGCGCTCGGTCTGCGACATCGAGGGCAGGAGCCGCCGATAGGCCTTCATGAAGGGCCGGGTGATCAGCGCCTTGCGCAGCCAGCGCACGTTCAGCAGCCACAACGCCGCGAGCGACAGCCACAGGAACCCCTTCCACGTCGCTGCCGCGGCGTTGCTCGCCCCGAAGTAGCTGTAGGCGGCCAGCAGCACGGTGAACGTGGCGGTGAAGGCGAGCAGCGAGAGTCGGCGGTAGGCCAGGTAGAGCACCGCGACGATGAGGATCAGGGTGATGACGCCGCCGGCCTGGGTCACGGCATAGCCGATGGCGGCGGCGGCGACGAGCGCAAGGAGTGCACCCAGCATGGAAGCTCCTTCGTGCCGAGCTGTCGAAGAAAAAAGGAACGGCGCCACCGCACTATAGCGGGTTTCCGGCCAGCCGGGGGGCGGCCCGCCCCGGCGGCCGATGCGGACCCGAACGTGATCCGGGCCCGCACCGACCGGCGCAGCGCCGCTGCGCCGGCGCGCTGAGGGTCAGCCGAGGAGCGTCTTCACGCCGTCGCGCTCTTCATGCAGTTCCGCGAGCGTCGCGTCCATGCGCTTGCGGCTGGCGGGGCTGATGTCCAGACCCTGAACGATCTGGTATTCCCCCTTGCGCGTGGTCACGGGGTACGAGTAGATCACGCCCTCGGGGATGCCGTAGCTGCCGTCGGACGGAATCGCCATGCTCACCCAGTCACCCTCGGCGGTGCCGTGCACCCAGGTGTGGATGTGATCGATCGCAGCGGAGGCGGCCGAGGCGGCCGACGAGGCGCCGCGCGCCTTGATGATGGCCGCGCCGCGCTGCTGGACCTGCGGGATGAAGGTCTGCTCGACCCAGGAGGCGTCCACCAGCGACGGCGCCGGCTTGCCGCCCACCAGCGCGTGGCTGATGTCGGGATACTGCGTCGCGGAGTGATTGCCCCAGATGGTCATGCGGCGGATGTCGAGCACGTGCGTGCCGGTCTTCTCGGCCAGCTGCGAGAGCGCGCGATTGTGATCGAGGCGAGTCATCGCCGTGAAATTGCGCGGGTTCAGATCCTTGGCATTGGCCCGCGCGATCAGCGCGTTGGTGTTGGCCGGATTGCCCACCACGAGCACTTTGACGTTGCGGTCGGCAGCGTCGTTCAGTGCCTTGCCCTGCGCGGAGAAAATCTGTGCATTGGCGAGCAGCAGATCCTTGCGCTCCATGCCCGGGCCGCGCGGCCGGGCGCCGACCAGCAGCGCCACGTGGCAGTCACGGAACGCCACCTTGGCGTCGTCCGTCGCAACGATCTTGTTCAAACCGGGGAACGCGCAATCGGCGAGCTCCATGACCACGCCGTTCAGGGTCTGCAGCGCCGGAGTGACCTCGAGCAGGTGCAGATTGATGGGTTGATCCGGGCCGAGCAGCGCTCCGGAGGCGACACGGAAGGCGAGGGCATAGCCGATCTGGCCGGCGGCGCCGGTAATCGCGACGTTCATTGCGGGTTTCATGGTGCGTGTGTTCCGTACGGGGAAAGCCCGCAATTCTAGC
>DAIDUQ010000079.1:0-12963 GCA_027456605.1 Steroidobacteraceae bacterium | reverse complement strand
CGACCGACCCTCTCGACAATGCCTCCGTGGCGCTCCGCCGTTCCATCGGGTCGGTTGCGGGCACCGGTCATCGTTGGCGTACAATTGCGACCCGGTGCCGCCACCGAGCCGATGCGTGCGTGATCTCGAGCTATTCGACGTCCCCGAACAGACGCCGCTACCGGCGGGCGTGAGACTGTTGCGCGGTTTTTCCCTGCCCTGGACGGCGGCCCTGATCAGCGACATCGAGCAGGTGGTCGCGGCGGCACCGTTTCGACATATGATCACTCCCGGCGGACAGCGCATGGCGGCGGCGATGACCAACTGCGGTAAGGCGGGCTGGATCAGCGATCGCTCCGGCTATCGTTACAGCGGAGTCGATCCGCACAGCGCCGAACCGTGGCCCGCGCTGCCGGAATCCTTCTTGAGTCTGGCGCGCCAGGCCGCCGAAGCCGCCGGGTTCGCCGGATTCGCGCCTGACGCGTGCCTGATCAATCGCTACGCGCCGGGCGCCCGCATGTCACTGCACCAGGACCGTGACGAACTCGATCTGAGCGCACCGATCGTGTCGGTCTCCCTGGGACTGCCGGCGGTATTCCTCGTCGGCGGCCTCGTGCGCAGCGCGCGGCCGGCGCGGCTTCCCCTGGTCCACGGCGACGTGATCGTCTGGGGAGGACCGGCCCGCATGATCTTTCATGGTGTGACGCCGATTGCCGACGGATTTCACCCCGGACTCGGCCGCCAGCGCATCAATCTGACGCTGCGGCGCGCATGGCTCGCCTGAATCAGGAGCCCTGAATCCCGTCCGCCAGGCCCGTGACTCGCCATACGCACAAATCGCGTGCCCGCCCGGTTGCCTCCGCCGGCGCCCATGACCGATACTGCGTACATTCGATGTGGAGGTGTGCCGTGTCCCAGCCCAAAAATACCACTGATCCGTCTCGCCGCGCCTTCCTCGCCACCGCGGCGGTTGCAGCGTCGGTAGCCGCGATCGGCCTGCGCCCGCGCGGCGCACGCGCAGCAGACGCGAAACTACCGCACCTTTCCGAGGCCGACCCGCTGGCCAAGTCCCTCGGCTACCAGATAAATGCGCACAACGTCGACCGGAAGAAATTCCCCACCTATCAGGCGGGCGATCGCTGCGGAAAGTGCCGCTTCTTCATGGGGACGCCGGGACAGAAGGCCGGCTATGCCGGCTGCCAGATCTTTGCCGGCTACTCGGTCGACGCTCAGGGCTGGTGCGCCTCGTTCAACGCTCGCAGCTGAGCCGCGAGCCGACCGTGACCGGCCGCTCGCCCTCCTGCATCAGCTTGCGCGTCACGTTGTCGACGGCCGTGATGTGATCGGCATCCACCGCGTGCCGTAAGCCGAAGCCATAGGCGCGCAACGCAGTACCCGGCGGCAGTACATGCCGGCGCAACGCGCCCAGCGCCAGACGAAAAAGTTGCCCCCCGAGCAGCAGAGTTCCGAGCGGCACGACTCGGCTGCGCACCCCGAGGCGGTTGCGGGTCGAAATCCGCTTGCATTGAATTTTCAGCGACGCGCTCTGCGCGTCCATACGCAATCCCCAACGCCCCCCCCGGGCGGTGGCACTTGGCGCGCTAGCGGTGCATGCCCCGAGCCGGCCGACGCGGCCAGGGCTTGTCGATCGCGGCCCGCGCCAGGGCGCTCATGACCTTGAAGCCGTTGCGATTGGGGTGTACGCCGTCATTGGAGAGACTGCGGCGAAAGCCGCCGCCCGGCGAGACCAGATGGGCGTAATAGTTCACGAACCGCAGGTGCTGTGAGCGCGCATACCGGCGCAGCCAGGCATTCAAGCGGCGGATCTCGGCGGCCGGGCGGTACTGCGGCGCCCACCAATAGCGTTTGGAGGGCGGTATCGAGCCCAGGATGACGTGAATGTGATTGGCGCGCGCCAGCGTCACCATTGCCTCGATGTCGTCTTTGTAGTACTGCTCGGTGGTCGGACCGGTGTTGCCGGCGATGTCATTCGTGCCGGCGAGGATCTGCACGATCTTCGGCTGCAGCGCGATCACGTCGGGCCAGAAACGCACCAGCATCTGTTGCGTGGTCTGGCCGCTGATGCCGCGATCCACCACGCCATGGATGAAGAATGACGGCTCCGCGTCCTGCCAGAAATCGGTGATCGAGTCGCCCATGAACACCACTCGCGCGCCATGCTTCAGCGCGGCGTTCGCGGCCCGGTAGCGGCACAAATCCGCCCAGTCCCGGGCGCGCTGCAGGTTCGCCGCCCTCGTCCCCTGCGCCTTCTGCCGCGCCGTCTGCGGCGGCAGCGCGAAATGCGCCCCGGGCGAGAGGATCATGTGCATGAAGGCCGGTCCCGGCACACCGCTCGGCTCGCTGGCACAGGGATGCGCGCTCATCGCCGTAGCCGACGCCGTTGGGGCGCCCCATGAGGTCGCCGGAAGCGTCAGGGAAAAGACCGCGGCGGCGAGCAGCGCCGCGCGTTGCAGCTTATCCAGTGTGCCAGTCATGTCTATCAGTGCTCCGTCAAAACATCATGTGTCGGGGCGGCGCCCCGGTTCCGCAGTCCGACCCTGCGCGCGGCACGGGCGGCACACACCGGTAAGCTCAACGGGGTGTCGATCGAGCACGAAGCCGAGCCGCTCGCCGAGGCGATTGGCGGCGGCCTCGACCCCCTTGTCCTCGGTTTCCATCACCTGGCCGCATTCGCGACAGATCAGCAGTTGCCCCGGATGCGGCGCCTCGGGATGTTCGCATAAAATGAATGAGCGTGTGGACTCCAACCGGTGCACCACTCCCGCGGTCATCCAAAACTCGAGCGCGCGGTAGACACCCGCCGGCGTGGAGCGCCCGTCGGCCACACGCAGCCGCTCGAGCAACTCGTAGGCCGTCAGAGCGCCGCCCGCCGCTAGCAAGGCGCGCAGCACCGCCCGTCGCTGGCGCGTCAGGCGCCGCCCGCGGGTGCGGCACGCCGCCTCGAGCCGCTCGAGCGTGCGCAGCTGCGTCTGCGCTTTGGGGCCTTGGGTCGGCGGCTTGCGCATCGGATGAGACCCGCTCATGCCACCTGCGCCAGCGCGGCGGTGCCGCCCCGCAGCCTCCCCGCGACATAACAGAATGAGCTCAGGACGCCGACGAAGAACCCCACCGGCCAGTTGGTCAGGTACGCCAGTGCGATGGCGCTCCAGACCGTGAACAGACAGATGCCGACCGAAATTACGAGCGCTCGCCACGGCCGGTCCGTGAGCGCGCGCGCCGCACTGGCCGGTCCCACCATCAGGCTGAACACCAATAGCGCGCCCACCACCGGCACGGCGATGGCGGTCGAGAGCGCCAGAATGCCGAGAAAGGTGAACTCGAGCACGGGCGCGCGACCGCCCGCGGCCGAGGCCAGCTCGCTCGACAGCGAATCGAGCAGCAACGGCCGGGCAACCCATGCCACCAGCGCCACGGTGAGTCCGCTGAAGGCGGCCACGACCGCCATCTGCGTCGTATCGATGCCGAGCAGATCGCCGAACAGCAAGCCATAGACGCTCTGCGCATACCGGCCCGAGAGGCTGAGCAACAGCACCCCGAGCGCCAGCACGCCGGCGAGCCACAGTGCGCTGGCGATCTCGCGCCGACCGACGCGCTGCAGCTGACCGATCGCGAGCACGCCCAGCACGGAGAACCCGGCGAGGCCCCAAAACTCGTTCACTCCCATCAGGCTCGCCGCCGCCGCGCCCGGAAACGCGCCGAGGGGCAACGCGTGCGCCGCGAATGCCGCCCGGCGCGCCACCACGAAAAACCCGACGCTGCCGGCCGCCACCGCCACCAGCGTGGCGACGATCCAGGCATGCATCATGAATGCGGAAAACACCTCAGTGCTCCTGACAGCCCGTGAGGGGCGCCGCGGACGGCGCGCCGGCGCGGAGCCTCGCAATCCCGCTTGCGACCAGGTAGGCGCATACGATCAGCATGACGATGAAGAAGCTCACCGGCCAGCCATGCCCCGGCGTCCAATAGTAGCTCTGGTAAGCCAGCGCAATGCCGCCCCAGGTGGCGACAAGACCGATGAGCGCCGCCAGCACGAGCGCGCTCGCGGGCCGCCGCGCGACCCGCAGCGCCGCGGCCGCCGGCCCGATCAGCAGCGCGGTAGAGAGGATGGCCCCGACGGTCATCGCCGAGAGCGATACCGCCAGAGCAAGCGCCATCGCATGAATGAGCGAAATGGTTCTGACGCTCACGCCCTGCGTGCGCGCCAGGTCGACCGACAGCGTGCTGACGAGCAGCGGCCGGAAGATCAACGCGCTCGCAACCAGCGCGGCCACCGCGACCGCGAACGCCACGGGCACGATCGAGGGCGGGATGGTGAACATCGAGCCAAACAGGACAGTGATCGCCGCGCCGCTGACGCTTCGCACAGTCATGTCGAGATAGAGCAGCAGCGCCGCCAGTCCCAGACCCAAACCCAACACGACGCCGGTCAGCAGATCCCGCTCGCGAGCGTCGCGTACCTGCGCCCACTCCATCACCCCGGCGGCGGCGGCGGCCATGCCCAGAAAGCCGAACAGAGGGTTGATGCCGAGCAGGTAGGCCGCCGAGCCTCCCGCTCCACTGACATCGGCGAGTGCGTGGCCGGCGAACGCCTGACGGCGCATCACGGTCGACAATCCCACCACGGCGCACACCAGCGCCGCGCCGCCGCCCACCGCAAGCGCGACCCGGACCGGCTGGTTGCTCCAGAACCCGCCCATGAGTCCGAATGCGGAAATCGCGCCCATGACGCCCTACGGCACCGTGATCGTATGCACCGGGTCGCGCTCGAGCGCATCCCTACTTTCATCGCGCGCCCCGGCGACCACCACCACCCGGCCGTGCACCCGCAGCACGTCGACGTGGTAGCCATAGAGGCGGCTGAGCACCTCGGTGCGCACCACCTCGTCGGCCTTGCCGGAAACAGCGCAGCCGTTGGCCAGATAGACAATACGGTCCACCGCCGGCAGCAGTGGATTCATGTCGTGGGCCGAGAGCAGCACCGCCGCGCCGAACTCGTGTGAGAGCCGGCGCAGAAGCGCAACGATCTCCGCGGTGCTGCCGACGTCGAGGTTTGCGAGCGGCTCATCCAGCAGCAGCAGCCTCGGCCGGCGAACCAAGGCGTGGGCGAGCAGAACCCTCTGCTGCTGCCCTCCCGAGAGCGCCCCGACGCGCTGCTCGGCGAACTCCTCGGCCCCGACCGACCGCAGCATCTCCTGCACGCGCGCCGCGCGCGCCTTCGAGGGCAACCGCGTTCCGAAACGAGCCCCGTCGAGCCCCAGAGCGACGACGTCCCGGGCGCGCAGCGGCAGTCCGGCGTCGAGAGTGATCTTCTGCGGCACGTAGCCGACGGCGCCGGCAGCCCGATCGACCCGCCCGGACTGCACTCGAATGAAGCCGAGGATCGCCCGCAGCAGCGTTGTCTTGCCCGAGCCGTTCGCGCCGATGAGCGCGCAGAACTGCTCGGCCTCGAGCCTGAAGCTCACCTCGCGCAGCACCGGACGCTCACCCAGCGTGACAGCCACACGCTCAAGCACAAGCACTGCTTCCCCGGCGTTCATCGGCCGAGTGTGTCCGTCGAAACGCCGCGGGCCACCGCGGCCCGCAGAGCCCGCATCTGCGCAACCATCCAGCGTTGATAGTCGTAGCCGGGCTGCGGCATCGTCTCGTAGACCCCCACCACCGGAATGTGCTCGGACCGGGCCAACTGCAGAAGCGAGGTGGTCAGCGCGTCGGTCACCTGCTGGTTGTACACGAATACCTTCACCGACCGGTCGCGCAGCAGCGCCTGCTCGGTGGCCACATCCTGCGGCGACGGATCGGTGCCGTTCATCAGGGCCAGCTGCAATGCCATCGGCGTGAGGACGCGGCAGCCCGCGGCCTGCAGCAGCAGATCGGCCACCGGTTCGGTGACCGCCACCGGGGTACCCGCATAGCGGGCGCGGAAGGCCGCAATCTGCCGCCGCCAGGGCGTGAGCGAGGCATCGAAGCGGCGCGCGTTGGCCGCAAAGTATGCCGCGTGCGCGGGGTCCATCGCCGCGAAGGCTGCGGCCGCGGCCCGCGCCACTGCCGGCATGGTGTGCGGGTCGTACCACAGATGCGGATTGACGGTGTCGGCCGGCAGACCGAGCAGTCGACTCACGACGAGCACGCGCCGATTGGTCCTGGGAACCGCGGCGATGAGCGGCTCGATCCACGCATCATAGCCGAGGCCGTTCTCCACGATGAGGCTCGCCCGGTCGATCTCCCGGGCCACCGCGGGGCTGGCCTCGAAGTCATGCGGATCCGTGTTGGGATTGGTCTCGATCGCGCGCACCGTCACGTACGGCGAGCCGACCTGGGAGAGGATATTGGCGTACTGGCTCTCCACCCCGATCGCCACCGGCGGACCGTGATTCGCTTGCGGCGCGCAGCCGGCCGCCAACGCCACATAGCCGGCAAGCCCTGCCAGAATCAAACGCCGCCATCGCATCCGGTCGGAAGTGCGCATCCGCGAAATGATATATTGTATCAATCAGTGTCGTCCACAGCGGGGCGTCCCCATCAGTGCTGCCGCCCGGCGGGAATGACCCGACTTGCGGCCGTGGACGCGGGGCCGCGCCCGAGTCGATGCCCTTGATACGCGTGGGCGCGATTCGGTCCATCGGCTCAGGGAGTCCGGCCGTGGTGCGTCGGCCTTGAGCCGATCGCCTGCCTGTCCCGCCCTCCGCTTTCCCGGCGCCATGGCCGACTTGGAAATGTGAACAGCAAGGCACTGATCGGCTTCGGGAAATTGAAGACACCCCGACAAGACACGGGGAATTCTACCGGGGAAATTGGCAGAACAAGCGAGGGAACCCCACAGGGCGCGGCGCGCTCGGCGAGGCGATCCCGCCGCGCGGGACCGCCCACGCGGCGCGCGATGCTTGTACTGCGCTCCGGGCGCGGTACCCTACCCCCTCGGCCCGCCGTACCCACCGGCACGCCATCTTGCACTGGGAGCGCGCAATGAGACGATTCCCCTCGGGTTCGAACCGCTTCCTGGCACGGACCTTCACGGCCGGAATGCTCTTCGCCGCGGCCAGCGCATTGGCGGCGCGAGCGCCCGTTCCGCCGCAGCCCGTCACCGACCCCGCCGCCCTCGTCAATGTGTTCGTCGGTACATCGGGCACGGCGGTCGGCGGACCGATCGACACCTTCCCCGGAGCGAGCCTGCCGTTCGGCATGATCCAGTGGAGTCCGGACACCCCGACGTCACCCGACGGCGGCGGATACAACTACACCGATCACGCCATCACCGGTTTCAGTCTGACCCACCTCAGTGGACCCGGATGCGCCGTGGCCGGGGACTTTCGCATCCTGCCCACGAGCGGTCCGGTGCGCTCGCCCGCCACCACCGCACAGCCCTTCTCCCACGCCGACGAACAGGCCGGACCGGGCTGGTACAACGTAACGTTCGCTCACACCGGCATCCGTGTGCAGCTCGCCGTGGCACTGCGCAGCGGACTCGGACGCTTCACGTTCCCGGCCGGCGCGGCGGCCAACCTGCTGTTCAACGTGTCCTCGAATCAAGCGGGGGCCACGGCGGCGCACTTTCGGGTCGACGGACCTCGCCAAGTCAGCGGCTCGGCCACGGGCGGGGCTTTCTGCGGCGCTCCGGACACCTATACGGTCTACTTCGCGGCGCGCTTCAATCGGCCGATGAGCGCCTTCGGCACCTGGCACAACCGCAAGCTGACGCCGGGGGCCGCGCAGGTCCGGGGTATCAACAGCGGCGGCTGGGTCACCTTCAAGACCGGCAACGCGCGCAGTGTCGAGATGGAAGTCGCCCTCTCCTACGTGAGCCGCGCCGACGCCCTGGTGAATCTGCGGGCGGCGCCTGATCAGTGGCGCCTCGCGGCCCTGCGCCGGCGCGCGACCCGGACCTGGAACGACATGTTAGGGAGAATCCGCATCACGGGCGGCACGCATGCCGAGCAGGCGACTTTCTACACCGCGCTTTATCACACGCTGCTCGAGCCGACCCTCTACAGCGACGTCAACGGCGAATACCTGGGCTTCGACGCCAAGGTGCATCACGTCGCACCCGGCCATGCCGAGTACGCCAACTACTCCGGCTGGGACATCTACCGCACGGAAATACCGCTGATCACCCTGTTGGCGCCGAACCGCGCGAGCGACATGATGCAATCGCTGGTCGATGCGGGGCGCCAGGGCGGATGGCTGCCGAAGTGGCCGCTCGAGAACGGCTACACCGGGGTGATGGGTGGGGATTCCGCGGACAACATCCTGGCGGGCGGCTGGGCGTTCGGCGCCCGCGACTTCCATGTCCAAGCTGCGCTGCGCGAGATGGTCAAGGGCGCCACGGACACGCACGGACCGCTCGGACAGGGCTGGTACGTGGAGCGCCCGGGCCTCCCGCAGTACTTGCGCAAGGGCTACGTGGACGACGACCTGACCACCTCGTCGGCGCCGGTGCCGAACGGCTCGTCGGAAACGCTCGAGTACGCCGAGGACGACTTCTCGATCGCGCGCCTGGCCGCTGAAGCGGGCGATTCCGCGCTGGCGCAACGCTTCCTGCGCCGCTCGATGAATTGGCAGAACGTCTTCGACACCGCCACCGGCTCGATCAGCGCGCGCCAGGCGAGCGGCGCGTTCGTGCAGACGGCCATCAACTCCAACGGCCAGCGGGGTTTCCAGGAAGGCAACGCGGCGCAGTACACCTGGATGGTGCCGCAGGATCTGCACGACCTGATTGCGGCAATGGGCGGGAGGGCTGCGGCACGGCGGCGCCTGGACACATTCTTCTCGCAGCTCAACGCCGGCCAGGGCGCGCCGTACGCCTGGCTCGGCAACGAGCCCTCGCTCGGGTCCCCTTGGGTCTATTTGTCCGCCGGCGCGCCCTGGCGCACCCAGCAAGTGGTGCGCCGCGCAATCGACTCATTGTACACGGACACCCCCGCGGGCCTTCCGGGCAACGATGACCTGGGCACCATGAGCGCGTGGTATGTCTGGTCCGCCATCGGGCTCTATCCGCAGATCCCGGCGGTGCGCGGGCTCGATGTGGGCAGCCCGTTGTTCAGCCACATCACCCTGATTTCTCCCGCCGGGCCCACCCTCGAAATCGACGCCCCCGGCGCAAGCGCCGCAACGCCCTTTGTGCACGCGCTGAGCGTCAACGGCCACCAGACACAGCGGCCCTGGATCAAGCTGCCGCTCACGGGCACCGTCCGGCTGCACTTCACGCTCGGCAGCACCCCCGACCGGCACTGGGGAAGCGGCGTGCACGATGCCCCGCCGTCCTTCAGGGCCGGCGTTCCACACTTCCCGCCGGCCGTGGCGGCAAGCATCGCGCCCACGCGGACTCAGACGATGCTGCGGCCGGGACAGCGCGCCGCGGCCGGGTTCACGATCCGGGTCGCGGCCGACTCGCCGCCCGTCTCGATCCACTGGTATCTGCAGAGCCCGGCGGACCTGCGTGTACGGCCGCATTCCGGCCGACTGACGATCCACGCCGGTCAGCACCGGACGGTACGGCTGCGGATGGCCGCGGCGAGCGTTGTGCCCCCCGGCTACTACAACGTCGCGGTGCATGCCCGCGCGTCAAATGGCGCCCTTCTGAAGGTCACGCGCCTGATCGTGCGCACCGCCGCGCCGGGACGTCTCCTGCCGCTCGTGTTCGTGGCCAGCACGGCCGACAACGCCGTGATCCCGGTGGACCCCGCGACCCGGTCGCTGGGACCCGCGATCACTGTGGGCGAGAACCCCGCGGCGCTGGTGACGGGCGCCCAGGGCACCCGCCTGTACGTCGCCAATGGCGGCGCGAACACCGTGTCGGTCCTCAATACCCGTTCTCTGCGGGTCATTGGCACCATCACCGTTGGAGCCGGACCGGATGCGCTCGCGTTGAGCCCCGGCGGTCACACGCTGTGGGTGGCCAATGGGGGCGCGAACACGATTCAGGCCGTCAACACCGCGACGCTCACGGCGGGCAAGCCCATCCTGGTCGGAACGGCGCCGGCGGGCCTGGCGCTCGCGCCCGGCGCAGCGACCCTCTACGTCACGAATCAGAGTGGGAATACGATCAGCGTCGTCGACACGCGCACAACCACGGTGCGCGCCACGTATCCGGCGGGCGCCGGACCGTCCGGTATCGTAATCTCACCCGACGGCAACACGCTCTATGTCGCCGACACTCTCGCGAACGCTGTGCGGACGATCAACGCGGCCACGGGACGAGTCGGGAAGGTGATCGCAACTGGCCTCTCGCCCCGGCAGCTGGCGGTCTCTCCGCGCGGGACGTGGCTGTTCGTTGCGGATTCGGCCGTCGATACGCTGAGTGTGATCCGTACCGGGGAGGGCCGCGCGGCTGCGCCAATCAAGGTCGGTGGCGGCCCAATCGCCGTCGCGTTCAGTTCGAGCGGTAAGACCGCCTATGTCGTCAACACTCAGACGGGACGCCTCACCGCGATCGGCACGCGCTCCCGGCGGGTGCTGGATTCGTTCCCGGTAGGACCGTTCCCCGTGGCTTTGTCGGTACCGGTTGCGCCCTAGGAGCGGGATGCGCCCGGAATGCTCGGGAGCGACCGTGCGTGCGCGACCGGCGCTGGGCGGTGCGTCAGACCCGAGGCTCATTGCCCGGCCGGCGGGGCGCGGCAGGTTCAGCGCTGAGCGGGCCGTCCAAAGCCATCCCGCCGCACCCCCTGATCCGCGGTAGAGTACGGCATCCCGCCGACGCCGACAGGAGCGTGGGGCCGGCCTGAACGCGGACAGATGACAGACAAGACCAATTCGCAACACCGTGTCTTACCCATAGGGCTGCTGCTGGCGCTAGTCTGTCTCGCCTCCGCCGCGCAAGCGGCGCAAGTCTTGAGCGTGCATGTGACGCACCACCACGCCCGGTTCGTGGTCCTGACTCATGTGCGCATCGACGCGTCCCCGCCCGCGGTATTTCGCGCACTGCAGGACTACCGCGCCGTGTCGCGGTTCAATCCACACCTTCACCTCGACCGTATCCGGCGCTCGAGCAATCCCGATCGCGTGCGCCTCTATACGACGCTCCATGCTTGCGTCTTGTTCTTCTGCAAGGTTCTCCGCCAGGAGCAGCTCATCCAGGTCCATGGCACTGCACACGGCGGGGTCCTGCGGGCCACCCTGATCCGGCCGCTGAATGACTTCAAGTCTGCTGTCGGTCGCTGGATCGTCGGGCCCTGCGCCGCGCATCCGGCCACGACTTGCATGCGGACTCGCTTCGCGTTCGTGCCGAGATTCTGGATCCCGCCGCTGATCGGTCCCTGGATCATTCGGGAGCACGCCCTCGCCGCGACACGCCGAGCAAGCGCCGGCTTGCAGAAGCTCGCCCTGGACCCGGATGCGCACCCCCATATGCGCCGGAGCCGTCACCTCAGGCTGGGCGTCGCTTCCGCCCCCGCCGCACGGGCGATCGCGGGACGCCCGTAGCCGTGCGCCCCCGCGGCGCGCCGGGAACGCACTGTGGCCGGCGCAGGACACCGCGGGCGCGACGACCGGCATGCGCAGGCCATCGACTCGGCATGGCCGGACCCGTCGCCAACCCTTCGCGATCCACGTTCACCGGCCTCATAACAGCGCTCGTGACCCGCCATTCTTTGACATCCTCTCCGGCCTAAAGGCCGAAGATTCCCCGCGCACTGAGCCTCAGGCACCCAATGATTCGCAGAGCTTTGGTTCCTGATGCCGACCCCCGGTGGGGTTCGCTGCACAGGCCAACCGGGCGATACGAGCGCGCGAGACGCCATCAAGCGCCTGGGGCAACCGCACTTGGAAGGACCGCCTTCCGATGTCCCGCCCTTCGTCCAGAATTCCAAGCCCTCTGGAAAGGACATTGATCCCACCGACCGTGTCGGCGTTCTCTTCAAAGCTGCACTTCGTGCAGCGAAAGACCGCCTGAGTCTGCCGATTCTCTGGGCGCTCATGCCCGCAACACGGGCATTCCTGGCTCGTCCTGGCGGGTGGCACGGCAATGAGGATCCCTCCGTTCCATTCGAGCTTGTAGGCAAGCTGCCGTCGCAACTCGCCCCATCCCTGGTCGAGAATCGCCTTGTTGAGCCCAGACTTCGCCGCGACGTTCGTTCCTGGATTCTCCCTTGTGCCGCTTGCCGAGCGCGCCATAGTGCCGACTTTCAGATCCTCTATGCACACAACAGCGTGGTTCTTGCTGAGGCGCGCGGTGATCTGATGGAGAAAATCTCCTCGGCAATCTGCAATTCTGCCTTGGATTCGAGCGACCTTGGCCTTGGCTTTGCGCCAGTTCCTGCTGCCCTTATCCTTGCGCGAGAGCGCCTGCTGCGCTTTGGTGAGTGCTCTTTCGTGTTTCCTGAAACTGTTGAGCGGCGCAAAGTAGCGCCCGTCGCTCAGGGCCGCAAAGCGCACGATGCCGACATCGATGCCGATCGCCGCACGAGAGCGACAAACCGCGGGCTCGACCTGCCGCTCGGTCTGGATCGAGACAAACCATTTGCCGGCACGCACGCAGACTGTGGCGTTCTTGATCTCACCCAGTACTTCGCGGCTTTTCCGATACCGGACCCAGCCGAGCTTTGGGAGGAGGATCCGGGTGCTTTTGGCATCGACCTCAACACCCTGCGGATAGCGGAACTTATCGCCGAACCCTTTCCTCTTGAATCGTGGTGCCTTGGCGCGGCCGGCGAAGAAATTCGTGTAGGCCTGAGTGAGATCCTTCAGCGCCTGTTGCAGCGCCTGAGAGGGTGCAGCGCAAAGCCACTGTTGCGCTTTATCCTCCTTCCAGCTCGTGAGCTGCGCGCACAGCGCGGAGTATCCGAGGTGCTCCTCGCCCCTGGCGTAGCGGGACTGCTCGAGCTCGAGACCTCTGTTATAGACGAAACGCCTGCAGCCGGCGAAACGGCGCATCTGGCGTTCTTGCGCGCCGTTCGGCTCGAGCTCGAACTTGAAGGCTTGCAGCCGTTCCATGCGCGCATGATAGCATTGGTCTATGGAACGAGATAGCGA
>DAIDUQ010000078.1:0-3339 GCA_027456605.1 Steroidobacteraceae bacterium | reverse complement strand
GATTTCCGCGAAGATGCGCGACAAGGGAGGCTGCCGGGCGTTTCATTACTCAAAGCCAGCGCCGCGCACACCGAGCATCCGGCGGACTGTGCCCCCTATTACGGCATGAGCTGGGTTGAGGATCTGGTACGCGCCGTAGCGGCGGGGCCGGCATGGGGGAAGACGGCAATTTTCATCACCTACGACGAAGGCGGCGGCTTCTGGGACTCGGTCCCGCCGGTTTCCGTGGATAATCACGGCTTCGGTACGCGCACTCCCGCCCTGGTGGTGTCTCCGTGGGCGCGACCCGGCCTGGTGGACCATCACGTCGCCAGCACCGCGAGCATCCTGAAATTGATCGAGGCCCGATTCGGCCTTGCCGCTCTCAACCATCGGGATCGCGGCGCTTATGACTTCTCGGGGGCGTTTGACTGGGAACAGCGGCTGCGGGAGTTCCCGCTCTGATCCCACTGTGACGGCCGCCGGAAACATGCGGGTGACTCTCCCGACGCTGGCTCGGGGCCCCGCGGCGGGGCGGCACAGGGCCGAGCGTGCCGCAGGGAAGCCGGTCCCCAGGTCAGGTGGCGGCTTGGTGATCTTCAGTGATTTGAAGCCATCGAGCGCCGCGGGCCGGGTTCTGCGACCTGCCGGGCCGTCCCATACGCACGCGGCGGCGCCCGCTCGATCGCGTTCTCGCACGCGCCAAATTGCCTGCCGTGACGGCCGGCGTCGCCGCCATCATCGATTCCCGATGGCATGAAAAAAGCCCCTGACCGGCTGTCGGCCGATCAGGGGCTTGTGGGACTCATCGAGGCTTAGAAATTCACCGTAGTCGTCTGATTGGCCGATACGGTTGCAGGCGTGCCCGCGGCCGGTATGAAGGTCGTTGTCGTGGCGCCGGTGCTCGAGGTGCTGGTGCACGCGACAGCCAGCGTGTAGTTCCCGGCGAGCAGGAATGGCTGGTCGTAGGTGTAGTGACCGGAGGACGACAGCGTGATCTGCGGTTCCACCACCGGCGTGACAGTGCTCGAGGGCGTAACGGTTCCGGTGAAGACGTACACATTGGCATTGGGCAGCGGCCCACTGCCGGAGTAGCCGCTCAGACACGCGGAGTTGCTCTGCAGGGTCGCGAGCGCCACGCTGCCGGAAATCGTTCCGGCCTGGACGTTGTTGACCAGGCGCAGCGCCGGCTTGAGGAAGTAATCCTGCGTGCCGCCGGTGGTCTGGCCTGGCGGGGCGGTGATCGACTGCTGCAACATGAAGTCGATGGTGAAATTAGCGACCTGGTTCGCGGTCATGGTGAAACCCTGAACCAGCTTCAGACCGGTCTCGGCCCCGCTCGGGATGATCAGCGGATATTGCGCGCCGTTCACCTCGATATATGAATTGGCCACCGTGCCGTTCGTGCCGACATTGAGCAGTAGCCGAATCCAGCTGTAGTTGCCGGCCGGGACCGTAGCTCCGCTGAGCAGCGCGGCCTCATTGCCGTTCTGCTCGGTCAGCAGGTTGATCGTCTGCGCGGTCGGGAAATTGAAGGTGACGGGTTTGCCGCCGCCGCTCGGTTGCAGCTCGACTCCGGTGAAGGAAACCACGACCGCGCTCGCTGAAGCGACCGGGCCGTCGATGATGCCGAGATTCAAGCTGGCCGAAGAGGAGGATCCGCCGCCGCCGCCGCAGGCCGCCAGCGGCAGAGCGAGGCATGCGAGGGGGATCACTCGCAGATAGCGCCAACGCCAGGAAGGGTGCATAGATTGTCTCATGGTCACTAATCTCCGACGATCGTGAGTTTCTGGTCGGCTTGCCCCGATCTTCTGCAAGATTAAGGAAACGCCACACGTTGATAATGGATGACAGGATATCTGCGGGAATGCTAATGAATGGCCGACAAGGGATGAGATCATATCAGCGTGACCGCATTTTTTCTCAGCGTAGTGTTGTTCGACAGCCGGGTGGCTCGGGCTCGTAACATAATTCCTGTTGCCTTTTGACACCTACGGCCGATGCAATTGTCGCTTCTTGCGGACAGACGTTGATTTCCCGGCCGCGCGCCGCAAAGAATCCGCCGATGTGCACAGCACGATTGCCCGCAGGGTCGGCGCGCGACGGAGCTCGGTGTTCAGCCGAGGTTCAGCTCCACGGGCATGTTCACGCGAGGAACGGGTGTGTCGCATGTTGCGCGGTGGCGCCATGCGATCAGCGCCCAGTAGCGGACGGCGGATTCGTGCGGCGTGATGCCGGCCGGCGCGCCGCCGCGCCGCCGCGCTGGACTCTTCAGGGTGGGCTTGGGGGTCAACGCGGGTCACGAGCCTCGAGGGACTCGTGAGGAACGACTCGCTCGAGCGCGGCGCGGCGTGGTGACGCCGAACCGAGCCCGGCGGATCGGGGTCCTTGAGTGTTAGAAGACAACTCGGTGGGGATGGCCGGCAGTGATGTCTCGGACTCATGAGACCCGGTGTTGTCGGCACAGGGGTGCCGTCGCGCGCCCAAATATCAAGCGCACGACCGTGAGGGCCGCGCTGTCGATTGCGCGGGTCTCGGTGCCCGGCAGCTGCTCTCGGAGAGGACCGTGGATGCGCCACCATCGCGCGGTTCACGCCAACCGGTCGGCGCACTGTGTGGGCGAGCGCCGCGTTCTTGCCGCTCGCGCGCGCCACGGTGACTCACCGGTAGGGCGAGTCATTTGGTTCGGGCGAGCGCTCGCCGCTGTGCGGCGCATCGCGCGCCCGTCATCCGCGGGGCCGCGCCGCGATTGAATCTTGCGGTATCCTACCCCGCGGCCGCCGGGCTCTGGACGGAACGGCCCGCCGAGCCCCGGGGGCCGGCGCGCGGCGCGATTTGTCATCGAGAGGTCCGCGGCCGGGTGAAGGGGCGGGATTGCATAGATCCGGGAGAGCCGATCCTCGGGCGGCTCGGCGCCCGTGCGGCAGTGGTTCGAGAAAAAGGTACTGTGAGGATCCGCTCATGATTCAACGTTCCCTTGCCGCGCTTCTGGCCGGCGCCGCGTTGGCCGTCGCGCCGGTAATCTGCGCCGCCGGAGTGTCCTCCAAGGGCGGTTTGCATGCGGCGCAGCCCGCGGCCAGAACCGTGGTCACCCATGGCGGCGTGGTCGTCGGCGGCAAGCGCATCGACTACACGGCAACCGCCGGCACGATCATCCTGAGGAACAAAGCGGGCAAGCCCACGGCCAGCATGTTCTACGTCGCCTACACCCAGGACGGTGTGCGCGATATGGGCCGACGTCCCGTGACTTTCGCCTACAACGGCGGTCCGGGCTTCGCTTCGGCGCTGGTCGACGTCGGGGGCTTCGGACCGCGCCGGATCGAGTGGCCGGCGCCCGGGCAGATCCAGGCCGAACAGCCG
>DAIDUQ010000077.1:0-2829 GCA_027456605.1 Steroidobacteraceae bacterium | reverse complement strand
GTCGTACGGAGTCAATTCCACGGTGACCTGATCACCGGTGAGAATGCGGATGTAGTTCTTGCGCATCTTGCCGGAGATGTGCGCAGTGACGACGTGGCCGTTCTTGAGCTTCACACGGAAGGTGGTGTTGGGCAGTGTTTCGACTACCTCACCCTCCATCTGGATGGCGTCTTCTTTGGACATATGACCCTTTGCGTTGCGAGGGCGCGAATTGCAGCACAAAAGGTCGCGGCTGCGCAATTTTCCAGCGCCGGCTCCGAGACTTCGGGCCCGATCCGGCGCCGTGGCGAGCCGATTACGCGTCGTGGCGGCCGTTCCCGGCCGCGCCCCGTCCCCGCTCGGCGGCCCCTGCGGCGCTTCAGCGACCTGCGTGCGGCATTGATGCGGGGGTATCCTGCAGCGGCAGGGGCGCGAGACTGACCCAGCGCTCGAGCAGTCCTTGGAACTGCGCGCGGCTGATCGCGCGCGCCCCGAGGCTCGACAGATGCGACGACGGCATCTGACAATCGATCAGGGCGATGCCGTTGGGCGCGCACAGCGCCGCCAGATGCGCCAGGGCCACTTTCGAGGCGTCGCGCGCCTGGCTGAACATCGACTCGCCGAAGAACACTCCGCCGAGACGGACGCCGTACAGACCGCCGGCGAGCGCGCCGCCGCGCATCACTTCGATACTGTGCGCGAAGCCGAGGCGGTGCAGCCGCACGTAAGCCTCGCGCATCTCGGGGGTGATCCAGGTGCCGGGGCTGCGCGCCCTGGGCGCGGCGCAGGCGTCGATCACCGCTTCGAACTGCCGATCGACGCCGGCGTCGAAGCCCTTGTTTCGTATTGTCTTCGCAAGACTGCGGTGACGGCGGAACTCCTCGGGGAACAGCACCGTGCGCGGGTCGGGCGCCCACCACAGCACCGGTTGGCCGGGGGCGTACCAGGGGAAAATGCCGCGCCGGTAGGCGGCCACGAGGCGCTCGCTCGACAGATCGCCACCGGCGGCGAGCAGCCCCGGGGGCTCGCTGAGCGCCTGCTCGAGCGGTGGAAACCACTCGGGCGCGTCGTGCGCGGACAGCCAGGTGATGCGTCTCACGGTGGCGCTTTGCGGTAGGGCACGTGCCGGCGGACCTCCCCGGCGTAGGTCTCGACCCAGCCGGCTTCGCGCTCGAGGAACTCGGCGATCGCGGCGCGGAAGCGTGGATCGACGATGTGGTGCGCCGACCAGGTCAGGCAGGGCTCGAAGCCGCGGCTGACCTTGTGCTCGCCCTGGGTGCCGGGCTCGAAGCGGGTAATGCCCCGCTCGATGCAGAACTCGATCCCCTGGTGATAACAGGTCTCGAAATGCAGGCTGTGGTACGCGCCTTCGGCTCCCCAGTAGCGGCCCCAGAGCGTTTCGGCCGACCAGAAGAACACCGCCGCGGCGACCGGCCGGCCCGCGTGCAGCGCGACTTTCACCATCAGGGCGTCTCCGAGCGTTCGGACGATCTCGGCGAAGAAATTACGCGTGAGGTACGGCTCGTGTCCGTGGCGCAGGAATGTCTCGCGGTGAAAGGCATAGACGCGATCGAGCAGCGCCGGATCGAGCTCGGGACCGAGGTACGTGCGGAAGCGGATGCCCGCCTCGGCGACGCGCCGGCGCTCGCGGCGCGCCTTCTTGCGCTTCTCGGCCGTGAAGGTCTCCAGGTACTGCTCGAAGCTCTGGTAGCCGCGGTTGCGCCAGTGGAACTGGCAGTCGCGCCGCAGCAGCCAGCCCGAGCTGGCACAGACCTCGCGGTCCGGGTCGTCCAGGAACAGCGCGTGCGCCGAGGAGCAGCCGCGGTCGCGCGCCAGCGCGTCCAGGGCCTCGAGCACCTGCGCGGCGAGCGCGCGCCGATCCAGTCCGGCGCGCACCAGCAGGCGCGGTCCGGTGGCGGGCGTGAACGGCACCGCCAGGGTGAGTTTCGGGTAGTACTCGAGCCCGTGACGCGCGTAGGCTTCGGCCCACGCGAAATCGAACACGAACTCGCCGAAGGAGTTGTCTTTCAGGAACACCGCGGCGGCGGCGGCAAGCCCCTGGGCATCGCTGAGCGTGATGGGGCAGGGCTGCCAGCCGCGCTCGGCTCCCACGCAATGGGTGTGCTCGAGCGCCGCGAGGAACTCATGCCGCATGAACGGATGAGCCTGGCCGGCGAGCACGTTCCACTGCCGCGGATCGATCCGATCGATGCTCGAGTGGACGGCGAGCTTCATTCCAGTGCGCTACTGGGCGGTGAGATCCAGCGTATCGAGATAGCGATCGGCATCGAGCGCGGCCATGCAGCCGGCGCCGGCCGAAGTGATCGCCTGGCGATAGACCGGATCGGCCACATCGCCGGCGGCGAATACCCCCGGCAGGCTCGTGGCCGTCGCATTGCCCTCGGCGCCGCTGCGCACCAGGAGGTAGCCGTTACGCATCTCGAGCTGGCCGGCGAACAATCCGGTGTTCGGCGCATGGCCGATCGCGATGAAGACGCCGGTGACCTCGAGGTCACGCGCCGCGCCGGTGCGGCCATGCGTGAGCCGCACTCCCGTGACGCCCTGCGTATCGCCCAGCACTTCGGCGACCGTGTGGTCCCAGACGAGGGTGATCTTGCCGGCCTCGACCTCGCGCAGCAGGCGATCCTGTAGGATTTTCTCGGCACGCAGCCGGTCGCGCCGGTGGACGAGCGTCACGTGTCCGGCCATGTGCGAGAGGTACAGCGCCTCCTCCACCGCGGTATTGCCGCCGCCGATCACCGCCACGCGCTGAGCGCGGAAGAAGAACCCATCGCAGGTCGCGCAGGCCGACACGCCGCGGCCGCGGTACCGCTCCTCCGACGGCAGCCC
>DAIDUQ010000076.1:0-5663 GCA_027456605.1 Steroidobacteraceae bacterium | reverse complement strand
ACCACCTCGCCAGGATGGCCCTGTTCAAGGTCAACACCGGATGTCGCGAGCAGGAGGTGTGTGGTCTCAAGTGGGAGTACGAGGTTCAAGTCCCCGAGCTCGACACGTCCGTGTTCATCATTCCGGGCAACCGGGTGAAGAACGGCGAGAACCGCCTGGTCGTGCTGAATCGAGTGGCTCGATCCGTCATCGACTCCTTGCGGGGCCAGGATCCGCAGTACGTGTTCACCTACCGCCCGCCTGCCCGGAGAGCGGAATGGGGTGAGCCGCAGGCGGAACCGCCGGCGCGGAAGCCACTGGCACACATGATCACCAAGGGCTGGGTGAGGGCGCGGGGGCGCGCAGCTGGCAAGTGGGCGAAGCTCACGGGTGAGCCGGCGCCGGCGGGCTTCAGGACCGTGCGGGTGCACGACCTCAAGCACACCTATGGACGGAGGCTTCGGGCAGCGGGAGTGTCGTTCGAGCACCGGCAGGACTTGCTAGGTCACAAGAGCGCGCGGATTACGACGCACTACTCAGCGTCGGAGCTCGCGAATCTGATTGCAGCGTCCGAGAAGGCGCTGGAGAAAAGTCCCACAAAACTCCCACAGACCAACGGTTCTTTTGGGCGTGTGACCTGGAAAAACGCTCCCAAGCCGTTGAACCTGCAGGAGTTATTTTGATGCCGGCTGAGGGATTTGAACCCCCGACCAACGGTTTACAAAACCGCTGCTCTACCACTGAGCTAAGCCGGCGCCGTTGGTGCTGCGCCATGAGTCGGGCCCGGATTGTACCGGGGACAGTCGGCCGGCGGGGAATCAGGGCGCCGCGCTGGCCCGATCAGACGGCATGGGCATCCCCGGGGAGACCAGTCCAGTCGCATTGTCGGGCGCGCGAATGCCCGCCGGACAAGTCCGCGCCGCGAACGTTCCGCCGGTCCTCGCGCTCAGGGCTTTGATGGCGGGCGCGGCCGTGCCGCCCGGGATCCACAGATCGAGCCAATATTGAGGCTGCGCAACGAGCCGCTCGGCGAGCCGGACGGGGAAGCCCTTCGCGCGCGCACGCGCCATCTCGCGCCGCGCGAAGGTCCGAGCCGGGAACATGCCGAGCGAGACCCCCGCTGTGCCCCCGGCAGTCGTCATCGGTTCCGCGCCGTAAATCCCCGCTTGCTTCAGCCGGATCAGTGCGCCCTGAATGCGGGCGGGGCTGCCGAGGCCGGGCAGGTACACCCAGTACCAAGTTGCCGGCCGCACAGGCGCGGTACGTTCCTTTGGCTCGAGCCGCTCGCTACGCAATGCTGCCGCCATTCTGGCGGCAGCGGCGTGCCGGGCGAATGGCCCGAGAGACACGCATCGGGGCAGGGCCGCCTGGGATCCGCCCGACGTTCCGGTCTGCGCCGCCAATGCATCACCGAGCGCCCCGACGGGCGCCGGCGTTGCCGCGGACGCTTGCGCGGGCGGACTCGCGTTCACCAGCTGCAGCCGAGTCATGCCGGCGAGTGTATCCGGCCGCGTCAGCGGCACGTCGATCCAGTTGGCCCAGCCCAGGAACAGCAAGTTGGCGAGCACGAGAATGAAGAACAGCACGCGCATACGGGAATTCTCAACCTTCTCGGGCCCAGACCGCCAGCCCCCAGAGCACCAGATCCGGGACCTCGATGGCGGCTCCGCGGATCAAAGGCTGCACATCGTGCACGCCGCCCCCTGTCAGAACGACCCGAGGCGTGCGACCGAGCAGCGTACGAGCCTCGAGGACGGCTCGATCCACAGCCGCGGCCGCGGCGTACACCGCACCCCGCTCTACGGCCGTCCGTGTCGAGCGCCCGAAGAGCGCCGGATCCCGGCTCGTGCGTCCCCCCCGCGCACGCTGACGAATCCCGCGCGTGGCGTTGAGCAGACTGGAAACCATCAGAGGCGGAGCCGGTATGATCGCCCCGCCCCGGTGACGACCGTCAGCCCCCAGTAGATCGAGCGTCATGGCGGTTCCGATGCCCACCACGCAGAGCGGTCGGCCGGCAAAGTGCGCCCGGGCCCCGATCATCGCCAGCAGCCGATCGATGCCGAGCCGCCACGGCTCGAGGTACCCCACCGTGACGCCGCAGGCACGGCGCCGCGGCGCCAAGAACTGCGGCGCGGGCGCATGTAGACGCCGTGCCGCGCGCGCCAATGCCCCGCGCGTTTCAGGGCCGGCGACGCTCGCGACCAAGATCCTCTCGAGGTTCGCGCCGGAGGCGATCACCCGCTCGAATTCGCGTGTGGACCAGCCGGCGTGATAGGCCGCGCGCGAGGCCCCGAGGCGTGATGCATGGGCCTGCGCCCATTTGACCCGCGTATTGCCGATGTCGACCAACAAGATACTCACGACACCGGCCTCACCGTGACTTCGCCTGAAATGAACCGGCGTACCCCCTGCGGCGTTTCGACCAGCAGGGCGCCATGGAGATCGATGCCTCGGGCGAGACCGCGCGCGACACCCGCGGTGGTTTGCACATCGACCTGGGTGCCCCGCAGGACATCGGCCACCCGCCACTCCTCGATGAAGGGACGCAGCGCCTCGCGCTCGAACCGGCTGAGACCCTGAGTGACTTCATCGATGATCGCCGCCGCCACGACGTTGCGCGAGAGGGTGACGCCCGCGCTGGCCAGATCGGTCGCGGGCAGACCCATGGTCGCAATACGCTGCCGCAGCGGTTCGCCGAGGGTCGCATTGAGCCCGACGCCGACGACGACACAGGCGGGACCCGCCGACTCGGCGCGCAGCTCGAGCAGGATCCCGCCGAGCTTGCGTCCGGCCACCAGGATGTCATTGGGCCACTTCAGCCCCCCCTCCAGTCCCGCTCGGCGCAGCGCACGCAGCAGGCACACCCCGATGGCCAGCCCCAGCGCACCGAGATCCGCGGGCGCTTCCCGAAAGCTCCAGCTCTGTGACAAGCAGATAGCCCCTCCCGGCGGAGCAAACCAGGCACGCCCGCGACGGCCGCGCCCCGCGCTCTGGTACTCGGCCAGCAGCACTTCGCTGACACCAAACTCTGGATTGGGCCGTGCCAGCAGCATGCTGTTGGTCGAATCCACGCACCAGGCCGTCTCGAGCCGCCGCAGGATGCCGCGCGTCTGCGCGGTGAGATGCTCGAGGATCTTTGCCGCATCGAGCGGCTCCGCGGCCGCAACCATCCGGTAGCCGCGGTTGGGAACCGCGTGCACCACAGTGCCGATCCCCCGCAACCCGCGCACAGCCTTCCATATCGCGCCTCGGCTGACGCCGAGCCGCGCAGCGAGCGCCTCGCCGGAATGGAACCGTCCATCGGCAAGCTGCGCGAACACGAGCGCGCAGAGCGGCAAGGCATCGTTCGGACGCGCACCGGCGCCGATGCCGCGGCGGACTGGCATGTCAGGAAGAACGAGAGCGCTGTCCGAGCAGCCACAGCCGCCGGGCGCGCGGCTCGGTTCCGTCGAGCATGCGCATGATGTTCGACCGGTGCGTGTATACGATGAGCAACGCGGCCACCGATGCGAACGTCAGAAGCGCCCCATGCGCCGCCGGCTTCACGGCCGCCTGGATCACGAACGTCATGGCCCCGAGCATGGATGCCAGGCCGACATAGCCGAGGAGCATCACGCAGAGCAGCCAGACCGCGAGCATAGGCAGCAGGAGCAACGGCGCGGCTCCGAGCACGGCCCCGATCAGCGTCGCGACTCCCTTTCCGCCCTTGAATCCATACCACAGCGGATAGACGTGCCCGAGCATCACGGCGATGCCGCAGACCGCCACCAGCCACTCGCGCTGGGGCCCAATGGGGATCCCCGGCAGCGCCAGCGCGGCGAGCACGCCGGTGGCGAGCCATCCCTTGCCGATGTCGATCAGCAGAACCCAGAAGGCAAAAGCCTTTCCCTGCGTGCGCAGCGCGTTGGTTCCGCCGGCATTTCCACTGCCCAGCCGGCGGATGTCGACCCCCCCGCGCAGGCGCCCGACCAGGAGACTCCCGATCAGCGAACCGAGCAGATAGGCCAGAGCCGCTTTGACGATCAGCGTGATCATGCGGGCCGAAACACCTCGGCCAACATGCAGCGGACGCTTCCGCCTCCGAGACGTTCGAGAGTCGGCACCGGGACCACGAGCACCTCATCGGCGCAGGCGGCGACACGGGCGAACGTCTCCGGCGGGAGCGCGTGCCGGGCGGTAGCGGACATCACGAGCACGCGGTACTCGCCCAATGCCTCGTCCCAGGTTGCCAGCTCGAGCACGTTCGCGGCGAAATGCCCGATCTGGCGGCGATCGAGCAGGATGACTTCGCGACCCGTCGCGCGCAGCCGATCGAGCACACGGTCGCGATCCGCAGGGGCGATCGCCTCGATGCCGACGAGGGCGGCGCGCTCGCCGAGGCTGAGGAGGACGTTGGTGTGGTAGATGGCGCGTCCGGCGGCATCCGCCGCGTCGAAAGTGATCGGCTCGTAACCGAGCTCCCGCGACCATTCCTCGAGCACGCGCGGATCAGAGCGCGGCGAGCGGCAGACGTAGGCCAGGCGCAGGGGGTGATCGAGGACCAGGCTGCCGGTGCCCTCCAGATACCGGCCCTCGCGCTCGCGGGCGGTCAGATCGAGCACACGCGAGACCCGAAAGCCGGTTTCGCCGATCGCAGCCTCCACGACCTGCTGCCGCCGCTCGATGCGCCGGCTCGGGGCCTGCATCGGGTACAGCACCACCGTGCCGTCGGCGTGGAAACTTACCCAGTTGTTCGGGAAGACCGCGTCGGGCTTGGGCGGATCCAGTGTGTCGTCGGCGACGCATACCCGCACACCCTCGCCGCGAAGCGCGCCCGCGAAAGCGTCGAACTCGGCGCGCGCGATCCCGGCGGCATCGACGGGCCCATCCGGATGCTGGAACGCGTTGGTGGCCGCGGTTTCCGGGTTATAGGCGAAGCACGCCGGGCGCACCATGAGAACCGCGTCGGCGCACTGGCGCCTCGCCAGGCGAACAGGCGCGGTCTGCGCCTCGGCCGAACGGAGATTGCCCATGGGCGCATTGTCTCATGTCCCAGGGGCCGCAGAACCGCCGGAGCTCCTCCGAGCGGGATCCCGACAGCAAAAACCCCCGCGAACCGGAGGTCCGCGGGGGTTTTGCGTTTGAGAGCCTGGCAGTGACCTACTCTCGCATGCCCGATGGGCACACTACCATTGGCGCAGAGCGTTTTCACTTCCGAGTTCGGTATGGGATCGGGTGGTTCCCGCTCGCTATGGCCGCCAGGCAAGCTGTTTGAGGTTCATCCGGCCGGCTTACGCCGGCCGGGTGCGCCTCCAATCCGGGTCGTTTTGTTTCGACGCTTGTCGCGTTCACATGTGATCCATCCCTGTCGCGGCAGCCTCGCGGCCACCGCCAGCTCCATTGCATCATCCTCTCGCGTTCAGACCGCTTGAGGTTATATGGTCAAGCCTCACGGGCAATTAGTACTGGTTAGCTGAGGTCATTACTGACCGTACACACCCAGCCTATCAACCACGTAGTCTTCGTGGGCCCTTCAGGGGAGTCGAGCTCCCAGGGAGATCTAGTCTTGGGGGGGGCTTCCCGCTTAGATGCTTTCAGCGGTTATCCCGTCCGCACATAGCTACCCGGCAGTGCCACTGGCGTGACAACCGGAACACCAGAGGTGCGTCCATCCCGGTCCTCTCGTACTAAGGACAGCTCACCCT
>DAIDUQ010000075.1:0-9301 GCA_027456605.1 Steroidobacteraceae bacterium | reverse complement strand
GGGCGCTGCCCCCGCCGAGGGGTCGCACCAGGGCCTCGTGCGCATATATCGTGCCGCTTTCGCTGTCGACGATGGGCTGGAATGCCATGGTGAACTCGGGTGCGACGCCGGGTTGGCGGCACATCTGGCAGCCCTGGGCAGAAAGGGTACGGGACATGATCGCGTTCCTGTAAGCAGCAGTGTAGGGTATCGGCCGGCCGGCGCGCGGCTTGAGCCGCTCAGCGCCGCGCGTCCGCGTCTCGGCACAACACTCTGAAAAATAATAGAATAATCACTCTCTTCGACGCCCGCTTCCAGTCCCCGTGCGATCGGCTAGCGCAGGCTTTAGAATCTCTCCGTCCCGTACCCAGATCCGATGTCCCGCCACTACTACATCAAGACCTTCGGCTGCCAGATGAACGAGTACGATTCCGCCCGCATGGCGGACGTGCTGCGTGCGAGCGCCGGTCTCACGCCGACCGATGATCCCGCCCAGGCCGACGTTCTGCTGATGAACACGTGCTCGGTGCGCGAGAAGGCCCAGGAAAAGGTGTTCTCGCTGCTGGGGGAGTGGCGGCGGCTGAAGACCCTGCGGCCGGAAGTGCTGATCGGGGTCGGGGGGTGCGTCGCCAGCCAGGAGGGCGAGACGATCACCGCGCGCGCGCCGTTCGTCGATCTGGTGTTCGGTCCGCAGACACTGCATCGTCTGCCGGAGATGATCGCCGAGCTGCGCCGCACGGGCCGTGCGCAGGTGGATGTGAGCTTTCCGGAGATCGAGAAATTCGATCGCCTGCCCGCGCCGCGCGCGCAAGGCGCCGCGGCGTTCGTTTCCATCATGGAGGGGTGCAGCAAGTACTGCAGCTTCTGCATCGTGCCGTATACGCGCGGCGAGGAGCTCAACCGGCCCCTGCACTCGGTGCTCGCGGAGGTTCGCCAGCTCGCCGAGCAAGGCGTGCGCGAGGTCACGCTGCTGGGCCAGAACGTCAATGCCTATGCCGGCGCCATGGACGACGGGGCCGAGGTCGATCTCGCCACGCTCATTCACCACGTGGCGGCCATCTCGCAGATCGAGCGCATCCGCTTCACCACCTCGCATCCGGTGGAGTTCGACGACAGCCTCATCGAGGCGTATGCCCACGTCGGCAAGCTCGCCAACCACCTGCATTTGCCGGTACAGAGCGGATCGGATCGGGTGCTCGCCCTGATGAAGCGCGGCTACACCGCGCTCGAGTTCAAGGACAAGGTGCGCAGACTGCGGGCGGTGCGGCCCGACATCAGCCTTTCGACGGACCTCATCGTCGGCTTCCCCGGCGAGACCGAGCGCGACTTCGAGGCTACACTTGCCCTGGTGCGCGACGCGAATTTCGATCAGTCCTTCAGCTTTCTCTACAGCCGCCGCCCCGGTACGCCGGCCGCGGCACTGCCGGACGACACCCCCGAGGCGGTCAAGCTCGAGCGCCTCGGAAGGCTCCAGGGGCAGCTCGAAGCCCAGGCGCACGCCATCAGCGAGGCCATGGTCGGCACCGTGCAGCGGGTGCTCGTGCAGCGCCCCGCAAAGAAGGATGCGCGCGAGCTGGCCGGCCGCACCGAAAACAACCGCTGGATCAACTTCGCCGGTCCCGCCGAGCTCATGGGCCGATACACCGAGGTCGCGGTGACCGCGGCCCTGCGGCACAGCCTGCGCGGGCGCTTGTGCCAGTGACCGTCCCGGACGCGCTGCGAGAGTTCGCGCTGGAGCCGCCGGACAATGCGCGGCTGGCCAACCTCTGCGGCCCGCTCGAAGAGAATCTGCGCCTGCTCGAGGCGCGCCTCGACGTCGAGATCCGCCGTCGAGGCGACAGATTTCGCGTGCTGGGCGCGCGCGCCGACAGCGCCGAGCAGACTCTGCGCGAGCTGTTTAAGCTGGCCGAGGCGGAGGAAGTCACGCCGGAGCGCGTGCACCTCGCGTTGCGCGAGCACGAGTCGGGGCGGCCTACGGAAGGGGAGCGCGCCGATCCGGGCATCCGTCTGCCGCGTGGCGGAGTGCGCGCGCGCGGCAACCATCAGCGGCAGTACCTGTCCAATATTCACTCGCACGATCTGACCTTCGGTATCGGGCCGGCGGGCACGGGCAAGACCTACCTGGCGGTCGCCTGCGCGGTCGAGTCGCTGCAGGCCGAAACTATTCACCGCGTCGTGCTGGTGCGTCCGGCGGTGGAAGCCGGCGAGCGGCTCGGCTTCCTGCCCGGCGACTTGACCCAGAAGGTCGATCCCTATCTGCGGCCGATGTACGACGCGCTGTACGAGATGCTCGGTTTCGACCGGGTGTCGCGCTTCATCGAGCGCAATGTCATCGAGGTGGCGCCGCTCGCGTTCATGCGCGGCCGCTCGCTCAACGACTCGTTCATCATTCTCGACGAGGCGCAAAACACCACCATCGAGCAGATGAAGATGTTTCTGACCCGCATCGGCTTCGGCTCCAAGGCGGTGGTCACCGGCGATGTGACGCAGACCGACCTGCCGGCCGGACGCCAATCGGGATTGAGCCACGTGACAGAGGTCTTGCGCGGCGTCGATGGCGTCGCGTTCACATTCTTCGATGCGCGCGACGTCGTGCGCCATCCACTGGTGCAGCGCATCGTTCAAGCGTACGAGTCGCGAACCCAGGGGACGCGTCAGGGAGATTCCGCCTGATGATTCCGGCCGATGCGAAGGACCCGCGGCGATTGCGCATCGAAGTCCAACGGCGGGTGCGCGGTTGGGCGCCCCGCAACGGGGATTTCGCCCGCTGGGCCGGCGGCGCCCTCGGGCGGCGCGCCGCGGGCCGCGAGTTGGGGGTGCGCGTCGTCGGACCCGCCGAGAGCCGCCGTCTCAACGCCCATTACCGGGACAAGGATCGACCGACCAACGTGTTGTCTTTCCCCGCCGCCCCCCTGCCCGCGGAGGCGCGCGCTCGCCCGCTCGGGGATCTGGTGATCTGCGCGCAGGTGGTCCGGGCGGAGGCGCGAGCGCAGGGCAAGGCGGTGCGCGCGCATTGGGCGCACCTGGTGGTGCACGGCGCGCTGCATCTGATCGGCTACGATCACGAGCGCGAGGCGGACGCGCGCCGCATGGAGCGGCGCGAGATCCGGGTGCTGCGCGGGCTGGGGTTCACCAACCCCTACCGGAGCGTGCCGTGAGCGATTCCGGCGAGACTCGCCAGTGGCTGAAGCGGCTGTGGCGCACGTTCACCGCGGAGCCGCGTAACCGGCAGGATCTGCTGCAGTTGCTGCGCGAGGCGCGCGAGCGAGGCTTGTTCGAGGCCGATGCCCTCTCCATGATCGAGGGCGTGCTGGCGGTCTCGGATCTGCACGCCCGCGACGTGATGGTGCCGCGGGCACAGATGGTCTGCGTGCAGCGCGACGACCCCGTCGCGCATATTCTGCCGGTCGTGGTCGAGTCGGGACATTCCCGCTTCCCGGTGCTCGACGAGGACCGCGACGACATCGCCGGCATCCTGCTCGCCAAGGATCTGCTGCGGCTGTGCGGCCACGAGGAGCGTCAGCGGTTCAACATCCGCGAGTACATGCGGCCCGCGGTCTTCGTCCCCGAGTCGAAGCGGCTCGACGTGCTGCTGAAGGAGTTCCGCGGCAACCATCAGCACATGGCCATCGTGGTCGATGAGTACGGGGGCGTCGCCGGGCTGATCACCATCGAGGACGTGATCGAGCAGATCGTGGGCGAGATCGACGACGAGTTCGACGTCGAGGACGACCAGAACATCCGCAAGGAGAGCGAGCGGCAGTACCTGGTGCGCGGCGTCACGCGCATCGAGGAATTCAACGAGTACTTCGGCGCGCGGCTGCCCGAGGAACAGGGCTTCGAGACGGTGGCGGGACTGCTGATGCGTCAATTCGGGCGACTGCCCCGGCGGGGCGAGTCGGCGGCCGTCGAGGGGTTTGAATTTCGGATCACGCGCGCCGACCGGCGCCGCATCGATGCGCTGCGGGTGGTTCTGCCGGTGGGCGCGAGCGTGCCGCACGATACGGAGTCATCGAGTTGAATGGTGAGCCGGAGCGCAAGCTCGTGTCCGTGGCCGCGGGAGCGCTCGTGCGCAGGGTTGCGGCGCTGTGGCGCCACGGACTGGCGCTCGGGGCGGGAGCCCTGCTGGCCTGCGCGTTCGCGCCGCAAGGATGGTGGCCCCTGGCGTTCATCAGCCCGGCGGTGCTGATCCTGCTGTGGGAGCGTGCGACCCCGCGACGCGCCGCGTGGCTCGGGTTCTGGTTCGGCTTTGGAATGTTCGCCGCCGGCACCTATTGGCTGTACGGCAGCCTCAACCTGATGGCGCCGGTGTGGTTGGCCTTGGGGATAGCGCTGGCCCTGATGGGCCTGATGGCGCTCTACCATGCCCTCACCGGCTATGCGGTGGTGCGCTTCTTTCCGCCCGGACCGGTGCGCTGGCTGCTGGCCGCCCCGGCGATCTGGCTGCTGCTCGAGTGGCTGCGCGGCTGGCTGTTCTCCGGCTTCCCGTGGCTGTCGATCGGCTACACGCAGACCGGCACCGAATTGGCGCATCTGGCCCCGATCGGCGGCGTCTATGGGATCAGTCTGGTGGTGCTCCTGGCGGCCGGAGCCCTGGTGGCGCTGGTGCGCGGCACGCGCCGCGTGCGGATCGCGGCGGCCGCGATTCTGCTCGTCCCCTGGATGGCGGCAATGGCCCTCGGCCGCGTCGCCTGGACGCATCCCGCCGGCCCGCCGGTGCCGGTCGCCATCGTGCAGGCGAATATCTCGGAGCGGACCAAGCTGCTCGGCGACCATACCGAACGGATCCTGATGCGCTACCAGCGCATGACCGAGTCGGCGTTCGGCGAGCGCCTGATCGTATGGCCCGAATCGGCGCTGCCGGACCTGATCAATAATCTGTTCCCCTACGTCGAGCATCTGGACATCGCCGCGCGCCGGCACGGATCCGCACTGGTGATGGGCGTTCTGCGCGAGTCCGACACGGGGCATTATTACAACTCGATTCTGGCGCTCGGTAAGCGCGCGAGCTGGTATTCCAAGCGCCACCTGGTGCCCTTCGCCGAGTACTTTCCCGTACCGCGCTTCGTGCGCCGCTGGCTGAAGGAGATGAATCTGCCGTACTCGAGCTTCACCCCCGGCCCGGCGTACCAGCGGCCTCTGCCGGTCGCGGGCCTCGAGCTCGGACCGTCGGTGTGCTACGAGGTTGCGTACGGGGACTACATGCTGCGCATGTTGCCGAAGGCGGATGCGCTGGTGAACGTCACCGACGATGCGTGGTTCGGCAGCTCTTCAGCGCGCTATCAGCAGTTTCAGATGGCGCGCATGCGCTCCCAGGAAGAGGGGCGGTACATGATCGTATCCACGGACAACGGGGTGTCGGGCGTCATCGGGCCCGAGGGCCAGGTGCTCGCCGAGGCGCCCGTCATGGTGCGCTATGTGTTGCGGTCGAGTGTCACTCCCATGAAGGGGATGACCCCCTTTGCGCGCGTGGGCAACGGGCTGGCGGTGATCCTCGCGGCGCTCGCGGCAGCCGCGGCGTTCGCGCTGCGGTTGGTCGGCTTCCGCCGTACAATGAACCGACGTTGAAGCGCGGGGCGCGCGCCCCATGAGCCATACGGATGACCAGCCAGAACTCACCGCGTCCCGCGATGGACGAAACCTACGATCCGGCCGCCGTCGAGCGTGCCGCACAGCACTATTGGCAGACGCGCGGCACGTTCGAGGTCCGTGAGGACGCCGGCAAGGACAAGTTCTACTGCCTGTCGATGCTGCCTTATCCTTCCGGGCGGCTGCACATGGGGCACGTGCGCAACTACACGATCGGCGATGTGATCGCCCGCTACATGCGCATGCAGGGACGCAATGTGATGCAGCCGATGGGCTGGGACGCGTTCGGGCTGCCGGCGGAAAACGCCGCCATCAGCAACGGTGTGCCGCCGGCGCGCTGGACACGCCAGAACATCGAGCACATGCGGGCGCAGCTGAAGATGCTCGGTTTCGGCATCGACTGGAGCCGCGAGATCGCGACCTGCGATCCGGCCTACTACCGCTGGAATCAGTGGCTGTTCCTGCGCATGCTGGAACGGGGCGTCGCGTATCGCAAGACGGGCGTGGCGAACTGGGATCCGGTCGACCAGACCGTGCTGGCCAACGAGCAGGTCATCGAGGGCCGGGGCTGGCGGACCGGGGCGCTCATCGAGAAGCGCGAGATCCCGATGTATTACCTCGCGATCACGCGCTATGCCGACGAGCTGCTCGGTGATCTGGAGGGGCTGGCCGGCTGGCCCGAACGCGTGAAGCTGATGCAGGCCAACTGGATCGGCCGCAGCGAGGGTTGCGAGGTGGCATTTCCCTACGCGCCTGATACCCGCGCCGCGCTCGGCGCCGACGGCGCCCTCAAGGTGTTCACGACACGCGCCGACACGCTGTTCGGCGTTACGTTCATGGCGGTTGCGGCAGAGCATCCGGTGGCGCTCGCCGCGGCGGCGGGTCGAGCGGAACTCGCGGCTTTCATCGATGAGTGCCGTCGCGGCAGCGTCATGGAAGCGGACGTGGTCACCCAGGAAAAGAAGGGACTGCGCACCGGCTTGCACGTGCTGCATCCGTTCACCGGCGAGCTCATCGAAGTCTGGGTCGCCAATTACGTGCTCATGGGCTACGGCGAAGGCGCGGTCATGGGCGTGCCGGCGCACGACGAGCGCGACTTCGAGTTCGCGACCCGCAACGGCTTGCGCATCGCGATGGTGGTGCGCTCCGAGCGAGACGCCTACGAGCGTGTGATGGCTCCCTGGATCGCCGATTACGGCGAGCACGGCATCACCGTCGACTCCGGAGAGTTTTCGGGTTTGTCCTTCCAGGCGGCCGTGGATGCCATCGCCGCGGCGCTCGAGCGGCGCGGTCTGGGCCGCAAGCGCGTGCAGTATCGCCTGCGCGACTGGGGCATATCGCGCCAGCGGTATTGGGGTTGCCCGATTCCGCTGATTCATTGCGAGCACTGCGGCGAGGTTCCGGTGCCGGATGAGCAGCTGCCCGTGACGCTTCCCGAGGATCTGGTGCCCGACGGCAGCGGCAATCCGCTCGCCAAGTCGGCCGCTTTCTATCGGTGCCCGTGTCCGCGTTGTGGCCGCGAGGCGCGGCGCGAGACCGATACGATGGACACGTTCGTCGATTCCTCGTGGTACTACATGCGCTACGCATGCCCGGACCAGGGCGAGGTCATGGTTGACGAGCGCGCCGCCTATTGGCTGCCGGTCGATCAGTACATCGGCGGCATCGAGCATGCCATCCTGCATCTGTTGTACTCGCGCTTCTGGACGAAGGTGATGCGAGATATCGGCCTGGTGGCCGCCGGCGAGCCGTTCACCAACCTGCTCACGCAGGGCATGGTGCTCAATCACATCTACTCATGCGCCGGCGCGGATGGACGCCGGCGGTACTTCAATCCCGCCGACGTGAGCGCCCGGCGCGACGCACACGGCGTGGAGATCTTCGAGGCGCTCACCCGGGAGGGCGGGACCGTGCGCGTCGAATACGGCGGGCTCGGCAAGATGTCGAAGTCCGAGAACAACGGTGTCGACCCGGAAGGGCTGGTTGCGCGCTACGGTGCGGACACGGCGCGGCTCTTCACCATGTTTGCCTCGCCTCCGGAGCAGACCCTGGAGTGGTCGGACGAAGGCGTGCAAGGAGCCTCGCGGTTTCTGCGCCGATTGTGGAGCGCGGTCTATGAGCACGTACGCGCCGGTTCGCCGGGGGACCTCGCGGGAGCGGCGCTGACCGAGCCGCAGCGCGCGCTGCGGCGTGCGGCGCACCAGGCGCTTGCCAAAGCGACCGACGACATCGGCCGCCGCCACAACTTCAATACGGCGATCGCCGCATGCATGGAGCTGCTGAACGCGGTAGGCCGCTTCGAGGATGCCACGCCGGCGGGCCGCCTCGTGCGCCATGAGGCGCTGGAGATCATCGTGCGGGTGCTCGCGCCCATCGTTCCGCACCTGTGCCATGCCCTGTGGCAGGCGCTTGGTCACGAGCGCGCCGTGGTCGACGAACGTTGGCCCGAGGTCGACCCGGCGGCGCTGGTGCGGGACACCGTGGAGATGGTGGTCCAAGTCAACGGAAAGCTGCGCGGACGCATCCGCGTGGCCTCCGGCGCCGCCGAGAGCGACGTGCGGACGGCGGCTCTCGAGGCCGAGCACGTCGATCGGTTCGTGGCCGGCAAACCGGTGCGCAAGGTGATCATCGTACCGGGAAAACTCGTCAACATCGTGGTCTGATCCGCATCTGAGGCCCGCCATGACCCGCCGCCGCGCGCTCGCCGTCACCGTCACGCTCGCCGCCGCCGCGCTGATCGCGGGTTGCGGTTTCCACCTCCAGGGTCGCAGGGTGCTGCCCGCGGTCATGGGCCGCCCGTACATCGAGGCGAGCGACCAGCAGAGCGACTTCGTGCACAGCCTGCGTCGTGATCTGATCGTCTCCGGCGCGCATCCGACCGAGGACCGCAAGCACGCCACAGCCGTGATCCACGTGCACCAGTCGGTCAAGCGCAGAGTGCTCTCCGTGTCCGCCACCGACCGGCCGACCGAGTACCGGGTCACGTATATCGTGCGTTTTTCGGTTGATGCCGCCGGCAAGACACTGCTGAGGCGCCAGACGTTGACGGCCAGGCGCTCGTATACGTTCAATGAGAGCTTGGTGCTGGCCGACGAGCACGAGCGGACCATCCTCACCGGGGCCATGGGGCGCGAGCTCGCCGACATCGTCATGCGCCGTCTCGCCTCCCTGTGAGGGGGGAGGTGATGACGCTGGAGGCCGTCGGACGCGCGGGCGTCGCGGCGCTGCTCGAGCGCTATGGGCTGCTTTTAAAGACGGTCGAATGCGCGGAACCCATTCCGGGTTCCTACTGGGGCGCATGCGAAGCGGGGTTGCGGGGCAATGAGCTGTATGCGCGCGCGGACACGCCAGTCCATTCCGTCCTGCACGAGGCCTGTCATTTCATCTGCATGAGCGCGGCGCGGCGCGCCGGCCTCGACACCGACGCGGGCGGCGACGACGCGGAGGAGTGCGCGGTGTGCTACCTGCAGGTGCTGCTCGCCGACGCCCTGCCGGCGGTCGGCCGGGACCGGCTGTTCGCCGACATGGACCTTTGGGGCTACAGTTTCCGCCTCGGCGGCGCTCGCGAGTGGTTCGAGCGGGATGCCGAGGATGCTCGACAGTGGCTGCGCGCGCACGGCTTGACCGACTCTCAGGACAGTCCCACGGGCACCTGTCGGCGCTGACCGGCCTCGCCGGCCAGTCTCGCGGCCGGACCCCCGCGCGATACCGATCATGCCCGCGCCGTGATTCC
>DAIDUQ010000074.1:0-17450 GCA_027456605.1 Steroidobacteraceae bacterium | reverse complement strand
GGACTAGAGGCCAGGAAAGGCGGAGATGGTGGGCCTGGTAGGATTCGAACCTACGACCAAGGGATTATGAGTCCCCTGCACTAACCGCTGTGCTACAGGCCCATCCGCGAGGGTGCGCATTCTAGCAGCGGCATCCGCAGCGGGCGCGGAGAGGTTCAGGGGCTTAGGCTCCCGGTCAGCCGCGCGCGCGCCTTGATGGTCTCGCGGCATACCGTGGTCGTCGTCCACTCGCCGTCCGGTGAACTCGGCTAGAATCGGCTGGGAATTTCCATCGGAGCAGTCGATGAGCCAACGGCGTACGAGCGAAGAGAGTCTACGCGAGCTGCTGGCGCGGGTTCACGAGCGGCTGAGCCAGGCGGGCTCGATCGACGAGGAGTCCCGCCGCCTGCTTGGCGCACTGGTGGGGGACATCGGGCGGGCTTTGGGCCGTGGGTCGGACGAAGCGACCAGCCACGTACCCCATCTGGAGTCCCTCGCAGTGCGGTTCCAGACCGAGCATCCGGGGCTTGCGGAATTGCTGCGCCAGCTGGCCGACGCACTGGGCAAGCTCGGGATCTAGCGCCGGGCGCGCGCCGCGCGCCCGGCGGCCGGTCAATCCTCCATCAGAAAGCTTCTGAGCTGCTCGCTGCGGCTGGGATGGCGCAGCTTGCGCAGCGCCTTCGCCTCGATCTGGCGGATGCGCTCGCGCGTGACGTCGAATTGCTTGCCGACCTCCTCCAGGGTGTGGTCGGTATTCATGTCGATGCCGAAGCGCATGCGCAGTACCTTCGCCTCCCGCGGGGTGAGCTGCGCCAGCACCGCGTGGGTGGTTTCGCGCAAAGACTCCATGGTGGCCTGATCGATCGGGGAAGCCACCGAGGTGTCCTCGATGAAATCGCCCAGATGCGAGTCCTCGTCGTCGCCGATGGGCGTCTCCATCGAGATCGGCTCCTTGGCGATCTTCAGCACCTTGCGCACCTTGTCCTCGGGCATCTCCATGCGAACCGCCAGCTCCTCCGGTGTCGGCTCCCGGCCCATCTCCTGCAGCATCTGCCGGGAAATGCGATTCAGCTTGTTGATCGTCTCGATCATGTGCACCGGAATGCGGATGGTGCGGGCCTGATCGGCGATCGAGCGGGTGATGGCCTGGCGGATCCACCACGTCGCATAGGTGCTGAACTTGTAGCCGCGACGATATTCGAACTTGTCGACCGCCTTCATCAGGCCGATGTTGCCTTCCTGGATGAGGTCGAGGAACTGTAGTCCGCGGTTGGTGTACTTCTTGGCGATGGAGATCACCAGGCGAAGATTCGCCTCCACCATCTCCTTCTTGGCGCGCCGTGCCTTGGCCTCGCCGATCGACACCTCGCGGTTGATTTCCTTGATCTCGTTGATCGACAGGTGCAGAGCCTGCTCGGTGGCGGCCAGCCTGGTCTGGCGGCGAGTGATTTCCGGCTCGAGCCGGGCGAGGGCCGCGGAGTATTTCTTGCCGGCCTTGGTGTGCTTGCCGAGCCAGCGCGGGTTGGTCTCGTTCTTCGGGAAACTTGCGATGAAGTCCTTGCGCGGCATGCCGCAATCACGCACCGCCAGGCTCATGATTTCCTTCTCGACCTGGCGGATCTCGCGGATGTGGCCGCGCAGATTGGCGATCAGCGCGTCGAACATGCGCGGGGAGAGCTTCAGCTCCAGGAACTCGTCGGCCGCCTTCTTGCGAATCTTCAGTGCTTTCGGCTCGTGCGAGCCGTGCTTTTCGATCGCCGTCAGCATCTGCGCGTAGGCTTTGGCGAGGCGCGCGAAGCGCTCCGCGGCCTCCTGCGGATCCGGCCCGGAATCGACGGTTTCCTCTTCCGCGTCGCCGCTGTCGTCGTCGCCGTCGTCTTCCTCCGATTCCACGGCGGGGGCCACCTCCACCTTGGTTGGATTCTGCGGTTGGGCGATGACGTCCGGCGCGTTGGGGTCGACGAAGCCGACGATCACGTCCACCAGCCGGGTCTGTCCGGTCTTGACCGGCTCATACGCCTTCAGCAGGCAGTCGTACGTCAGCGGAAACATCGCCAGCTGACGCCGCACGGCCTCGAGCCCTTCCTCGATGCGCCGGGCAATGCGAATCTCGCCCTCGCGCGTCAGCAGCTCCACCGTGCCCATCTCGCGCATGTACATGCGGACCGGGTCGGTGGTGCGGCCGAGCTCGGCGTCGAGTGCCGCCAGCACGGCGGCGGCCTCTTCGATGGCTTCCTCGTCGGCCGGGGCCGAGGGCTCGCCGGCGAGCAGCGACTCGGTATCCGGCGCCTTCTCGTACACCGGAATGCCCATCTCGTTGATGGTGTTGACGATGTCCTCGATCTGCTCCGGATCGACGATCTCCGAGGGCAGGTGATCGTTCACCTGCGCGTATGTCAGGTAGCCCTGCTCCTTGCCGCGGGCAATGAGCAGCTTCAATTGCGACTGGCGGTCCTCGGGCATCACGGTGGCCCGCCGCTCCGTCAGCACCCGCTTCTCGGCGGACTGGCGAGCCTGTGCCGCGCTCTCGTGCACCTGCGCGGAGCGCTCGGCTGTGGTTTTCTTGGCTGTTTTCGCGCGCGTCCTCGGGGCGGCGGCGTGCGCGGGCTTACCGGTGGCGGCCTTGGCGACCTTGACCGTCTGCGCCGGGGCGCGTTTACGGCTGCTAGACGAAGATTTGAGCTTGGCTTTCATTGAATCTCGGAGGAGTTGGCGGGGCCTCGACCCACTATGTGCTGGCGGATCGAAGCGGACTCAAGGGGCGCCAAAGTAAATTCGCCTAGTGTATGAGGCTCTCTTTACCATCACAAGTTCACCGCTGCGGCGGCTTTGCGCCCTGAAGGGGTCTTTCTGTTGTAAGTTCTTGAATTTCCCTCAATTCTTCATCACTCAGTCGGCTCGTTCTACTCTTCGCCTCGAGCGCCTTCAGACGCTGCTCGTACACTCGCGCGGCCAGCTTGCGCAGCGCGGCCTGCAGCTCCACTGTCGCGGCCGCCGGGTCCTCCAGCATCGCCTCGCGCTCGAGCAGGCGCGTGAGATGCTCGCCGCCCGGCCGATCCCTCCAGCGCTCGATCACCTGCGCCGAGATCTGTAACGGCTGCGAGCGCAAATCATCCAGTACGGCGCGCAATAAATCCGCGCCCGGCTCCTCGCACCGCGTGAGTGCATCACGCTCCGCATCCGTGACTGCGGCGGCCGTTGCCGGAAAGCGCACCAGCCGCGCCAGCGCTTGCCGAACCAAGCCGCCGCGTCCAGCGCTTCGCGCCGTGCGCGGCGGGAGGGGCGTCACGGCCGGAGGTTCCGGCGCGGTAGCGCCGCCATGCCAAAGCTCAGCGAGGCGCGCGGCCGGCAAACCTACCACTTCGGCTATTCGGGCGATCAGCAGTTCCCGGTACACCCCGGGGGGAACCGGGGCAATCAGCGGCCGGGCCGCCTCAGCCAGCCGGGCGCGTCCATCAGCATGCGCCAGATCCGATTGGCCGGACAACTCTCGTACGAGGTACTCCGACAAGGGCAGGGCGGACTCGAGGCGCCGCTCGAACGCGTCCCGGCCTTCTTCACCGACCAAAGTGTCCGGATCGTGCCCTTCGGGCAGGAACAGGAAGCGGATTTCGCGCCCTTCGCGCGCCTCGGGCAGCGCATGCTGCAGCGCCCGCCACGCGGCCCCGCGGCCGGCGCGATCGCCATCGAAGGCGAAGACCACCTCGCGTACGAGCCGGAATATGCGCTTGAGGTGCTCGGTCGTCGTCGCGGTGCCCAGCGTCGCGACGGCGTACGTCACTCCGGCCTGATGCAGCCGAACGACGTCCATATACCCCTCGACCACGAGCAGCCGCTTCAGAGTCCCGCCACTGCGGGATTCATACAGGCCGTACAATTCCCGGCCTTTGTGAAATAGCGACGTTTCCGGGGAATTCAAGTACTTCGGCTCGCCGCGGTCGATGACTCGCCCGCCGAAGGCGATGACTCGTCCGCGGCTGTCCCGAATCGGAAACATGATCCGGTCCCGAAAGCGGTCGTAGTGGCGCTCAACGGCTCCCGCGACCCGCTCGCGCTCGATGATCAGACCCGCCTGGAGCAACGCATGGCGGTCGGATTCGCCGGTTCCGAAGCGCATCAACAGGGTATTCCAGGCATCCGGCGCATAACCCAGACTGAAGCGTTGTGCGGTCTCGGGGCTCAACCCACGCTCGGTCAGGTAGCGGCGCGCCCGCGGGTCCTGCGCCAGCCGCTGCGCGTAGAGGCCGGCGACCCGACCCATCAGATCGTACAGGGCGGTGTCCCGGGGATCCGTCCCGCCGCCACCCTCGTGCGGCACGGTCAGACCGAGCCGGGCGGCCAGATCCTCCACCGCTTCGGGAAACGTCATGTGGTCGTAGTCCATCAGGAATCGCAGCGCGGTTCCGTGCGCGCCGCAGCCGAAGCAGTGATAGAACTGCTTCTCGGGACTGACCCAGAATGAGGCGGTTTTCTCGGTGTGGAACGGGCAGCAGGCCTTGTATTCGCGGCCGGCTTTGGTCAGCGGCACGCGCGAACCGACCACCTCCACGATATCCGTGCGGGCGATCAGCTCGTCGATGAAGCGCTGGGGGATGATGGCCTTGACTAGCCCTGCTGGCGGCCCAGCCGTTCGCGCACCCGTGCGCCAATCACGCTCATGTCGGCGCGGCCCTGAGCCTGCGCTTTGATCGCGGCCATGACCCTGCCCATGTCCTTGACCGAGGCCGCGCCGCTTGCCGCGATGGCCTGGGCAATGAGGGCGTCGATCTCGGCATCGCTCATCTGCGCCGGCAGATAGTGCTCGAGCACGGAAATTTCGCCGCGCTCCTTGGCGACCAGGTCGGCGCGACCGCCGGCCTCGAATTGCGTGATCGCTTCCTTGCGCTGCTTGATCATTTTCTCGAGCAGACCGAGCACCTGCCCATCATCGAGCGTTATGCGCTCGTCGACTTCGCGCTGCTGGATCGCAGCCAGGGCGAGGCGGATCGTGGCGAGCCGCTCTTTCTCGGCGGCGCGCATAGCGCTCTTCATGTCATCGGTGATGCGTTCCTTGAGCGTCATGCGCAGCCGCTCCCCACCTCAGCGCGCGGGCCGCATGCCCTCACGCGAGACGCGCTTCATGTGCCGCTTGATCGCCGCGGCCTTTTTGCGTTTCCGCTCCTGGGTCGGCTTCTCGTAGAATTCGCGCCGGCGCAGCTCCGTGAGGATGCCGGCCTTTTCACAGGCGCGCTTGAAACGCCGCAAAGCGGCATCGAAATACTCGTTTTCGCGGATACGGACGCTCGGCATCGAAACCTCTGAACATTCTTGGAACCGGACCCCGAGACGCCCACGCGCCGGCTCTCAATGAGGAGCGCGCCTCGGCGGGACTCGGACGGCCGGGCAAATGGGCGCGCAATTCTAGTTGAGGCTTGAGGCAAAGGCAAAAAATGCGTGTGCTGGCGATCGAGTCCTCTTGCGACGAAAGCGCCGCGGCGATCCTGGACGAGACCGGCGGTCTGCTCGCCCACGAGCTGTACAGCCAGGTCGAGGTCCATCGAGCCTATGGCGGCGTGGTCCCGGAGCTGGCCTCCCGCGATCACGTGCGCAAGCTTCTGCCTCTGGTCCGCCGGGCCCTCGAGAAGGCCCGAAGCGGCCCTGAAAGCCTCGCCGGCGTGGCGTATACCGCCGGCCCGGGTCTGGTCGGGGCGCTGCTGACCGGCGCCGCTCTGGCGCGCAGCCTGGCCTATGCCTGGGGTGTTGCAGCCGTGGCGGTGCATCACCTCGAGGGGCATCTGCTCGCGCCGCTGCTCGAGCCGCGGCCGCCGCCCTTTCCGCACGTTGCGTTGCTGGTCTCGGGCGGCCATACCCAGCTGATCGAAGTTCGCGGCGTCGGCCAGTATCGCATTCTCGGGGATACCCGCGATGATGCGGCCGGCGAGGCCTTCGACAAGACCGCCAAGCTTCTCGGGCTGCCGTACCCGGGAGGCCCCGAGCTCGCGCGTCTGGCCGGCGCGGGCGCGCCCGGGGAATTTCGCTTCCCGCGCCCGATGCTGGACCGGCCGGGTCTCGAGTTCAGCTTCTCGGGCCTCAAGACGGCTGTGCAACATGCGGTGCGCGGCCGAGTGCTCGACGGTCGCCTCGAGGCCGATGTGGCGTGGGCCGTTCAGGATGCGATCGTCGAGACGCTCACCGTCAAGGCCGAGCGGGCGCTGCAGCAGACCGGACTCGACACGCTGGTGGTGTCGGGCGGCGTGAGCGCCAATCTCAGCCTGCGCTCGGCGCTGGACGCGGCGGCGGCCCGTCGTGGTGCGCGCGTCTTCTATCCTCGCATCGAGTTTTGCACCGACAATGCCGCCATGATCGCGATGGCCGGCCTGCTGCGACTGCGCGGCGGGGCGCGTCAGGGACTGGCGATCGAGGCGCGCGCGCAGTGGCCGATCGAGTCGTTGGCGCCGGTCGCTGCGCAAGCCTCGAGCCGGGCGGCTCCCCTCGGGTCGCCGTGAGATCCAACGTGCTGGGCAGGACCAGGCTCGCGCGAGCCGGGTGCGCCATTCGCCGCACGCGGCGAAGCGCTGTAGGCTGCGAGATCGAGACATCGTGCCGTCGGAGCCGTGGGCCCCGGCGCGGTGCGGACGCGACCGCGGAACCCTGATCGCAAACAGAAGGTTGTAAAGTGAGTATGGCCAGCACGCCCCCTGCGGGGGATCGGATCTTCCTGCGGGGTCTTACCGCCGAGTGTGTCATCGGCTTCATCGATTGGGAGCGGCGCGTCAAGCAGGCCGTGGTGGTCGATCTCGAGATGCCTGTCGATTGCGCGCGGGCGGCGGCCTCGGACGAGGTGGCCGACACGGTCGATTACAAGAAGGTCGCCAAGCGGGTGCTGGCGTATATCGAGGCGTCTGAATTCAAACTCGTCGAGACACTGGCGCATCGGCTGGCGGCCCTGCTGCTCGAGGAGTTCGCCCTGGAGTGGGTGCGGCTGTCGGTCAACAAACCGGGCGCGATCCGCGACTCGCGCGACGTCGGCGTGTCGATCGAGCGTCGCCGCGCGGTTGCGGCCGCCGGCGCCCCGCCGGTGCGCTGAGCGGCTCGCGATGCCCGAGGTTTACGTCGCCGCCGGCGGCAACGTCGATCCCGAGAAGCACCTCGGACTCGCGAGCGCCGAGCTCGCCAAGTATTTCCCGGGCGTGCGGTTCTCGCCTTGGTATCGCAATCGCGCCGCGGGTTTCGCGGGAGCGGATTTCATCAACTTCGTGGCCGGTTTCCCGACGGATCTTCCGCTCGAGGCCGTGCTCGCGCGCCTGCATGCCATCGAGGGGCTGTGCGGCCGCGCTCGCGAGGCGCCGCGCTGGGCGCCGCGCACCATGGATCTGGACATCCTCTTGTACGGCGATCGGGTGGCGGATACCCCGGCGCTGCGCCTGCCCCGTCCCGACCTGTTGACGCGCGCCTACATGCTCGGGCCGCTCGCGGACCTCGCGCCGGCTCTGGTGCATCCGACCGCGAATTTGACCATCGAGGAGCTGTGGCGGCGATTCGACCGCGCGGTGCATCCGCTCGTGCCCGTTCCGGCGAGCCCCGCGGGCGGCGGCGCTTGAGCGGCCTACCAGCCGACGCTTCGGCCGCCGTCGACCGCGAGGATCTGCCCCGTCACGAATGGGGCATCGCAGGCGAAGAACAGCGCGGCGCGGGCGATATCCTCGGGCGAGCCGCCACGCTTGAGCGCCGTGCGCTCGATGATGCGCCGGCGCAGCGCCTCGTCGACCCCCGATTCCGGCCACATGACCGGGCCGGGGGCGATGGCGTTGACGCGCACTTGAGGGCCCAGCTCGCGCGCCAGCGACTTCGTGAGCATGATCAATCCCGCCTTGGCGACACTGTAGAGCGCGTGATGGCGCAGTGGGCGCATGCCATGGATGTCCACGAGGTTCAGGATCAGACCGGAATTGACCCGCAGCGCACCGCTCAACGCTTGCGCCAGGAACAGCGGCGCCTTGAGATTTGTGCCGATCAGATCGGTCCACGCATGCTCGTCGATTTTGCCGATCGGCGTTGGATAGAAGGTCGAGGCGTTATTGACCAGAATGTCGACCCGCCCGAATGCCGCGTGCGCGGTCTCGGCCAGCTTCGCGACCGCCTCGGGGACGAGCAGGTCGGCGGCCGCAAGGGCTACCGATCCGGTCCGCACGCCGTTCAATTGGTCGGCGAGCGCCTGCGCCGCGTCCGCGGAGCCGCGGTAGTGCAGAACGATCTGCGCGCCCGCGCCGTGCAGCGCGCGCGCGATGACCGCGCCGAGGCGGCGCGCGCCGCCGGTGACCAAGGCGGTCTTGCCGGCAAGTGGAGCATCGGCGCGGGTATCGTCACAGCTGTGTGTCATGGGCAGGCGGTGGTTCGACGATGAGTTCGCGCGACATTATGACCCCGCCGCTGACGGCGGAAGAAGCGGTGCACTCCCATGCCGTGGCGGAGCGGATCGCCCTCGAGGCGCGCGCCGCCGGAGGCTGGGTGACCTTCGAGCGGTTCATGGAGCTGGCGCTGTATGCGCCAGGTCTGGGCTATTACAGCGCTGGCAGCGTCAAGATCGGCGCCGGCGGGGATTTCGTGACGGCGCCGGAACTCTCGGATCTGTTCAGCCGCTGTGTCGCCGAGCAATGTGCGCAGGTGCTCCAGCACGGCGGCGAGATCCTCGAGCTCGGCGCGGGCACCGGGCGCATGGCCGCCGCAATCCTGACCGAGCTCGCCGCCCGCGAGTGCCTGCCTGATCGGTACGCGATTCTGGAGGTGAGCGCCGACCTCGCGGACCGGCAGCGCCGGCGCATCGCGGCGCTTCCGGCCGGGCTCGCCGAGCGGGTGACTTGGCTCGAGCGTCTGCCCGAGCGGCCCATCGACGGCGTGATCCTCGCCAACGAAGTGCTCGATGCCCTGCCGTGCCGCCGCTTCAGCATTCGCAACGGTGCGGTTCTCGAGCTTGGCGTGGCCGCGGACGGTGAGACGCTGCGCGAGCTCGCGGCGCCGGCGGAGCCGGCGCTTGCGCAGGAATGGAGCAGGCTGGCCGTGCAGCGGTCAGCGCCGCTGCCCGAGGGCTACGTGTCCGAGATCTGCCTGCGCGTGGGACCGTGGCTCGCGGGAATCGCGGACTGCCTGGAGCGCGGCGCGATGCTGCTGTTCGATTACGGGCTGCCGCGGGCGCACTACTACCATCCCCAGCGCCTCGCCGGCACGCTGCGTTGCCACTACAAACATCGCGTGCATGATGACCCGTACATCAACCTTGGCGTGCAGGACATCACGGCCTGGGTGGATTTCACCCGCGTCGCCGAAGCGGCGCTCGAGTGCGGCCTGGAGGTCGCGGGCTTCGCAACCCAGGCGGCCTTTCTGCTGGCTACGGGCATCGAACGTCGGCTCGCCGAGGCGGGCGATCCGGTGGAACATGCGCGCCGGGCGGGCGAGGCGCGCCGGCTGCTGCTTCCTGCGCAGATGGGGGAGGCCTTCAAGGTCATGGCGCTGACGCGGGGGCTGGATGCACCGTTGAGCGGCTTCGCCCTGCAGGACCTGCGGGGCTCGCTGTAGGTGCCGCGCCAACATGACGTTTCGCTACGACGCGGTGTTCTCGGCGCCCGTAGACATGGATTGGGGTGGCCGACACAGCTGTCGATTGCGTTCGGCCTCCGGTTCGCGAGCCAGGCGGCGCGCCGCGGCGTAGAAGCGCGGCAGATCGCCGTCCTCCCGCTCGAGCAGCCGCTCGAACCCCGGAAGACAGTTGTAGTAGGTTCCCACCGAGGCCAGATCCGCATTATTCAGCCCCTCGCGGATCCATCGGTCGTAAACCGGGGCGCGAACCTGGAGCTTGTGTTCCAGCCGTAAGATGCGCCGCGCCAGCCGTGCGAAGACCTGTTTCTTCTCTTGCAGCATCCGAGTGTGGGGAATTGCGGAGGCGTAGAGCCGCGCCAGCCGCTCGCGCGTGTGCCGCAGCAGCCGCGCGAAGCGCATATCGGCGGCATCGAGGCGCTCGAATTCGGCGAAGCGCCCCGGCTCGTGGCGGTAGGCGAGCCAGCGCTGCAGCCCCGTGTTCTCCACGGTCATCGCGAAGGCTTCATCGAACGGCGAGTCGTTGGGCACGTAGAGCAGCTCGTGCGCGAGCTCGTGGAAGATCATGGCCACCAGCTCGTCGGTTCCGTAGCGCATCATGGTGCTCATGACCGGATCCGGGAGCCAGCCGAGCGTCGAGTACGCCGGTACGCCTTCGACGATCACGTCGTATCCCTGATGCTTCAGGCGGCGGGCATACGAGCGCGCCGCGCTCTGATGAAAGAATCCGTGGTACGTCACGCATCCGGCGATGGGATAACACCATTCCTTGGGTCTGACGGAGAACTCCGGCGCCGCCACCACGTTCCACACCACGTACCGGCGGCCGACGTTCACGTAGCTCTTGTAGCTGTCGTTGTCGGGCAGCCCCAGCTTCTGCCAGGCGAAGCGGCGGGCCTCGCGCACTTCGCCCAGCTGGCGCACGAGCCCTTCGGAAGTCTTCGGATCGTCGATCACATCCACGATGGACCGCCGAGCGCGCAGCACGCGCCACTCGCCGACGCCTGCCTGCATCAAATAGCGCGTGCTGGCGCAACCGGCCAGCGTGGCGAGAACGAGCGCCGCACCGGCGATGCGCGCGGCGCGGCGCCGCGCGCGCGCGCGCGCGCCGGGCGGATTGCAGGCGGAACGGCGCGCGAAGTCGGTTAACATGTCTGCATGCAAGTCTACCTGGTTGGCGGCGCGGTACGAGACCGGCTGCTCGGGCGGCCGGTGACCGAGCGCGACTGGGTCGTCGTCGGCGCGCGGCCCGAGGATCTCGAGCGTCAAGGGTATGTGCCTGTCGGCCGCGAGTTTCCCGTCTTTCTGCATCCGGAAACCCACGAGGAATACGCGCTCGCCCGATTGGAACGTAAGACCGCGCCGGGCTACCGGGGGTTCGTCACCGAGTTTTCTCCGGCGGTGACGCTGGAAGAGGACCTGCGCCGGCGCGACTTGACCGTGAATGCCATGGCCGAGAGTCTCGGCGGCGAGATCATCGATCCCTATGGTGGACGGCGTGACCTCGAGGCGCGGCTGTTGCGGCATGTGTCGGCGGCGTTCGTCGAGGATCCGGTGCGGGTCTTGCGCGTGGCGCGCTTCGCGGCCCGGTACGCGGCGCTCGGATTCCGTGTCGCCGAGGAGACGCTGGAGCTGATGCGCCGCATGAGCGAGTCCGGGGAGCTGGACGCGTTGGTGCCCGAGCGAGTCTGGCAGGAAACCGAGCGTGCGCTGGCCGAGTCCCGGCCGGAGGTCTTCTTCGAGACGCTGCGCGCCTGCGGAGCGCTTGCCGCAATCTTTCCGGAGCTGGCTGACCTCTACGGCGTGCCTCAGCCGGCGACGTGGCACCCGGAGATCGATACGGGCGTGCACGTGATGCTGGCGCTGCGCTGGGCGGCCGACGCGGGGCTGGCGACCACCGTGCGCTTCGCGGTCTTGACGCACGATCTGGGCAAGGCACGCACGCCGCCCGACCAGTGGCCGAGCCATCACGGCCACGAGGAGGCCGGCGTGCCAATGATCGCGGCATTGTGCGCGCGGCTGAGAATTCCCACGGCGTACCGGGATTTGGCCGGGCTCACCGCCCGCTATCACGCTCAGGTCCACCGCGCGCAGCAATTGCGTCCCGGCACGATCCTGAAGTTGCTGGAAGCCACGGACGCGTTCCGCCGGCCGGACCGATTCGATGAGCTGCTGGCCGCCTGCGAAGCCGATGCGTGCGGCCGCGCGGGACTTGCGGATCAGCCCTACCCGCAGGCCGAATATCTGCGCCGTGCGCGCGCGGCGGGCGCCACCGTGACGCTGACGAGCGCGGAGCGCCAGGGTCTCTCCGGCCCGGCCGTCGGCGAGCGGATGCGCGCCAAGCGACTCGAGGCTCTGCAGTCGCTGTACGCGCCGCAGGCGGATTGAACAGGTGGCGGCCGCGCAGCGCGCCGGCTTCCTCAGGGATGGGCGCCGAATCTGACCGACCCGGCCGGGGCCCCGAGATAGGTGGGCAGGACGTCCAACATGGCGCGCGGGTGCAATCCGAGCCGCGCGCAGCCGTCTTCGGCGCAGAGGCTGTCGCGTGTCAGCGAACGGAAGTTGTCGAGGGTCATTGGCTTGCCGGGAAGCAGGCCCAAGACGGCCGCCTGCAGGCGGCCGAGCGCATCGGGGAGTCGCACGATGTGGCAGGGCAGACCCGAGGCCTGCGCGCTCAGGCGCACCAGCTGCTCCAGCGTAACGACGTCCGGTCCGCCCAGCTCGTAGGTCTGGCCGAACGTCTCGCGATCGCGCAATGCTCGGGCGAACGCTTCGGCGACGTCGCCGACGTAAATCGGAGCGAACCGCGCGTGCGCGCGCGCCAGCGGCATCCAGCCGTGCGACAGTCGCAGCAGGCCCGCGAACCGGTTGGTGAGGGAGTCGCCCGGCCCGAAGATGACGGAGGGCCGGAAGATGGTGAAATCGAGGTGTGCCGCGGCGGCGCGGAGGTGGCTTTCAGCCGCCCCTTTGCTGCGCAGATAGGCGCTCGGGCCGCGGATGTCGGCGCCGAGGGCGCTCATGTGCAGCAGACGCCGGATACGGCCGGCCCGCATCGCGGCAACCACTTTCGCCGCCAAGTCGGCGTGCACTCGCTGAAATGTGTCGTGGCCGTGCTCGTTCAGGATGCCGACCAGATTGATGACCACGTCCATATCCTCGACCAGCCGATCGAGAACACCGCGATCATGGACGTCGGCTTTGAGCAGGCGGACGGTCGGAAGCACCCGCAGAGCCTGGCCCTGATCGGGATCACGCGCGGGCAGTGTGAGCCAGTGGCCATCACGCGCCAAGCGGGTCGCCAGGCGGGTGCCGACGAAGCCGGTGCCGCCCAGCACGCATATGTTCAAGGGAGCAGCCATGGCCAGACCTCCCGCGGATCGCCCGCGGCGCGCGCCACGGGGTTGAGCCTAAAGGCGCGCCCTGGGACCGACGATGCGCCGGCCCCAGGGCGTATGTCAGGCTGCCTGCACCTCGATGGTGCGCGGCTGCAGCGCCGGTTGTTTCGGGATGACCACCTCGAGCACCCCTTCGGCGTGCTTGGCGGTGATTCGGTCCACGTCCGCCCCTTCCGGCAGCGTGAAGCTGCGCATGAAGGCTCCGGTGCGGCGCTCGAGGTGTTGGCGGCCCTTGCCGTCCTGTGCTTCTCGCGCACGCTTTTCGCCGCGCAGGGTCAAGAGCCCCTTGTCGGCGGTGATGCGGATGTCCTTCGGCTCCACGCCCGGCACGTCGGCCAGGACGACGAAGCGGTCCGATTCCTCGTAGATGTCGACCTGCGGAATCCACGAGATGTCCGCCACCGCAGCGCTCTCGCCACTTTCCGCGGAGAACGCCTGGTCGAGTTGGCGCTGCAGGCTGTCGATGAGTGCCCAAGGCTGATAGCGAACCACAGTCATGATCGAGCCTCCGATTGCTGATGATGTCAGGCGTTACCGCCCAGGATGTCGTGAAGCAGATCTGAGGCCGGCAATCGGGAATTCAAGCGCCGGGGGCGCCGCGGAAGAGCCGCGGCGACGAGACCCGGCTGTGGACAACCGGAGCATTTTCTGGAGATACAAGATGTTGGGCTCGGCCTTGACCCGGTCTGAAACGGAGTCGAAAAATTTTTTCTGAGCCAGCGCGGCGGGTAACGCAATAAGTCTCTGTTTTAATTGTGCTTTATAACCAGCCAGGAGAACTTCCAAAACCTTGACGCGTGGCGAGGTGCTCATTAGGCTCTTTACCCCGATACAAGATCTTGTGTCCGCCCGTCGGGTGCGAGATCAAGCGTTCGGGGAGGCTCAGGGGGGATACTGGCTGACGAACGGCGTGCCGCCGGATGCGGTACGCGCAACGTCGCGCTTAACGCGCCGCCCGTGTTCCCTGTGATCCGGTGTGCAGACACTTGGGGCGCCGCGGACACATGAATACCGTCATGAAGATCGATTCGAAGGACACTGACGCCATTCCGTTCCAGGAAGCGTCGCTCGACATCTGGGACAAGAAATACCGGTTGACCGCCAAAGACGGCACGGCCATCGATGAGACGATGGACGATACGTACAAGCGCGTCGCGCGCGCTTTGGCGGACGTCGAGCAGGAGAAAATGCGCGAGCACTGGTACGAGCGATTCCTGTGGGCGTTGCGCCGCGGCGCCATTCCCGCCGGCCGCGTCACCTCCAACGCGGGGGCCGTGGAACATAAGCCGGCGACCTCGACGATCAATTGCACGGTCTCGGGGACGATCTGTGATTCGATGGACGACATCCTGCGCAAGGTTCACGAGGCGGGACTGACGCTCAAGGCGGGATGCGGTATCGGCTACGAGCATTCGACACTCCGGCCGCGCGGCGCGTACGTGTCGGGCGCGGGGGCCTACACTTCCGGTCCGCTGTCCTTCATGGATATCTTCGACAAGATGTGCTTCACCGTCTCGTCCGCCGGCGGCCGCCGCGGGGCGCAGATGGGCACGTTCGATGTCGGTCATCCGGATGCCATGGAGTTCATTCGCGCCAAGCGCGAAGGCGGCCGCCTGCGGCAGTTCAATCTGTCGCTGCTCGTCACCGACGAGTTCATGCACGCGGTGCGCAGCAACGGCGAATGGAAGCTCGCATTCCCGCTTTCGCGCCAGGAATACGAGACGGAACGGGCGGATCTGAACGATCCGGCCGGATTCGTCTGGCGCGAATGGCCGATCCACGACGGATATGTCGTGAACGAAGAGGGTCTGGTCGCCTGCAAGATCTACAAGACACTGCCCGCACGCCGCATGTGGGACGTCATCATGGCGTCGACCTACGATTTTGCCGAGCCGGGCTTCATTCTCATCGATCGCGTCAATGAGATGAACAACAACTGGTGGTGCGAGAACATCCGCGCCACGAACCCGTGTGGCGAACAGCCGCTGCCACCCTATGGAAGCTGCCTGCTGGGCTCGGTAAACCTGACGCGATTCGTGCGCGAGCCGTTCACTGCGCGCGCGCGCTTCGATTGGGACGAGTATCGCCAGGTCGTCAAGATATTTTCCCGCATGCTCGACAACGTGGTCGAGATCAACGGCTTGCCGCTGGCGCGGCAGCGCGAGGAAATCATCCGCAAGCGCCGCCATGGCATGGGCTTCCTCGGCCTCGGCAGCGCGCTGACGCTGCTGCGGATCAGGTATGGCTCGTCCGAGTCGGTGAAATTCACCGAGGACGTCGCGCGCGAAATGGCGGTCGCCGGCTGGGAAGAGGCGCTCGAGCTGGCCCGCGAGAAGGGACCGGCGCCCATCATGACCGAGGAGTTCGCGGTCACGCCCGAAATGTTGCGCAAGCGTCCCGAGATGGCCCGGGATGGCTGGAAGGCGGGCGATCGGCTGCCGGGCCGGATTCTGCACGCCAAGTACAGCCGCTACATGCAACGGATCGCGGCGATCGCGCCGAAGCTGGTGGACGAGCTGGCCGAGATCGGCGCACGCTTCAGCCACCACACCTCCATCGCGCCCACGGGCACGATTTCGCTGTCGCTCGCGAACAACGCCTCCAACGGCATCGAGCCCTCGTTTGCCCATCACTACTTCCGCAATGTGATTCGGCCGGGCCGCAAGACCAAGGAAAAGATCGACGTCTTCTCGTACGAGCTGTTGGCGTATCGAGAGCTGGTCAACACCCGGGCGACCCCCGGTGCAACCGTCGCGGCCGAGAAGCTGCCCGATTATTTCGCCGCCTCGGAGGACATCACCCCGAAGGAGCACGTCGACGTCCAGGCCGCCGCGCAGAAGTGGGTGGACTCGTCCATATCGAAGACGGCGAACGTTCCGACGGACTTCCCGTATGAGAAATTCAAGGATATCTACCTGTACGCGCACGAGCAGGGCCTGAAAGGCTGCACGACCTTCCGGTTCAACCCGGAGGCGTTCCAGGGAGTGCTCGTGAAGGAGCAGGATCTGAAGAATACGGTCTACAAGTTCACGCTGGATGACGGCACGGTCGTCGAGGCGCGGGGTGACGAGGAGATCGAATACGACGGCGAGTTGCATACCGCCGCGAATCTGTTTGATGCGTTGCGCGAGGGGTACTACGGGCGCTTCTGAATCGCCCGTGGGCAGCGTCGTGTGAATCGCCATCCAGGAGCCGCATCATGACCCTCAAGATTGAACACAAGATCGTGAAGTACGAAGTGCAGAAGTCCGAAGACAAGCCGGCCCCCAAAGCGGAAGCCATCAAGCCGGCGGCCACACTTGCCGCGGCTGAATCGCCGCGCGACCGGCCCGGACAGAGCGCCCAGATCATACGGATGCACGAAAAGCTGGAACGTCCGGAAGTCCTGGTCGGGTCGACCTATAAAATCAAGACCCCTATCTCCGATCACGCCATGTACGTGACCATCAACGACATCGTGCTCAACGAGGGGACAGAGTCCGAACAGCGCCGGCCATTCGAGATTTTCATCAATTCGAAGAACCTGGATCACTATCAGTGGATCGTGGCGCTCACGCGCGTCATTTCCGCGGTGTTCCGCAAGGGCGGCGATGTCACGTTCCTCGTGGATGAGCTGAAAGCGGTGTTCGACCCCCGGGGTGGCTATTGGCAGCCCGGCGGCAAGTTCATGCCTTCGATCATCGCGGAGCTCGGCTACGTCATCGAGCGGCATCTGCAGACCATCGGCCTGCTGCGCAGGCCTGCGCTCGATGAGCACCAGCAGAAGCTCGTCGACGAGAAGCGCGCGGAATACGACGCCCGCACCCGCCAGACCGATGCGTTCGCAAAATCCGAGTTCCCGGAAGGGGCGCAACTGTGCGCGAAGTGCAGCACCGCGGCCGTGGTGATGCTGGACGGCTGCATGACGTGCCTCAACTGCGGCGATTCGAAGTGTATGTAATAGCAGGCCTGTCCCAACGTTGATTGTGGGTTGACGCATAAGCTGATACTTCCAGCCCCATAAGTTGATACTTCATGGTGGTCATTCAATGTGTGGGTTGACTCAAAACGCTGGACTTGGACCCCAGAAGGCCAGACTTCGGACCGCATAAAGCCGGACCCATCCGGTTCAATTGTAAATTCGCGGCGAGGGCTTCCCTCGCCGCTTTCGATCAGCGGTCTTCTGCAGTGGCTCGTGATCGGCGCACGGTCCTGGTTAGACTCGTACGGAGGCGTTATTCGGGTCTCTTCGGCTTGAGAGACGCATTTCGCGCAAAGTTGTTCAGCATCCGGGCGATCTTTGCATTCCCCTGAATCGCGTGCCGTCGAATCGCGCACTCTTCCGCGATCCGAAGAACATTCGGCCGCCCTTGCCAGCACGGCAGCGGTGATCCCGCTTGCTTCAATCTCGCCAGATATTCCGCTACGACTTCCGCGGGTCTCACGCATCGTTCCTTATGCACTTCGCGCTCCTTGCGATCGAATTCGTCGAGCAGGCGCTGAATACGGGGCTGGTTGTAGAAGAAG
>DAIDUQ010000073.1:0-1563 GCA_027456605.1 Steroidobacteraceae bacterium | reverse complement strand
CGGAACAGTGCATCGCGAAACGATGAAGTGAGGTCGTGTCGCGAAATTGTAACGGTTTCTCCGGCCGGCGCCGATCCGTACTTTCCCTCGTCTGCCGCCACCCGCTCGGCAGTCGCCCCAAGAGGCAGCGCCTTGCCCCCCAAACCCCGGCGCAGCATCGCGCCCGCCGCCCCGGACCGCCCCCGCAGTGGCGCGCCCTGCCCGGCGCACCATCGCCTGCACCTGCGGCGCGCCGGGATCGGCCCGGACCGCGGCCTCGAGGGCCAACCCGGCGCGAACCCGTACCGCCGGGCAGGCGCACCGTGCACCGCGCGGAGCGGGCCGGCGAGGCAGCTCGAATCGGCCAGGCATCCGGGGTCCCCTCTGGAGGGGCATGTGCTTCCGTGCCGCCTCGAGCGCCGAGCCGAGCGACGGTACGACCCGCAAGCGCCCCTCAGCGGCATCCTCTGCTCAGCCCCCGGACCTCGGGGAGGCGATCCCGGGCGCACCGGACCTCGAACTCCTTCGCCGCACGAACGGCGCCGGGACTGAACCGCCCTCGAACGCCCGGCAATGCCCTCGTGAGCACGCACCCCACTCGAGAGTCCCCTTCACACCCCCGTGACATCGACGGCGGCTGCGGCGCCCGTGGTGACCGTGGCGGGCTGAAATCGATCGGCGTCGCGCTGCGCTCCAGCACTGCACGCGTACCACGCGTACGGGAGCCCAAGATCCGACCTGTCGCCCCACGGACCGCACACGGTGCCACGACGGGAAATTCTAGCGCCGCCCCCGGGCGCACCACCACGATCAGCACGCTCAGTGCGTGAGCAAGCGGTGTGTGCGCTAGCGCGCTAAAGCACGCCGGCATCTGTTAACATGCACGCCGACGCGTCTGCCGCGCGCCACTGCGATTCGTATCAGTCCGGATAGATCGCACTCCGCCAACATCGACTCGAACTCTGGATCCTCATGCCAGAAACTCGCGATTACGCTGAGAATCATCTTCTGGCTGCACTCTTGCCGGCCGAGCGCGAACGCATCTTTCCGCACCTGGAGTTGGTTCCGATGCCGCTCGGCAAGGTTCTGTACGAATCCGGCGACGTGTTGCGTCACGTCTACTTTCCAGCCAACTGCATCGTTTCGCTGCTGTACGTACTGGAGAATGGCGCCTCGGCGGAGATCTCCGTCGTCGGCAACGACGGCCTGATCGGCATCGCGTTGTTCATGGGCGGTGAGACCACTCCGAGCCGCGCCATCGTGCAGAGCGCCGGGCACGCGTACCGACTGATCGGTCCCCGACTGAAGGAGGAGTTCCACCGCAACGGCCAGCTGCAGCTGCTGCTGCTGCGTTACACCCAGGCACTGTTGACGCAGATGTCCCAGACTGCGGTCTGCAATCGACACCACAGCGTTGATCAGCAACTGTGTCGATGGCTACTGTTGTCGCTCGACCGGCTGTCGCACAATCAATTGACCATGACCCAGGAGCTCATCGCGAACATGCTCGGCGTGCGCCGCGAGGGCGTCACCGCTGCGGCGGGCAAGCTGCAGAAGCTCGGCGCGATCCGTTACGCCCGCGGC
>DAIDUQ010000072.1:0-32896 GCA_027456605.1 Steroidobacteraceae bacterium | reverse complement strand
GCGTCGAGGAATTTCTCGGCGTTCACGTCCTGAAGCAAGGCCGCGGTGGCGAGCAATCCGGCTTCCGTGCAGCTGCTGGCGGCAACCGTGACGGAGCGCGGAGCGCCGATCATCGGCCAGCCGGTATGGGGATTGAGCACGTGACCATACCGCACTCCGTCCTTCAGAATGAATCGATGTGAGTCCCCGCTGGTGGCCAGCGCGCCGCGCTCCAGTTCGAGCAGTGCCGCGGCCTGCCGCTGCGTATCTGGCCGTTCGATTCCGATCTGCCACGTGCCCCGCGGCGGCGGACGGTTGGCGCGCAAGTCTCCGCCGAAATTAATCAGAAACCGCTCCGCCGGCCGGCGCGCGAGGATGTCGAAGGCGCGATCCACCGCATACTCCTTGCCGAAACCCCCGAAGTCGAGCTCCATACCTTCAGGCAGCGTCAGATACGGCCGTTGCCATCGGACTTTCGAAAACCCGACAAACGGCAGCAGTTGAGCAACCTCCGCTTCCGCCGGAGCACGATCCGATCCGTCGAATTTCCATGCTTTGCGCAACACACCCGAAGTCACGTCGAACAGCCCGTCGGTCAACGCGTAGCATCGTGCCGCGAAGTCGAGCAAGGACGCCGTCTCGGAATCGACTTCGAGCCGGGTACCCCGGTTTTGGTGGATCCAGCCGATGACGCTGTCGTCGCGGTAGCGACTGAACTTGCGCTCCACTCGCCAGGCTTCCTCGGCCACCAGGCCGCCGAACTCCAAGGCCCGCGCGTGGTCCGTGTGCGGCAGCACGAGCTCGCATGGACTGGCCATGGCCTCGAACCGGACCGCGAGCATGTCGCCCGGGAGGTCCACGGCGGATAGGCGGGGGTTGAGAACCGAATGCACAGTTGCCTGAGGACCGCGATCAGAACTTGTAGGACACCTGCGCCTGAATCGCCGTCAGCCCGGGATACAGATTGAGGCTCGCCAGCGCCCCGGGTCCCGGACTTCTGCCATCGACGATCTGCCGGTAGTACTGGATGCGTACGGTGAGCCACCTTGGATGCACGAACGGGGTGCCGATATCGATGCTGTATTGCAAACCGTAGGTCAGCGCATGGAAGGCCGCGAGCCGGCTATCGGCCGACTCGTAGGTCAAATCGCCGACGGCGCTCAGGGGTATCCACGGGCGGTAGAAATTCGCCGCCGTCTGCCGATACCAGCGCACGCTGGGCTGCCAATAGGACGACTGATCGGCAGTGTACCAGCGGTAGCGGATGCGCGCCGTATACGAGCGGACCCCCCAGTCATCCGCGAAATAACGCAGGGAAAGGTTCACCGACTGGCGCCGCCACCCCACGCGATTGTCGACATAGACGCTTGCGCGGGTCCGTTGTCGCGGCCGCCTCTCGTTGAGATAACCTGTGGTGACGCCGCTGATGTTGACCACGGAGAGAATCTTGTAGGGATCGTTCATATAGCCCGAAGCGCGATCCAGCGACAGATTCACTTGCGCGAGCCAGTGCCGGTTCATGACCTGGGTGAGGCCAATCAGGGCGCCGACATCGTTGCGGCTCTGCTGGCCGACCCTCTCCCGCAGCGCGAAGCTGGTGTCACTGCCGGGCAACGGCACTCCGCCGATCGGTCGTATCGTGTCGTGCTCGTCGTAGACGCCAAACGACAGGGTGGTGTTATCCTCGTTGAAATTGCGCGCAATCGACGTGCTGCCCGTCACCGATAGAAAGTCGAGCTCGTAGGAGGCCTTGGCCCCGACGGTCCAGCTCATCACGCGCGACAGCGGCAATTGCCATGATCCCGAAGCGGCGACGCGCACGTCGTGATAGAAGGGATCCACGGGCAACGTTCCCGGGGCGGTCGTATAGCTGTGAGCGGCTTTCGATGCGTTGGTCCATATCTGCGGCAGGAAACTGGTGACCGCGCCGAGTGGAGTGGCGCCGGTCAAGCTGTCGACCACGAACTGCAGATTGACGACCTGCCCGTTTTGAAAGTCTTTTACGGCATTGACGATGGGCTCGATGACCCGGATGCGCCCTTTCTCCTGGTAATAGGACAGCGCCGAGTCGACGACCCAGTGATTTGCGCCGCTGCCGCCCTCGGCATGCCGAGCCGGCTCGGGCGGCTCCTGGCCGTTAGCGGGAGCGACTCCCAGCAACGCGCAACTTGCCGCGATCAGTCCGCGACGAATACTGCGCGACCGCCGTCTCAGTCGTTGCACCCACAGCCTCCCCCAGCAAATGAGCGCCCGCCCGAGGAGGCTTCCTTGGCGAAGTACATATGATTATCGATGAAGTCATCCATCGCGCTGCCCCCGGGTCGCATGTCCGCCCGGGCCAGGATACCGCGCTGCCACGGCTTGACGCCCAGGGTGCTGCAACCCGAGGCCGCGGCGGCGCACCCGAGGGCGGCGAGCATACATATGCAGCGTACGATGAGCGCCCGTCGATTCACGCGGCGGGTCATGGCTTCTGCGCGAGCAATTCGCGCACCTGTTGCTCGTATTGACCGCGCCGCCTGAGAAAGAACCCGGTGTGCGTGAAGCGAATCTTCCCGCGCCGATCGATCAGAAAGCTCGTGGGCATGCCGATGATCCTATATCGCTGCGCGAGCCTCCCGCTGGGATCGAAGATCACCGTGAAGCCTGGCCGAAACACGCGGAGGAATCGCTCGGCATTCTTCCGGTTATGGTTGAGGTTGACCGCGACGATGCTGAGTCCCTGGCGCCCGTACGTCTGCTCCAGCGCCTTCATCCAGGGAAAGGACTCCCGGCACGGCACGCACCAGGACGCCCAGAAGTCCACGTAGACCACCCGGCCGTGCAATGCATGGAGAATCGCCCTCATGCCCCCGGGCGCGGAGGCGCCCGACAGTCCCAGCACGCAGCCGAGCGCGAGGGCGGCCCAACCCAACCTTTTCCGACTCACATGCATGGCGTGCTCCATCGGTCGGACCCTTGAGGCGCCCGGCGCGTTGGGCGCCGCGGGTCACCCGCGCCCGGTCTCTTTTCCTTTTATTGCCCGGTACCCCCCAGGGGAGGTACCGGGTCCTGCGCGCATCAGCCGTAGCCGCCACCCGATCCGCTGCCGCCGCTCGGCGCGGTGTAGGTGCCTGGCAGGTCTATGCGGCCGAATACGCCTTCCGTCTGCGTGTCCGGCCCTCCCGTGAAGAACAGCGTATTGGCCGGCTCGCTGTCGGAGGTGACCCCGTTTCCAAAGGAGAGCCCCCAAAGGCCCGGCACGAACAGCTGTGCGCCGTTCGAGCCCATCATCGCTCCCATGCTCGCGCCGGTGGTCGGGTTATAGGCGTCGATGGCGCCGTTGCCCAGATTCCCGACCAGGAGCGCGCCGCTCAACGAGCCGAAGTTCGACGGCGCTATGGCCAGTCCCCAGGGCGCATCCAGGGAGCCCCCTGAAACCAGTGTCGAGACCAGGGTGCCGTCCCATTGAAAGACCGCGACGTAGCCGAGACCGGTGCCGAAGGTGACGTGCTGCGGCGAAGTGCTGCTCGGCTGCGCGTAGGTCACATAAATCTGCGGGGTGCCGCTCGAGGTTGGAATGTTCTGAATGTTATAGGGCGCGTATCCCGAGGGGATCGTCGAATCGACGAAGCTCCCGACCGTGGTCGGAGTGAAATTGCTGGTGAAAACATCGATCGCGTCGTTCTTGAAGTCGGCGGCATACAGATAGGTGACGCCGCTGGCGGTCGCCATCGTCAGCCCGGTGAACATCGCGCCATTGGTGCTGTTGTATGCGACCACGGCGCTGTTTGGATTGACGGTGTCATTCCAGCCTTCGATCGAGCCGCCCAGCGTGGCGAAAATGAACGTTGCGGGACCGGATACGCCGCCCGAGGTGATGTTGAATCCAGACGTGGAGTTGTACACGATCCCGGTGGGAGCGGCCACGCCCGAAGTGCCCGCCGGTATCGTAACGAAGGCCGGCACGCCACTGCTCGAGGCGGGCGGGCTGCCGTTGCCGTCGTACAAACTCGCGTAACCGCTGCTGGCCGTCGAGTAACTGCTGCCGGCATCGGAGATCCACGCGTATGCGTTCGGGTTGAAGGCCAGTCCCCAGGCGTTGATCAGCTTCGGGTCGGTAGTCAGCGCGGGAATGGTGCTGGTGCTGGAGACCAGGTAGGTCAGCTCGTAATCGGTCGGTGTCGGCGTCGGTGACGGCGTCGGCTGGGGGGAGGTCATGCTGCCCGAACTCCCGCCGCCGCAGGAACTCAGCAAAAACAGCGCTGGCAGAAGCACGGCGGCAAAGCGCAGACAGCCCAGGACACGTGAATTACCGGAAACGTGAAGGGATTCCATCGGACACCCCCCGGACTTGACTTAGGTCAAAAAAGCTAGCATATAAAAGCTGAACCCGCAACAAACTTTCGGGTCGAGTTGGCTTCCTGACGTAACACAACCCGTCATGTGTTGCTGTGTGCGTGTTTGGCCATGTTCTGTTCCAGCTGAAGCTGCCGCGCGCGTGGAAATTCTCGGTATGGAACACCGACGCGAAGTTCGGGAGACTCCTGACGCAGGGGTTGGGCCGCCCGTGATCGCCTGAGTACAGGGTTGGAAGCGTCAGCGTGATCGCTGCGTATTCTGGAAGTCGATGCCGCAGCCTGTTCTGCAGGGCGGCGCAGATTCCGGGTTAACCGCCGGCCCCCGAACGTTCCGGTCCTGTGAGTGGACGCGTGACACTGGAGCGAGTTGATCCGACGCCGCCGCGCCAGAATTTCACCAGGGTTCGGCGGCGATGGGCGCGTATTCTGGACCTCAGGGGACCTCGGGGTTGTGCCGGCCGATGATCGCGCGGGGTCCCGCTCTCGACACCGCTATGAAGCCTCCTCGGGGAGTGGGGCTATCCGAAGCCGCTGTTGCGCGGCCGCCGGCTCGATCCCCGAGACAGTACGCCGGTCATGGGCTCGAGCGTTCGGAGAGGGGAGCTTGCTCGGCATCCCGGAGACTTCGCGGTGTCCGGGGTGGCTCGAGCCGCCGGGTTCATCCGCCCGCCTGAGGGAAGCCGGAATCAGGTCCGGCGGGCTCGGCAACTCCGGCCACAAGCCGAGACGGGCCAGTACACTGGCGCATTCCGCAAGTGAGCGCTCGCGGGCCCCTAGGCCTCCCGTGGCCGCGTCTTCAGCCGCGTCGCGCCGCGCAGGCCGAGATAATAGATGATCGATACAAACAGCGCGCAGCAGACCTGCCAGGGAATGAAGCGATCCACCGATTTTGGAAACGGATCGCCCCGTTCGCCGAGGGCGATTCCGGCGATCATCGTGGCGATCGCCCACGGCGCCGGCCACGCAAACAGATCCGCGAAGCCCTTCGGCCGCCGGTAGAACAGCGATACCGAGTCCCGGTAGTAGCGGCCGTGGAACCAGTCGATGATCAGGATGAAGGTGAACGGGAAGAGCAGTGCGCCGAGCATCGACAGGAAGCCTTTGATGTAGCCGAGGATGCCGAAGATCGCCAGCAGCGTGGAGAACACGCCGAGCACGATCACCGTCGTGGGCTGCAGCATGCGGTGGGGCTTTTTGTCGGTGACATTGACGACCGCGATGAAGGTGGTGACGGCGGGATACAGATTCATGGCGTTCGTATGGGCGATCGCCAGGATCACGCCGATGGCGGAGATCTCGCCCCAGACCGGCAGGCTCTTGCCGAGCATGGCGACGTTCCAGTCGCCTGTCATCCGCAGCGCGACCAGACCGAGGATGCCCATGACCAGGACGGCGGACATGACCCCGATGCTCGGAGCGAGCATGTACCAGGCTCGCGAGACGCTGCTTTCCTTGGGCGTCGGCGCCGGACAGAAGCGGGTGACGGTGGGGAAGATATAGGCCCACGCCAGGAGGCTGAAGCTCAGGATCAGGTCGATGTCCCGGCCCCAGGTCACCGGGCTCGTGGTCACGGGCATGACGAGGGGGTAGCGGGTGAACAGATAATAAGAGAGGACCGCGTAGCACAGGAGAAACACCAGCGCCGTGTAGTTATAGAATTTCCTCAGGACCTCCATGCCGAAGAACACCAGCGCGATCTGGATGGCCCCCAGCACCAGGTACCAGGTCATGCCGAATCCTGGGAACAGCGTCCGCAGAATCTGCCCGCCCACGTCGGTGTTCAAGCCGAACCAGCCGGCGCCGACGACGGTGTACAACACCGCCAGGAGCGTCGCGCCGCCGATGCCGTATGTCCGGCGCCCCATCACCATGGAGATGACCGGCACCTGACGGCCCATGTGTGCGAACAGCATCGCCGGCAGCAACCCGACGGCCAGGGACAGCAGGTTGATCCAGACGAAATCCCACAGGCCTATGCCGTGCAGCACCAGGCCGATAACCGGCGTCGTCGCGGACGCGGACGCCAACGCCCAGATCACGAACAGCGAGCCCGGACGCATGGTTCTGGCCGATGCGGGCACCGGGGCCACGCCCAGCGTTTCGAAACCGTGCGTTTCCAGTTCTACCGGCTCATTCATGCATCACTCCAAGCGCCACCGCTGCCGCCGGTCCATTGCGCCGGCCGGGCATGCGGAAAGCAGTGGGGAAAACAACTCGTCGCGAGATTCCGGCCAAGAGGCTCAGGGTGCCGGCGCGCATATCGGGATCGTTGCTTGTGGAGCCGTCGATCACACCAACTCATGGATCGTGCGGTGGGGCGGTGAGGTGTGGGATGCGCGGGCGTTACGTCACTGAATGGGTCTTTTACAGGAATGACTCTCCGTTGGCGAGGGGCGCCACGCCCAGGTGGCCCGCGAGGCTCTGGCCGATGTCCGCGAAGCTGGCGCGTCGGCCGATCGAGCCCGGGTCGAAGCGGGTGCCGAACGTCAGCACGGGGACGTATTCGCGCGTGTGATCGGTGCCCGCGAAGGTCGGGTCGCAGCCATGGTCGGCGGTGATTACGGTGACGTCGCCCGGGCGCATCGCCGCCCACAGGTGCGGTACGTGCCGATCGAATTCCTCGAGCGCGCGGGCATACCCGCTGACGTCGCGCCGATGTCCGAAATTCGTGTCGAAGTCCACGCAGTTCGCGAACAGCAGGCTGCCATCCCGCGCGTCCGCAATCGCCTCTAGAAGGCTGTCCATCACCGCTTGATTGCCGTGCGCTTTGATCGTACGGGTCACTCCGCGATGGGCGAAGATGTCGGCGATCTTACCCACGCAGACGACCTCGCGACCCGCGTCTTTCACCACGTCCAGTAGCGTGGGACCGTGCGGCGGCATGGCGATGTCGTGGCGATTGCCCGTACGGACGAACGTCGCGGACGATTCGCCGACGAAGGGTCGAGCGATGACCCGGCCGATCTGGTAGGGGTCGACCAGCTTGCGCGCGACATCGCACAGCGCGTACAGCCGGTCCAGTCCGAAGTGCACCTCGTGAGCCGCGATCTGCAGCACTGAATCGCCCGATGTGTACACGATCGGCCGCAAGGTGCGCACGTGCTCTTCGCCGAGCTGCGCGATGATCTGCGTCCCGGAGGCATGACGGTTGCCGAGGATCCCGCTGATTCCGCCGCGCTCGATCAGAGCCTGGGTCAGTTCGGCGGGAAAGCAGGGTTGTGTGTCGGGAAAGTAGCCCCAGTCGAATTCAACCGGCAGGCCCATCATTTCCCAATGTCCGCTCGGGGTGTCCTTGCCGTGGCTGCGCTCCGCCGCGTAGCCGAACCGGCCCGTCCGCAGCGCCGGCCGGTCGATGGGCAGCGGCGCGCCGCGGGCCGCTTCCGCCGCATCGACCAGGCCGAGGGCCGCCAGGTGCGGAAGCTCGAGTGGTCCACGGCGGTGATCGCTGTCGGCGCGTCCGGCGGCGCACGCCTCCACGATGTGCCCGAAGGTGTCGGCGCCGCAGTTGCCGTACGCGGCCGCATCCGCGGCCGCGCCCACGCCCATCGAATCCAAAACGACAACGATTGCTCGCGGCATCTCTCCACCCCGTCTTCCCGGTCATCCTCAGGGATGGACCGTGGCTTTCAATGACTTGCCGCCGAGACCCGCGGCGCAGTCGCGACTGCGTCGGCAGTCGGATGCAACCGTGACGGCACCGGCCCGAGTAAAGACTCGCGCAGGCAAGTCCTCAGGAACGAGTCTAGATACACTTGACCAAGTAGTCAAAGCAGCGCCGCGCGCTCCGCGCGGGCGGCCCTGCGCGCCGCGGGAGCGCTCGCGGCGCGATCCCGAGACGATGGTAACGGTAAGAGATCCGTGCGCGCGAGCGGGACTCAAACATAACGGAAGGGGGCGCGGCGGATGCACCGGGGGAGGGCGAACACGGCGTGCCCGCACCCCTATGGGGCGATCCGGCGTCCGGTCCGCCCCAGGCGAGCCGCGTCCCGGTAAGATGCGCGCGCCCGCCACGGGGTTCGGCAGCCGGACCGCGAAAGTTCACTGACGGGAAAACTCCACTGATCGCAACCGGATGTGACCGGAGCATGACAATATTGGATCGCGCGCCACCCCGGCGCCTCGATGGCGCAGTCACGGGTGGGCCCGCGGGCCGCGGGCGGCACAAATCAAACGACGCGGTCCGTTGACTTCAATGCTGTGCTTCGCTACCGTATTTGACCAAGTGGTCCACATGCGCGCAGCAGAGGAAAATCGGGCGCAATGGGTGTCAAATGAATTCGACTACCGGCCCTGATTCAAAGAGCGGATTTCCGCGACTGGTCGCGGAGCGGGCCAAGGCCGAGTCCGCGGCGCCGCGCGCGCAGGGGATCGAATTCGACGCCGGCTGGGTCGATCGCGTCCGGGTGAATCTCTCGGCCGTCGAGCGGCGCGTGACGACGCTGCCGAAACGCCGCACCGTCAAGAAAGTCTGGCAGTCGGCGTGGCTGCTCAAGGCTGTCTCCCTCATGGATCTGACCACGCTGTCGGCCGACGACACCGCGGGCCGGGTCATGCGCCTGTGCGCCAAGGCCCGGGCGCCGGTCCGCTCGGAGCTGCTGCAGGCTTTGAACTGGGGCGAGCGCCCGCTCACGACCGCGGCGGTCTGCGTCTATCACGACATGGTTCCGGTCGCGCGCGCCGCCCTGGCGGGCACGTCGATCGGCATTGCCGCGGTCTCGACCGGTTTCCCGGCGGGGCTGTCGCCTTTCGAGCTGCGCGTCGAGGAGATCCGCCGGTCGATCGAGGCCGGGGCGACCGAAATCGATGTGGTCATCAGCCGCCGCCACGTGTTGTTGTCGGACTGGCGGGCGCTCTATGACGAGGTCCGCACGTTCCGCGCGGCCTGCGGTCCGGTGCACATGAAGACCATCCTGGGCACCGGTCAGCTGGGCTCGATCGGCAAAGTGGCCAAGGCCTCGCTGGTGGCGCTGATGGCGGGCTCGGATTTCATCAAGACGTCCACGGGGATGGAGCCTGTCAATGCCACGCTGCCGGTCAGCCTGGTCATGATGCGCATGATCCGGGAGTTCGCCGACCGGACCGGACAGCAGGCGGGCTTCAAGCCGGCGGGCGGAATCTCCAGTGCGAAGACTGCGCTGACCTATTTGATGCTGGTGAAAGAGGAGCTCGGCGAGCAGTGGCTGGTGCCCGAGCGGTTCCGGTTCGGCGCCTCGAGGCTCCTCGGGGACATCGAGCGCCAGCTCGAGCACCAGGTGACCGGGCGATATTCGGCGGCCCACCGCCATCCGATGAGCTAACGATCGAACCAGGAGCGCGGACTCGATGAGCAGCGTCCCGGAAATTTTTGACACGCTGAGTTACGGTCCGGCGCCGGAAGATGCGGGCGCGGTGCGCGCATGGCTGGCGGGGCACCCCGGCGGATTCCAATTATTCATCGGCGGACGATGGCGCCCGTCGCACGCCGAGGCGCCGCCCATCCCGTGCGTGAACCCGGCCAATGGCGAGGTGCTCTCGAGCATCACGCAGAGCTGTGCCGATGACCTCGATGCCGCCGTCGAGAGCGCCCGGGCGGCCTTCCCATCGTGGTCGAAGTCCGGATACGAGCGGGCCCGGGCCCTGTACGCGCTGGGGCGCCTGATCCAGAAGCACAGTCGTTTCTTCGCGGTGCTCGAATCGATGGACAACGGCAAGCCCATCCGCGAGACGCGCGACCTCGACATCCCGCTTGCGGCGCGACATTTCACCTATCATGCCGGTTGGGCGCAGCTCGTGGCGCGCGAGCTTGCGGATCACGAGCCGCTCGGGGTCGTCGGACAGATCATTCCGTGGAACTTTCCGCTGTTGATGCTGGCGTGGAAGATCGCGCCCGCGTTGGCGGCCGGCAATTGCGTGGTGCTCAAGCCCGCCGAGGACACCAGCCTCACGGCGCTGTTCTTCGCCAGCCTGTGCGCCGACGCGGGAATTCCGCCCGGGGTCGTGAGCATCCTGACCGGAGACGGCAGGGTAGGCGAGCTGATCGTGGGCCACCCGGGGATCGCGAAGATCGCCTTCACCGGCTCGACCGAGGTCGGCCGGATCATTCGCAGGAGCACGGCGGGCACGGGCAAGTCGCTGACGCTCGAGCTCGGTGGCAAGTCGCCGTTCGTCGTCTTCGAAGATGCCGACCTCGATGCGGCCGTTGAAGGATTGGTGGATGCGATCTGGTTCAACCAGGGCCAGGTGTGCTGCGCCGGATCACGCCTCATCGTCGAGGAAAGCGTGATGGGCACGCTGGTGAGCAAGATCAAGGCGAGGCTGAGTCACATCCGGATCGGCGATCCGCTGGACAAGGCCATCGATATGGGCGCGCTGATCACCCCGGCGCACCGCTCCCGGGTGCAGGGCTTCGTCGAACAGGCCCAGGCCCAGGGCGCGAGCGTGTGGCAGCCGCAGATTTCACTGCCGCGGCAGGGCGCCTTCTATCCGCCGACCCTGCTGACGGACGTATCGACCGCGAACATCGTGTGGCGCGAGGAGATCTTCGGGCCGGTGCTGGCGGCGACCAGCTTTCGCACCCTGCAGGAGGCGGTGGAGCTGGCGAACAACACGCGGTACGGGCTGGCCGCCACGCTGTACACCGAGAACATCAACCGGGCCTTGGAGCTGGCCGTGAAGCTCAAGGCGGGCGTGGTCTGGATCAATACCACCAACCAGCTGGATGCGGCCTGTGGATTCGGCGGCATCCGTGAGAGCGGCTTCGGGCGCGAAGGCGGTCTCGAAGGCATGCTGGACTACCTGCGCGAGCGCGATGCCTGGGGCGCGCCCCTCGCGGCGGATGCCGCGCCGAGTGAGTCGCAGCCGCCGCAGACGGCCGCGGCGCGGCTGGCGCGCTCGGGCAAGTTGCTGGCCGATTCGCTTTCGGGGGATGCGCCGCCCGCCGAGGCGGGGACCGAGCCGCTGCACGGCCGGATCGACCGAACCTTCAAGCACTTCATCGGCGGCAAGCAGTCCCGTCCCGACGGTGGCCTGTCGAGCCCGGTCAACGACGCGCGGGGCCGTCTGGCCGGCTGGGTGGCGCGGGGCAACCGCAAGGATATCCGTGACGCGGTCGAGGCGGCGTTTCGCGCCGGGAAATGGGGCGATGCGACCGCGCATCTGCGCAGCCAGATTCTGTTCTATATCGGGGAAAACCTCGCGGTACGGCGTGATGAGCTGGCCGCGCGACTGGGGCGGCTGACCGGCCGCAAGCCCGCGCAGTCCCGGGCGGAGGTGGACACGGCGATCGCGCGCCTGTTCACCTATGGCGGCTGGGCTGACAAATATGATGGCTTGATCCACACCCCGCCGGTGCGAAATATCGCGCTCGCCGTCCCCGAGCCGATCGGTGTCATCGGCGTGATTTGTCCGGACGACGCGCCGCTCCTGGGCTTCGTCTCCCTGCTCGCGCCGGTGATCGCCATGGGTAATCGCTGCGTGATCGTGCCGTCCGAGCGCATGCCGCTGCCGGCGATGGATCTGTGCCAGGTGCTGGAGATCTCGGACGTGCCGGCGGGCGTTGTGAACATCGTGACCGGCGGTCGCGACGAGCTGGCCGAAACGCTGGCGCAGCACGATCAGGTCGACTGTGTCTGGTACTTCGGCACGAAGACGGGCAGTGCGCAAGTGGAGGCGTGGTCCGCCGCGACGATCAAGCGCACTTGGGTCAATCATGGCCGCGCGCGCGACTGGATGTCCGTACGGCACGGCGAGGGTCGTACCTTCCTGCGGCAGGCGACCCAGATCAAGAACATATGGCTGCCCTACGGCGACTGCGCATGAGGCGCGGAACCCCTCCGCGGCACGGCGGAATCGCTCGAGCGGTCCGGCGGACTCGAACGGAGCTTCGCTATTTGACCGCGCGGTCAAAATGGGTGATTCGACGCCTCGGACGCGGGGCGGGGGGCGCCCTCCCGGGCTGGCGCAGCGCCTTCGCGGCGCCGTTGTTTTGTAGCAACAAATGAAATTTTTTGGCGCAGAGCGAAGTTACCGCCGTTGACAGGCGATGTTCATACATATATCGTTTAACTGAAGTGCATTAAACGTTTTAGATGGCAAGTGAGCGCGTTGTTTCAGGGCGCGGATGGTCCCGGAAGCGAAGTGTTGCGCACGGGGGAAATCGAGTGCAGAACGCAATATCGCCGCGCATCTCGCGCGACGCCGGATCTGACATGCGACACGGCGTCATTTGGGGTCCAAATGACGGTCTCCATGTAACGGTTCTGCAATCTTCGGCAGCTATTCTTGGTCGTTCAAACTTCGGCACTGAATTCCAGCGGTCGGCTCAGCGCGGCCTGCCGATCGCATCCTTATTGTCTTTATCAGATTGACACGGCCGTATCGTGACCCGATGTAGGAGAGTCCTCTAATGTCCAGTGAGATCCGTAAGGTGGTCCGACAGATCCTCGCACCCATGGTGGCGGTGGTCCCTTGCGTGGCGCTGATGGCGGCCGCGCCAGCGTTCGCGGCGCCGCAAAACGCGAACCGCAGCAACTCCAGCAGTCAGCCGTCGGCCGGGGCAGGCCCGGCCGATCCGCCGCCGAGCGGCGCCATTGCGGCGCCCGCCGCCAGTCAGTTGCAGCGCGTGCTCATCGTGGGCGCGGAAAAAGCGGTGGCGACGGTGAGCGCCCGAAAATTCGCGCACGTCAGCCCCGGCGCGAGCGTCGTGTCGGTGCTGAACAACGTCCCCGGATTCAACGCGCGCGCCTTGGGTGTCGGCGGTTTCGTCGTCAGCGACACCGCGTTCACCCTGGACGGCTTCCCGAGCTCGGAGCTCGGCACCACCTTCGACGGCGTGCCGGACATCAATACGTTTCTCGGCGGCTTTTTCGGCAACGGCGACCAGCCGATCGGACAGCCGTTGGTCGCGATGGACGTCAGCGGCGCGCATGTCTACAGCGGGGCGAGCACGCAGGCGGACTCCTCGATCGACGACTTGGGCGGCACCATTGCCTTCGAGCCGGCCATGCCGGCGAAGCACTTCGGCGTGCGGCTCGGTGTGACGGGCGGCGTGTATCAGGGCGGCGGCACGGAGATGGTCGATCACCTTTCGGTCAATTCCGGCGCCATCAAGTCGCTGCACGGTCTGCGGGTGGTGGCAAAGTACGAGCGCACGCGCGTCAACGGGCCCTGGCAAAACGTTGACGAGCACATGAATTCGTTCTACTTCGCGGCCCTGCAGCCGACCTCCTCGGGTCACGTCAAGCTGGTTGCGTTGGTGAACGCGGCTAACGGCAATACGCCGAGCTATGTGGCGGCGCCGATCATCGGGAAGTACGGCTACGACTATAACTTCCCGATGAATGTCTCCTTCCAGAACCAGGAAACGCAATCCACCTTCGTGTCGCTGTCCGCGAAGTCGCTGCTGAATCCCCGGATGATCGGCGACATCAAGGCCTTCTATGTGGGCACGAACAATGACCGAACCGCGTGGGCGAACCCGATCTACTACAGCCCCAGTGCGAACGGTGGTTCCGGAGGAACCGTCTACGACGGCTACACCAACGACCTGAACGCGACGCTCAAGCAGTGCAGCGACCTCAACTCATTCTTCAGCGCGCCTCCGTATCCGGAGGCCTATGATTGCGCGGCGGCAAGACAGCAGTTCGGATCGGCTGAGGCGGGCACAGCCTATCAGCGCTACGTCCAGAATTACGCCGAGATGGGCGCCATGGGACATCTGACCTTCCTCCTGCCGGATAACACCGTCCAGGTGGGCGCGTCGGGTTTCGTCGCCCCGATGTTGTCGACCGAGTCGTGGTACGGATCATGGCCGGTGCCGACCAGCATGTCGGGTTACAATGCCGCGTGGCTGGAGCACGACGGGCAAACGTGGACGCAGCTCTATGCGCAAGACAACATCCGGCTGCTGAACGGCAAACTGCACATTTACCCGGGTATGAAATGGACCCGGTTGGACATGTTCTCGAACGACGACCAAGGGTATTTTTATCAGAACTCCGGCTCCATCACGAAGATCTACACGTACATCGAGGACTCTATTGGTGTGAACTATGCGTTCACGCCGGAACTGAATGCCTATGTCAATTGGGGCCAGTCGACCAAGCCGCCCAACGTCAGCGCGTTGTACGGCCAGATCGGCGGCGCGGGGGGGCCCTTGCCGGTGCTCGTGAAGCCCGAGACGGTCGAGAACATCGATCTCGGTGTCCGGTTCAAGGGCCCGGCCTACTTCTGGGACGTGGCATTCTTCAACCGCAACTTCACGAATATCTTCAGCTCGACGTATAACGATATCAGCGGCATCACCTTGACGTCGAACGCCGGCAACGCGACCTCCCGGGGCTTCACGCTCGGCGCCGGAGTGGACCTGCCGTATCACTTCCAGTTGGAGGGCAACGCGGGCTATACGCACTTTGTGTATACGAAGAACTTTTGCGATGTCAGTTGCAATCCGCTGCATCCGTCGCAGGGAGGGTTCTTCTTAAAGGGCATGTGGCGGCCGAATATTCCGGCCGAGACGGCGAACCTCGAGCTGGTGTACGACCGTGGCCCATGGTACGGAAGCGTGCAGGAGCATTACACCGGGTCGGAGTACGTCGCCAATTACTTCACGGGCGTCACGACGAACACTCAGCTCGGGGGCTATGGAACCTTGAACCTGACGGGCGCCTACCGGTTCGATGTGCATACCGCCACGCTGAAGTCCCTGAAGTTGGAGGTGCATGTGGATAATGCGCTCAACCGGCACGCGCCGTTCTACTCGCCGGGACTGAACGCTTACGATCCGTCCGCCGGGTACTCGGGCGCGCCGTTCCTGTGGGAGATCTATAACACGCCGATGTTCGCGAGCCTCGACGTAACCGCGAAGCTGTTCTGATTCGGCGATGAGTGGTCAGCGTTGCGTACGGAGCGTGAATGCTTCGTTCAGGCTCGGTGGAGTGGTCCTGGCCGCGGTCGCCCTCGGGGGGTGTACCGCGGCCAGGCCGGCCGTCTCGACCACGGGTGTGTTGCGCGGACGCTTGAGCGATCTGGCCGCGGTCACGCACGTGATCGCGACCGGTCGGCGGATCAGCCCGATCGGACGGCTGGTCAGTACCGCGAACTTCCCGTCTACGGTCCTGGTGGCGAAGGGCTCCGCGTACGTTCTTGCGGACGGCGCGACGCACTCGCAGTCCGTGGCCCGGTACGACGCGGCGACATTGGCAACGCGCGGAAGCGTTCTGGGATTCCGGGGTTCGGTCAAAAAGGCCGGGCCCCGGGGCGTCCTGAAGATTCCGCATGAGAACTTCTTCCAGGGATTGGCGGCGGGCCCGCACGGCACGCTGTACGCCGCCGGAGGCAGCAGTGATGTATTGGTCGCGGTGCGCGCCGGGCACAAGGGCTTCGCCCTGGCCAGGCGCTACCCGCTTCGGTATTACCCGTTCCCGAAGGACCAGTATCCATACGGGTATCAAGGTTTCCACCGCGGGCCACCGCATTTCTATCCGGACGGCGTGACCCTAGGCCAGGGCGGGGGTCACGCGTACGTGACCGGTCTGCTCAGCAACGCGGTTGCGCGCGTCAATCTGCGCAGGGGAACGGTGCGCTACGCGAACGCAGGTCCGTATCCGTTCGCGCCGGTTCTGACCGACCACGGCCGTCGGCTCGTGGTCACGGACTGGGGCGGTTGCGGGGTGGCCGTCCTGAACAGCCACACGCTGAAGCGAATCGGCCGCATCTGTATTGGGCCGAAGACGGGCCCGACCAACGCCGATCCGGGCGTCCATCCCACGGCGGTGGTGGCCGTACCCGGCGGCAGCACAGTGGTCTTTACGGCCTCGAATCTCGATGAGGCCGTGGAAGTGGATGCGCGCACGCTGCATGTGGTGCGCATCTTCAATGACGCCCCGTATCCTGGGGCGCCCCCGGGAAGCTATCCGGACGGAGTCGCCATCCACGGTGGCCGCCTGTTCGTGGCGAACGCCGGCAACGACGACGTGGCGGTTTTCGATTTGAGCACCGGGCACCGGCTCGGGCTGATTCCGACGGGATGGTATCCGACGGGGATCACCGCGACCGCTCACGCGCTGTATGTGGTCGCCGCCAAGGGAATGGGCTCGGGCCCCAATCTGCGCTTCCAGTGGGTCGGGGACATGATGCACGGGCTGCTGCAGCGGATCTCCTACGGGCAGATCCAGCGCGAGCTGCCCCGTCTGACCCGGGTTGCGCTGGCCGATAACGGCTTCGGTGCCGCGACGCGCGCGGCGCTCGAGCGGCACAATGCGCGGCTGACGCGCATGCTGCGTCGTCACATCCGCTATGTAGTGTTCATCCTGCGCGAGAACAAGACGTTCGACGAGGAGCTCGGCAAGCTCAAGGGTGTCGGTCACTGGGCCGATCCGCATCTGGCACTGTATGGCCCGCGAGAGCTTCCGAACCTGTTCTCGTGGGCTCGGCGCGATGCGCTGTTCGTCAATTTTTACGCCGATGGCGAAGTGACCGCGCAGGGTCATCAATGGACCACGGGCGCATCGGATTCGGATTTCGTCCAGCGGACCTGGCCGCAGTACTACTCCCACCGCGGACTGGTGAGCAATCCGGGCTGGACGCAGTCCCTGGTGCCGGGGTCGGCGGGCATGGCGGGAATCGGCGGGATCACCGGCACGAAGGCGGTGCGGGATCCCTACTCCGACTACATCAACCTGTCGGTGCTCGGCAAGTGGTCGAACCCCTGGATCGCGTATCCGGAGCGCCTCTACCTCTTCAATGACCTGCAGGCGCATCACGTCAGCTTCGAGGACTTCGGCGAATTCGTGTCGCGCACCGAGAGCGGGAACATCCCCAAGCCGCTGCGGGCGCATCTCGCCCGGCAGTTTCCCGGCTGGGATCGGATGATCCTGGACACCCACCGGGCGAAAGTGGCCGTACACTGGATGCGCCGGCACGCGGCCCACTTGCCGCGGTTCATGTACATGTGGCTGCCGGACGATCACACGGCGGGGCGCACTCCGTGCTATTACACGCCGGATTACTACGTCGCCAACAACGATGAAGCGACGGCTCGGGTCATTCATTACCTCAGCACGACGCCGCAGTGGAAGCACATGGTGGTCTTCGTGACCGAGGATGACGCGCAGTCCGGTGCCGATCACATCGATGCGCATCGCACGTTCGCGGTCGCGTTGGGACCCTGGGTGCGGCGCGTCGACATGACGACCCGATATTCCCAGGTGAACATCATCCGTACCATCGAGGCGGTGCTGCACCTCTCGCCGATGTCCCAGTGGGATGCCAACGCCGCGGTGATCGGCGGCATCTGGCGCCACAAACCGCACGACACTCAGGTGCCGGTGATCGCGGCGAAAGTGCCGGTCGCCTTCAATCCCGGCAAGTGCAGCAACGAGAGGCTGATGCGGCGGACGGCGGCGGCCGGCGGACAGGCGCTGACCCGCTCGTGGCGGCGTTCGCACCAGGCGCTGCTCGCGCAACAGTTGCCGCCCGCGAGCGATTGGTATACGCCCACGAGTCTGCTGAAAATCACCGGCGCGGAGCAGATGCGTCAGGAATGGGTCGGGAGCAAGGGACCGGCGAGCTACGCGCGCACCATGCGCTATCTGCGCAGGTATGCCCGTGCGCACCATGCTCCCGTCAGCCATTACCTGGCGAACGATGACGATGAGTGAGGGACGACACGCGCCCCGGACGTAAGCCGGGGCAATCGGGGAATCGAGCCGTGATATTCAAGAATCTCATTCGCAAGAAGCGCGATGGGTCGACGCTGACGCAGGAGGAAATCGAGTTCTTCGTGCGCGGGCTGGCGGACGCGTCGATTCCGGCGGAGCAGGTGGCGGCGCTCGCCATGGCGGTGTACTTCCGCTCCATGAGCTTCGCCGAATCGGGCGCGCTCACGGTCGCGATGGCCAATTCCGGCGTGCGGTTGCGCTGGGACGAGCTGCGCGACCGGGGTCCGGTGATCGACAAACATTCAACCGGCGGGGTCGGGGACAAGGTGAGTTTCCTGCTGGCCCCGATCGCCGCGGCGTGCGGCTGCTTCGTGCCGATGATCTCCGGACGGGGCCTGGGACACACCGGTGGAACGCTCGACAAGCTCGATGCCGTTCCCGGCTATCGCTCCATGCCGACCGTGGAGGAATTCCGCAAAGTGGTCGGCAGCGCCGGCTGCGCCATCATCGGCCAGACCGACCAGTTGGCGCCCGCGGACCGGCGGCTGTATGCGATCCGTGACGTGACGGCTACGGTGGAGTCCATCCCGCTCATTACCGCCTCGATTCTTTCCAAGAAGATCGCGGCGGGCCTCGATGCTCTGGTGATGGACGTCAAGACCGGCTCGGGCGCGTTCATGGAGACCCTGGAGGATGCGCGCGCTCTTTCCCGGAGCATCATCGGCGTCGCGGGCGAAGCCGGCCTGCAGACTCACGCCGTGATCACCGACATGTCGCAAACGCTGGGCTGGAGTGTCGGTAATGCGCTGGAGATCGCCGAGTCGCTGGCGTTCCTCGCCGGCGACTCGCGGGAGCCGCGCTTGGCGGAGGTCGTATTCACCCTGTCGGCCGAGATGCTCGTCATGGGGAAGGTGACCGAGAGCCATGCCGAGGCCCGCAAGCGGGTCGAGGCGGCGGTGCGCTCGGGGGAGGCCGCCGAGCGGTTCGCGCGGATGATCGCGGAGCTCGGGGGGCCCGCCGATCTGCTGTCGCGCTCGTCGCGCTACCTGCCGAAGGCGCCGCGCGTGGAGCCCGTCTTCGCGCAGACCGATGGTTACCTCGTCGCTGTCGATGCGCGCGCGGTCGGCAACGTGCTGGTCGAGTTGGGTGGCGGCCGCAAGGTCGCGGGCCAGACGCTCGATCTGGCGGTCGGCCTGACCGACGTCGTCGGAATCGGCGCCCGTGTCGGCAAGGATCAGCCGCTCGCGATGGTGCACGCGCGATCCGCCGAGCAGGCCCGGCAGGCGTCGGAGGGGCTGCGGGCGGCGGTGACGCTGTCCGAGCGGCCGGTTTCGCCGCCGCCGATCGTCCACGAAATCCTGGTGAAGATCTGATCGATCGCCGCGTGTTCATCACCGCCCCAGACACGACTCGGCGGGAACCTCGGCGGGTTCCGGCCGCGCGCGCCCGAAACAAACCCGCGGCGCGGCGCGACAGTCCGGGCGCTGGCGAGCCCGGAGCGTAAAATCAGCGTATGAGCGCCGCGAATCACCAGGCCGCGCAGCTGTGGAATCGCGACTTGGCGCCGACGTCGGCGCAGCAGCGCACGTGGCGCTGGTATCACTACACCGCGCTGTGGATCGGCATGGTGATGTGCGTGCCGGCGTACACGCTGGCGGCGGGACTGGTGGGCTCGGGCATGTCGGCCTACCAGGCCGTCATGACCGTGACCCTCGGCAATCTGATCGTGCTGGTGCCGATGCTGCTCATCGGTCATTCGGGCGCGCGCTACGGGATCCCGTATGCGGTGCTGGTGCGCTGCTCGTTCGGAACGTTCGGGGGGCGCTTCCCCGCGGTGTTGCGCGCGCTCGTGGCCTGCGGCTGGTACGGCATCCAGAGCTGGTTCGGCGGGCTTATGCTCTATACGCTGATCGGCGTGGTGATCGGTCACCCGCTCGGCGGGTCCCGGCTGCCGGTGCTCGGCATCAGCCTGTGGCAGATCGTGTGCTTCCTGGCGTTCTGGCTGATGCAGTTCTACTTCATCGTGCACGGCATCGAGTCGATCCGCCGCCTCGAGACCTACACCGCGCCGATCAAAGTGGTGATCTGCGTCCTGTTGTTGATCTGGGCTTATCACAAGGCGGGCGGCTTCGGTCCCATCGTGGACCAGCGCTCGCAGTTCGCGCCGGGCGGACCGCGCAGCGGACAGTTTGCCGCGGTGTTCTGGCCATCGCTCACCGCCATGGTCGGTTTCTGGTCCACCCTGGCGCTGAACATCCCGGACTTCACCCGCTTCGCCAAGACGCAGCGCGACCAGGTCGTCGGCCAGGCGATCGGTCTGCCGGCGCCGATGGGCCTGCTGGCGGCGCTGGCGGTGTTCGTGACTTCGGCGACCGTGGTGATCTACGGCAAGGCGATCTGGGACCCGGTGACCCTGGCCGGGCGCATGACGGGAGCGACGGTGCTGGTGGCGTTGCTGGTGCTTCTGGTGGACACCATCAGCGTCAATCTGGCGGCGAATCTGGTCGGGCCGGCGTTTGACTTCTCGGCCCTGTGGCCGCGGCGGATCAACTACAAGACCGGTGGTTATGTCACGGCGGTCGTGGCGGTCGCGATGATGCCGTGGAAGATCCTGGCGAGCACGCACGGCTATATCCTCACCTGGCTCGACGGTTACTCGGCGCTGCTCGGCGCGGTGGCCGGCATCCTGATCGTGGACTACTACCTGGTGCGCCGCCGGGAGATCGACGTGGATTCGCTGTATCGGGGGCGGGGCGGTTGCTATCACTACTGGCGCGGCTGGAACCCGATCGCGCTGGGGGCCTTCCTGGCCGGTGTTCTGCCCTGCCTGCCGGGGTTCCTGCATGTGTCGTTGCCGCGGTCGTTCCCGGACACGGACGTGTTCTTCACGCACTTGTACCGTTACGCGTGGTTCGTGGCGTTGGGTCTGGCGGGCGTCACCTACGCGTTGGGGATGTGGCTGACCAGGCTTGTGGCGCCGGCGCGCGGCGACGGGGCGCTGCGCCAGGCGTGAGGCGGGAGTCCGTGGCGGGCGCTGATGAGCGCGGGAGCCGCCGCCGGATCGAGTGTGCGGCGCGGGCCAGGGCCAAAGTGTTACGTGGGCGCGTCTCCGCGGCGGTCCTGCAATTGACCAAATGGTCAAAAGTGGGCATGCTTGGAACGTGTATCGATGATGGCGGAGAGTGCGATGAGTGAGGAGCGTCGAGCGGATATCCGTCCGGGGCGTCTGGCGCCGGAAGCGTATGCCGCTCACTTCGCGGATCACGTTCCTCCCTTGACGGAGGCGCGGGCCCTGCTCGAGGCGAGCCGGTGCCTGTACTGCTACGACGCGCCGTGCATGCAGGCCTGTCCGACCCGCATCGACGTGCCGTCGTTCATCCGGCGCATTGCCGAGGGCAACGTGCGCGGCGCGGCCGAATCGATCCTGACGTCCAATCCGCTCGGCGGCATGTGCGCGCGGGATTGCCCCACGGAGGTGTTGTGCGAGCAGGTCTGCGTGCGCAACACCGAACAGGGTCAGCCCGTGGCGATCGGCCGGCTGCAGCGCTATGCGGTCGACGGGCTGATGACCGGTGCGCACAAGCCGGTGTTCAAGCGTGCGCCGACCACCGGCCGGCGGGTGGCGGTGGTGGGCGCGGGACCGGCCGGACTCGCTTGCGCGCATGCGCTCGCCCGCGCCGGCCACGCGGTGGCGCTGCTCGACGCCAAGCCCAAGCCCGGCGGCCTCAACGAGTACGGCATCGCCGCCTACAAGGTCGTGGGCGGCTACGCGCAACGCGAGGTCCAATGGCTGCTCGGGATCGGCGGGATCGAGCTGCGGAGCGGGTGGAGTCTTTCGAGCGCCGAACAGCTCGAGGCGCTGCGCCGGGAGTACGACGCGGTGTTCCTGGGTTTGGGACTCGCGGACACTTACCGGCTGGGGATCGCGGGCGAGGCGCTCGAGGGCGTCGCGGACGCGGTGGAGTTCATCAGTCATCTGCGCCAGGCGCCGGATCCGGCCACGCTGCCGGTGGGCCGGCGCGTCGTGGTGATCGGCGGCGGCATGACCGCCATCGATGCGGGTGTGCAATCGAAGCTGCTCGGTGCGCAAAGCGTCACCATCGTTTACCGCCGTGGTGCGCAGCAGATGCCCGCTTCGCGCAAGGAACAGGATCTGGCGCGGATCCAAGGCGTAGGCATCCTGCACTGGCTCGCGCCCGTGGAGGTGCTCGGCGAGGGCGGCAGCGTGCGCGGCGTGCGCTTCGCCCGCCAGCGGCTCGAGGGAGGGCGGCTGGTGCCGACGGGCGAAGAGCTGACACTCGAGGCCGACATGGTACTGAAGGCGATCGGACAGCGCCTGGACGCCGGCGTGCTGTCCGAGTGCGGCCTGGCGCAACGAGATGGCCGCATCGTGGTCGATGAGTCAGGCCGCACCAGTGTCGCGAATGTCTGGGCCGGAGGCGATTGCGTCGCCGACGGCGAGGACCTGACGGTCTACGCCGTCGCCCATGGCTTGCGCGCCGCGCACGACATAGATACGCAGCTGCGCAACGGTCGGGCTCGAGCCGACGGCTGATCCAGGAGAATTCCATGGCGCAATTGGACATCGATTTCTGCGGTATCCGCAGTCCCAATCCGTTCTGGCTGGCCTCAGCGCCGCCGACCGACAAGGCCTACAACGTGGAGCGCGCCTTCGAGGCCGGCTGGGGCGGCGTGGTATGGAAGACATTGGCCGAAGCCGGGCCACCGGTGGTGAACGTGAGCGGCCCGCGCTATGGCGCGCTGCTGGCCGTCGACCGCAGCCTCATCGGCTTCAACAACATCGAGCTCATCACTGATCGCGATCTCGAGATCAACCTGGAGGAAATCCGCGCGGTCAAGCGCCGCTGGCCCGACCGGGCCGTGATCGCCTCGATCATGGTGCCGTGCACGGAGGAGTCCTGGAAGGCGATTCTTGCGCGAGTGGAGGACACCGGCTGTGATGGTATCGAGCTCAATTTCGGCTGTCCGCACGGCATGAGCGAGCGCGGCATGGGCGCGGCGGTGGGCCAGGTTCCCGAGTACATCGAGATGGTCACCGCGTGGTGCAAGCACTACTCGCGGCTGCCCGTGATCGTGAAGCTGACTCCCAACGTGACGAACATCCGCATGCCGGCGCGCGCGGCCAAGGCCGGCGGCGCCGATGCGGTATCGCTGATCAACACGATCAATTCGATCATGGGCGTCGATTCCGAGACCCTGACGATGAGCCCGGCCGTCGGCGAGCAGGGGACGCACGGCGGATATTGCGGGCCCGCGGTCAAGCCGATCGCGCTGCACATGGTGGCGGAAATCGCCCGCGACCCCGAGACCGCCGGACTGCCGATCTCCGGAATCGGGGGCATTGGCAGCTGGCGCGATGCGCTGGATTTCATCGCGCTCGGCGCCGGGTCGGTGCAGGTCTGCACGGCCGCGATGGTGTTCGGGTTCAAGATCGTCCAGGAGATGATCAATGGACTGGCGGGATATCTGGACCGCAAGGGATTCGCGAGCATTGCGCAGTTGCGCGGCCGGGCGATCGGCAGCGTCACGGACTGGCAGTTCCTGGACCTGAACCGGGTATCCAAAGCCGTGATCGATCAGGACACATGTATCCAATGCGGCCGCTGTCACATTGCCTGCGAGGACACCGCGCACCAGGCGATCACGGCGCAGCGCGACGGACGGCGGCATTTCGAAGTGAAAGAAGAGGAGTGCGTCGGCTGCAATCTGTGCGTCAACGTGTGCCCGGTGCCCGGCTGCATCACCTTGCGTGAGCTCGCTCCGGGGGAGATTGACCGGCGTACGGGCCGCGCGGCGAGCGAGACCCGGCTGCAATGGACGGCGCATCCAAACAATCCGCTGCGGAGCGGCGCCTGATGGCCGCGGGGCCGCGGAGCCGGCCGGCGCGCCGGTCCGGAACCGGAGCGCGGCGCAGCGGCCGGGAGGCGCAGGGTCGCGGCGGCGCGCCCCGGCGCGCGAGCGGCGCGGGCGGGAGTCTGCCGCGACGCAATCGCGAAGCCCAGGAGAAGGCCATCGTCGAGGCGGCCGAGCGGGTCTTCGCCGGCGCGGGCTTCGGCGGCGCCACGATGGCCGAGATTGCCAAGGCGGCGGGCTTGCCCAAGCCCAATCTGCATTACTACTTCGGCAGCAAGCGGGCGCTGTACCGCGCGGTGCTGGAGCGCACGTTGCGGGAGTGGCTCGAGCCGACCGATTGCATCGTCGCCAAGGCGCAGCCGCGCGAGGCGCTCGAGGGCTACATCCGCGGCAAGATGCGCCTGTCGTTCACCTGCCCCTATGCCTCCCGCGTGTGGGCGAACGAGTTGCTGCACGGCGCGCCGGAGCTGCGTGCGACGCTGGTGAGCACCTTGCGCCCGCTCGTGCGCCGCAAGGCGGCCGTGATCGACCGGTGGATCGCCGAGGGCCGCATGGCGCGGGTCGACAGCAAGCACCTGTTCTTCACGATCTGGGCGGCCACGCAGACGTACGCCGATTTTGCGGTGCAGATCTGCGCCGTACTGGGTCTCGAGAAGCTCGACCGGACGGCGCAGGACAGCGCGACGGAGCACGTCGTCGGGCTGATCCTGCGCGGCTGCGGACTCGCAGGGACCCGTTCCGGACAGCGCAAATGAGATTGCAGACTTTGTAATCTGAAAAGAATCGTCGATCTGTCATTCTGTGCGCGATCTGATGTCTGGAGCGCAAATCATGGCAAATCCCCTGGGAACGCGTCGTGAGCCGGCAGCGACCCCGGATGCCGCCTGGCTCGAGGCGCACTGGATGCCGTTCACGGCAAACCGCCAGTTCAAGGCTGCGCCGCGCCTGTTCACCCAGGCCGCGGGCGCCTATTACACCGACCTGCAGGGCCGCAAGGTCTTCGACGGGCTCTCGGGGCTGTGGTGCACGGGGCTCGGCCACGCGCGCAAGGAGATCGTCGAGGCCGTGGCCCGTCAGATCGGCACGCTCGATTACGCGCCGGCGTTCCAGTTCGGGCACATGCTGTCGTTCGAGCTCGCCAACCGGATCGTCGAGCGCATGCCGGCCGGGCTGGATCACGTGATGTTTTCCGGAGGCTCCGGCTCCGATGCCGTGGACAGCTCGCTGAAGATCGCGCGGGCCTATTGGCGGATCCGCGGCCAGGGCGCCAAGACGCGCCTGATCGGACGGGCACAGGGCTATCACGGCGTGAACTTCGGCGGCGTGTCGGTGGGCGGCATCGCCGGCAACCGCAAGCTCTTCGGCGAGGGTCTGGAAACCGCGCACTTGGCCGATCTGCAGCCACCGCCGGGCTCGTTCGTCCGGGGCGAGCCGAGCGAGGGCGGCGAGGCGCTGGCCGATTCGCTCCTGGCGCTGCTGCGCCTCTATGATGCCTCCACGATCGCCGCGGTGATCGTGGAGCCGTTCTCGGGGTCCGCGGGGGTCATCGTCCCGCCGCGCGGCTACCTGAAGCGGTTGCGTCAGATCTGCACCGAGAACGACATACTGTTGATCTTCGATGAGGTGATCACCGGCTTCGGCCGCTGCGGCGCGTGGACCGGGGCCGAGGCCTTCGGTGTCACACCGGACCTGCTCGTCTTCGCCAAGCAGAGCACCAACGGCACGCAGCCCCTGAGCGGTGTCGTGGTGCGCAAGGAGATCTACGAGGCATTCATGGCGGCGGGCGGACGGGAGTATCTGCTCGAGCTGCCCCACGGCTATACCTATTCGGCCCATCCAGTGGCCTGCGCGGCCGCAATCGCCACCCTCGATGTCCTGGCCCGCGAGCATGTGCCCGAGCGGGTGCGGGAGCTCGCGCCGCATTTCGAGGCGGCGGTGCATGGATTGCGGGGGGCTCGGCACGTCAGCGACATCCGCAATTACGGGCTGGCCGCGGGCTTCACCCTGGAGGCCCTGCCGGGCGAGCCGGCGCGCCGCCCGTTCGAGGTCGCGATGGCGATGTTGAAGAAGGGATTCTACGTGCGCTACGGCGGCGCCACGGTGCAGCTGGCGCCGCCATTCATCAGCACCCAGGCGGAACTCGACCGGCTGGTCGACGCATTGGGCGAGACGCTCAACCAGACAGACTGAAATCCATGGCATCCACATCCGTATTGGAAGAAAAGAGCGCCCGCGGCGCGGCCGGGCAGACGGTGCAACACCTGATCCGCGGGCGGCGAAGCGCCGGCGGCGGCCGCACCGCGCCGATCTACGATCCGGCGACCGGCGCCGTCGCGCGCGAGGTTCTGCTCGCGGACACGGATACCGTGAAGGCGGCGATCGGCGCCGCGCAGGAGGCTTTTCCGGCGTGGCGGGCGACCGCGCCGCTGAAGCGTGCGCGCGTGCTGGCTCGATTCCAGCGTCTGCTCGAGGCCCATCAGGACGAGTTGTGCGCCCTGGTGACCGCCGAGCAGGGCAAGGTTCTGGCCGACAGCCGGGGCGAGGTGCAGCGGGGCATCGAGAACGTCGAGTTCGCAACCTATGCGCCGCAGCTGCTCAAGGGTGAGCACAGCTGCCACGTCGGTCCGGGGATCGATACGTGGAGCGAGTTTCAGCCGCTGGGCGTGTGCGCCGGCATCACGCCGTTCAATTTTCCGGTCATGGTGCCGCTGTGGATGTGGCCGATGGCGGTCGCCTGCGGCAACACGTTCGTCCTGAAGCCCTCCGAGCGCGACCCGAGCGCGGCGCTGTACGTTGCCGAGTTGGCGCTGCAGGCTGGACTGCCCGCCGGTGTGCTGAACGTGGTGAACGGCGACAAGGAAGCCGTCGACGCGCTGCTCACCGACTCGCGGGTGCAAGCGGTGAGCTTCGTCGGCTCCACGCCGATCGCGCAGTACGTGTATGCGCGCGGCACCGCCGAGGGCAAGCGAGTTCAGGCGCTCGGCGGCGCCAAGAATCATGCGGTCGTGATGCCGGATGCGGACATGGCGGGAACCGTGCGGGCGCTGATGGGCGCGGCGTTCGGAACCTGCGGCGAGCGGTGCATGGCCATTTCCGTGGTGGTCGCGGTCGGTGGCCAGACCGCGGCGGCGCTCGTTGACGGATTGCAGTTCGAGATGGCGCGGATGAAGGTCGGTCCGGGAACCGACGACCGATGCGACATGGGACCGATGGTCACCCGGGCGCAATTGGACAAGGTGCGTGACTACGTCGATCAGGGTGTGGCGCAGGGCGCGAAGCTGGTGGTCGACGGCCGCGAGCTCGAGCTGCCGGGCAACCCGGACGGGTTCTTTCTCGGTCCCTGTCTGTTCGATCACGTCAAGCCCGGCATGCATATCTACCAGGACGAGATCTTCGGTCCGGTGCTGTGCGTGGTGCGTGTGTCGAGCCTCGGGGATGCGATGGCGCTGATCGATGCCCATCCGTACGGCAACGGCACCTGCATCTTTACCCGCGACGGGGAGACCGCGCGCCACTTCGCCGCCGAGATCCAGGTGGGTATGGTTGGGGTCAACGTGCCGCTACCGGTCCCCGTCGCCTATCACTCCTTCGGCGGCTGGAAGCGCTCGCTGTTCGGCGACCTCAACGCCTACGGGCCCGATGCCGTCAGATTCTACACGCGGCGCAAGACCATCACCGAGCGCTGGCCCGCGGCCGGGGCCCGCGAAGGCACCGCATTCAGTTTCCCCTCCCATCAATGACGGATGGCCGCGGGCGCGGGTGGTGAGCGCATGATCGGCGCATACTCGATCCGTGGAGGTTGGTGACTATTGCGCGGAGGTGAGCGGTCATGGGCGGATTGCTGATTCGGGGTGGAACGGTGGTGAACGCCGACTGCGCTCGGCGCGCCGACGTATTGTGCGCGGACGGGGTGATCGCCGCGGTTGCAGACAACCTGAAGGCCCCACAGGGCGTCGAGGTGCTCGATGCCGGCGACCTGCTGGTCCTGCCCGGAGGCATCGATCCGCACACCCACATGCAGCTGCCCTTCATGGGAACGGTGGCCGCCGATGATTTCTACACCGGCACGGCAGCCGGACTGGCCGGGGGCACGACGTGCATCATCGACTTCGTCATTCCCGACCCGAAAGAGCCGCTGCTGGCCGCGTACCGCAAGTGGCGCGACTGGGCGCAGAAATCGGCTGCCGATTACGGATTTCACGTGGCGGTGACCTGGTGGTCCGAGCAGGTGCATGCGGACATGGAGACCCTGGTCCGGCAGGAGGGCGTGAACAGCTTCAAGCACTTCATGGCCTACAAGAACGCCATCATGGCCGATGACGAGACGCTGGTGAACAGCTTCCGGCGCGCGCTCGAGCTCGGCGCGATGCCGACCGTGCACGCCGAGAACGGCGAGCTGGTCTACCAGCTGCAGAAGCAGTTGTTCGAGCAGGGCATCCGCGGTCCGCAAGCCCATCCGCTCTCCAGGCCCCCGGCCGTGGAGGCCGAGGCGGCGCAGCGGGCGATCGCCATCGCCAACGTGCTCGATGTGCCGCTTTACGTGGTGCACGTCTCGTGCGCCGAGTCCGCCGAAGCGATCGCGCAGGCGCGAGCGCGCGGCCAGCGGGTGTTCGGCGAGGCGCTTGCCGGGCATCTGTTGATCGACGACAGCGTGTATCGCAATCCGGACTACGCGGCCGCGGCGGCGCACGTGATGAGCCCGCCGTTCCGGGACAAGCGCAATCAGGAAGTGCTGTGGAACGCGTTGCAGTCGGGCACGCTGCAGACCACGGCGACGGATCATTGCGTGTTTTGCGCGCCGCAGAAGGCGCTCGGCCGCGAGGACTTCCGCAAGATTCCCAACGGCTGCGGCGGGATCGAGGAGCGGCTGATGGTTATCTGGGACGCCGGCGTCAACACCGGGCGGCTGACACCGAGCGAATTCGTCGCGGTCACCTCGGCGAACGCCGCGAAGATCTTCAATTTGTATCCGCGCAAGGGCGTGGTCGCCGCCGGCGCCGACGCCGATCTGGTCGTGTGGGACCCGAACGGCACGCGCACGCTGTCGGTGAAGACGCAGCATTCGCGAGTCGATTACAACGTGTTCGAAGGGCGCAAGGTCACCGGCGTGCCCACCTGCACCGTCAGCCAGGGCAAGGTGGTCTATGCGCGCGGCGAGCTGCGCGCCGAGCGCGGCGCCGGCCGTTATCTGCGGCGGCCGCCGTTCAGCCCGGTGTTCGGGGCGCTCGAGCGCAAAGCGAAGCTGGCGAGACCGACCGCCGTAGCGCGCTGACCGTTACAAACATGTGGCCGCGACCGACGGCGCGCGGGCGTGCGCGGTTGCCGGGCCGTGGCGCGAAGATATTCAAGTCCGGGAGACAGACGATGGCAAAGATGCGTGGCGGTCTGATACAGGTTGGGTTGAAGGCGGACACGAGCGAATCGCCGGCGAAGATCCGTGATGCGATGCTGGCGGCCCACCGGCCGCTGATCGACAAGGCCGGGCGCGGCGGCGTACAGGTGCTGTGCTTCCAGGAGGTGTTCACGCAACCGTATTTCTGCCCCAGCCAGGACGTGAAGTGGTACGCGGCCGCGGAGTCGATTCCCGGGCCGACCACCGAGGAGATGCAGGCCTTCGCGAAGAAGTACCAGATGGTCATCGTGGTGCCGATCTACGAGGCCGATCCGGTGGCGGGCGTCTATTACAATACCGCGGCGGTGATCGACGCCGACGGCGGCTATCTCGGCAAGTACCGCAAGACCCACATTCCGCAGGTCGCGGGCTTCTGGGAGAAGTTCTTCTTCAAGCCGGGCGCCTCGCAGTGGCCGGTATTCCAGACGCGCTATTGCAAGCTCGGCGTGTATATCTGCTACGACCGCCACTTCCCCGAGGGCTGGCGCGCCCTGGCGCTCAACGGCGCGGAATACATCGTCAACCCGTCGGCGACGGTCGCGGGTCTGTCGGAGTACCTGTGGAAGCTCGAGCAGCCGGCATCGGCGGCCGCCAACGGGTGTTGGATCGGTGCGATCAACCGCGTCGGGCGGGAGAAGCCATGGGACATCGGCGAGTTCTACGGCCAGAGCTACTTCGTCAATCCGCGCGGCCAGATCGAGGCGATCGCCAGCCGCGACGGCGATGAGCTGCTGGTGCACGATATGGACATGGACATGGTCACCGAGGTGAGGAATCTGTGGCAGTTCTTCCGTGACCGCCGGCCGGAGGCCTACGGGCGCTTGACCGACGCCGAATAGCGCAGGCGCACGCCCGGCGCATCGCTCTGTGTGTGGCGTGCGCTTGGGGCGCGCGCGGCCGCGCCGGATAGGCTCCTCACGCGCTCCAGCGGGTCGCGAGCAGGCAGTTGAGGAATACCTGCGCCACGCGCAGCGGCGGCGGTGTCTTGCGGTGGATCGCCGAGTAACGGCACTCGTAATGCAGGCCCGCCGGATGCACCGCACGCAGCCGCGCGTCGGCCACGAACGGGGCGGCGTAGTGGGCCGGCAGGAAGCCGAGGAAGCCGCCGGAGAGAATCAGATGCGCGATGCCTTCCTGGTCGGAGGCGCTCGCGCTGCAGGTCAGGGCGTGTTCCCGGGCAAGCTCCATGTTGGGAGAATGATAATCGAGTCCGGCGAGCGGCTGTCCGGCCAGCTCGTTCCAATCGCGGTGCGCCTCGGCGCTCGCGAACCAGGGATGCTCGCGCGCCGCATACAGCAGCATCGTCTCATCGAACATCTCGTGATAGGCGAGACGCTCGGAGCGGCGATGCTCGGGGATCAGCCCCAGGTGGAACTGCCCGTCCATGACGCCTTGCTCGATCGAGGTGATGTCGCTGACGTGCAGATGCAGCGTCACCGCGGGTGCGAGCTGGCGGAACTTGGCGAGGGCCGCGCCGATGCGCGCATGGGGATTGGTGACGGTCTTCTCGAACAGCGCCAGGTGCAGCGTACCCTCGAGCGTGCGGCCGGTATCGAGCACCTCGGTGCGGAACGTATCGACGGCGCGCAACAGCTGTTGGGCGGCGGTATAGACGCGTTCGCCCTCGGGCGTGAGGGCGAACCCGGCGCGGCCCCGCTGGCACAGCACCAGGCCGAGCCGAGTCTCCAGGTCCTTGATGTGCCGGGTCACGGTCGAGATGTCGATGTTGAGCTTCAGCTCCGCGGCCGCGATGCCGCCGCAATCGGCCACCACGCAGAAGATGCGTACCAGACGCAGGTCCGCGTCCCCGATCTGTCCGAGGAGTGCGCGCTCGCGTTGCGACATGATCGTTGCGGTCACCTGGAAAAAGGGCGGGTGATTGCAGCACGAATGGTCGGCGCGGCGCAATCGGCGGCGCACGGCGCCGCCGGGATGGGAGAGGGCCGCGCACGATGTTCCCTTGCCGGCGGCGCCTCGGCCGGCTGCGGCGGGCACGATCGCGGGGACGGACGGCGCCGCTGTTGCCGCGGCGCGGCCGGGCGTGCTAGGTTAAACGATATACTTCGATGTGCGGACCGAGGCGCCGGTCCCCGGGGAATTGAGCCACATGACGATCGACCCAAACACTCTCATTGCCCGCGCGCGTGAATGCCTGGATGAGGCGTATGCGCCGTATTCGCGCTTCCGGGTGGCGGCCGCGGTCGTCGACGATCAGGGCCGGGTGTTCACCGGGGTGAACGTCGAGAACCTCTCGTACGGACTGAGCATGTGCGCCGAGCGCGTCGCGGTCTTCACGGCGATCGCCGCGGGCAGCCGCCGGATCAGCGCGGTGGCCGTGGCGAGCAGCGGGGCGGATCTGCTCTCCCCGTGCGGCGCATGCCGGCAGGTGTTGGCGGAATTCGCCGGGCCGGAAGTTCCGGTCTACTGCGATGCGCCCGACTCGCCCCGCCGCTGGACGGTGGGCGAGCTGCTGCCGGCGGCGTTCGAGGCGGCGCAGCTCGGCGGCAAGCGCTGATCGCACGGGGCACCTCTCGGGGCAAGCCGGGCCAGCGGCGCGTGCGGGGGCAAGTCGCCGCGACGATGCCGCTGCACATGGCGCTGCATCTTCTTTCGTGTGTCGTCGCCGCCGCAGTGCCTGGCGGTAACATCGAGCCTGGCAAGAGGTCGGCGGCCCGGCAACCGCTCATGCGGCGTGGATCCGGGCGTTTCTGCGGCATGTCGCCACTATGCTGATGACACTTCCCGGTCGCTGTTCGGCGGCCGCCCGCGGGTTCCCTATGACGACCGGATCTGTCGGGCCGTCAAGCGCGTCCGCCGCGAGATCGAGGCGTCTGCGCGCCCGCATCTGCCATTGTTCATCACGGAGTGGAGCGTGATGGGGAAAGACGAGGCGCGCGATACGACCTACGTGGGTTCTGCAGTGGCCGATACGATTCGTCAGTGCGACGGCAGCGTGCAAATGATGTCGTACTGGACGTTCTCGGATGTCTTCGAGGAAGACGGACCGAACCCCGGACCGTTTACCGGCGGGTTTGGCCTGCGCGCTTATGGCGGGATCAACAAGCCCGCGTACTATGACTTCGAGCTGTTGCACCAGCTCGGACACGCGCGACTCGCAAATGCCGCGCGCAACGTCATTGTGACCCGTACTCGGGGAGGTGGACTTGGCATCGCGCTGTGGAATCTGGTTGATCCGGGCGCGCGGGGCAAGCCCGAGTCGGTGGATCTGAAGATCAGCGGCGTGTCCGCCGATGCAGCAGTTGCGATCGAGCGGGTCGATCGCAATCACAGCAACGTGCTGCCGTTCTACCGCGCCATGGGCAGTCCGCGGTATCCGACTCCCCAACAGGTCGCGCGGATGAACGCCGCCGCCTCTGATCGAGCACCTGCACGGCGGTAGTCTGACCGTCACGGTTCGGCCTGATGCTCTGTTCCTCGTGAAAGTCGGCGGGAAACGCTCTTGAGACGAGACACTGCCGCGGTCCTCGAGGAGGACGGTGCTTGCACAGAGAGAATCGAGCCGGGTGAGCAATTTTAGAGTCCTGCCCCGACACGTCTTCATGCCGTTCCAGACAGCACTTGCCGTGTCTCGGTCCTTGCGGGCCTTGCGGCCTGCGCGGACCTTTGAGCCGGTTCGCGGTTCATCGTGGGGCGGCGCTGAAGCGGGTGAACGG
>DAIDUQ010000071.1:0-7343 GCA_027456605.1 Steroidobacteraceae bacterium | reverse complement strand
AGCATGTAGCGGCCGTCGTGCTCCATGGTGTCCGAGCAGGCGCCCTCGTGAAAGACGGCCTCGATGCGCCCGAGCTGCCCGCGCTCGAAGCGCTCGTAGAACTCGCCGCGGTCGAAGTAATCGGCGATCCTTGCCCCGAGGAGGTTGCGGTATTTCATGCCCTCCGTGAGGTCATCGACCGCGATGATCTCATCGATGCCGGCGCCGTTGAGCCCGTGCACCAGATTGCTGCCGATCATGCCGGCGGCGCCCGTGACGACCACTTTCAAGCGAACAGCTCCTCGTAGCTCACGGTGGCCGTGCCGAACTTGCCGACCACGATGCCGCCGGCGCGGTTGGCGATCGGCATGGCCTCGCGCAGGGTGAGGCCCGCGGCGAGCAGCGCCGCCAGAGTGCCGATGACCGTATCGCCCGCGCCGGTCACATCGAATACCTCGCGCGCCTGCGCATCGACGCGCACATGCCCCTGGTCATCGAAGAGCGACATGCCTTCTTCGCTGCGCGTCAGCAGCAGCGCCGACAGCCGCTGTTCCCGGCGCATGCGCTCGACGCGCTCGAGCAGCTGCTCCTCGCACTGCCAGGCGCCGATCACCTGCGCAAGCTCGGAGCGGTTGGGCGTGATCACGGTGGCGCCGGCGTAGCGGCTGTAATCCCCGCCCTTCGGGTCGACCAGCACGGGCTTGCCCGCGCCGCGCGCGATCTCGATCATCTTCGGGATGTGGGTGAGCCCGCCCTTGCCGTAATCGGAAAACAACACCGCGTCGCACCGGGGCACGATGCGGGTGAAGTCCGAGAGCAGCCCCGAGAGCACCTCGTGATCGGGCTGGTTCTCGAAGTCCACCCGCACCAGCTGCTGCGAGCGGCCGATGACGCGCAGCTTCACGCAGGTGTAGAGCTTCGGGTCGCGGCCGAGGAGGCTCTCCACGGCGTGGGCCTGAAGCAGCGATTCGAGCCTGCGCGCCGGCTCGTCGTTGCCCACCGCGGTGATCAGCGTCACCGCCGGTCCCAGCGCCTTCACGTTGAGCGCCACATTGGCGGCCCCGCCGAGACGCTCCTCCTCGCGCCTGACGCGCACCACGGGCACGGGCGCCTCGGGCGAGATGCGCTCCACGTCACCGAACAGGTAGCGGTCAAGCATGGCATCGCCCACGACGAGCACGCGGGCCGCCCGCAAGCGCGCTTTCAGATCGACGGCGGGGATTTGCATCAGGGCAGCCCGAGCGCCGCTTCGATGAGGCCGCACAGAGTGTGGCCGATGAAGCTGTGCGCCTCCTGGATGCGGGCCGTGACGGCACTCGGCACGACGATGGGCACCTCGCACAGCGGCGCGAGCGCGCCGCCGTCGCGGCCCAACAGACCGATGACGCGCATCCCGGCCTGGCGTGCCGCCTGCACTGCGCGAATGACGTTCTTCGAATGCCCCGAGGTCGAGATACCGATCAGGCAGTCGCCTGCCGCCCCGAGCGCGGTCACCTGCCGCGCGAACACCTCGTCGTAGCTGTAATCGTTGGCGATGCAGGTGAGCGCCGAAGTGTCGGTCGTCAACGCCAGGGCCGCGAGCGGCCGGCGATCGCGGATGAACCGTCCGGTGAGCTCCGCGGCGATGTGCTGGCTGTCGGCCGCCGAGCCGCCGTTGCCACAGAGCATCAGCTTGCGCCCGCCACCGAGCGACTCGGCGATGAGCGCGCCGGCCCGCTCGATCGGCGCCTTGAGCGCCGCGAGCTGCTCGAACAGCGCACGATGCTCGCTCAGGTTGGATTGAAAGAGATCGCTCAAGTGTCTATCCGTACTTCAGGTTGAAAAGACTGTCGGGCCCTACGGCTCACCGCGCCACTCGGCGAGCTGCGCGATGAGCTTCGCCACGCCCGGGGAGGCGGCCGGGGCACCCTTGGGGTCGCGCACCGAGGGGACGAGCTGCTCGCAGAGCTTCTTGCCGAGCTCCACCCCCCACTGATCGAACGAGTTGATCCCCCAGACCACCCCCTGCGTGAAGACCTTGTGCTCGTAAAGCGCGATCAGCTTGCCGAGCGTGGCGGGATCGAGCCTCGGGAAGGCGATGAGCGTGCTCGGGCGCGATCCGGCATGCACCTTGTGGGGGGTGAGCGCCTCGATGCGCTCGGGCGGCAGCTGCGCCTGCTCGAGATCCGCGCGCACCGCCTCGGGCGCGAGCCCCGCCATGAACGCCTCGGCCTGCGCCAGGCAGCTCGCGATCGCCAGATCCTGCTGCCCCTGGTGGTCGCAGGAGGACTTCGCCGGCAGCAGCAGGTCGAGCGCCGCCCGCTGCGTGCCCTGGTGCAGCAGCTGGAAGAACGAGTGCTGAGCATTGTTGCCCGGCTCGCCCCAGATGACGGCCGCGGTCTGCCAGTCCACCGGCCGGCCCTCGAGGGTCACGGACTTGCCGTTGCTTTCCATCTCGAGCTGCTGCAGGTACGCCGGCAGCCTCCCCAGACGCTCGTCATAGGGCAGCACCGCCACCGTCGGCAGCATCTGGAAATTGATGTTCCAGATGCCGATGAGGCCCATCAGCGCCGGCAGGTTGTCCTGCCATTGCCTCGTGCGAAAGTGCTCGTCCATCTCGTGGCCGCCGGCGAGCAGCTGCAGGAAGGCCTCCTTGCCGATGGCGATGGCGAGCGACACGCCGATCGAGGACCACAGTGAATAGCGCCCGCCCACCCAGTCCCACATCTTGAAGCGGTGCTCCGGGTGCACGCCGAACTCGTCCATGGCGCGGTGATTGACCGATACGGCCGCGAAGTGCTCGCGCACGGCCTCCTCGCCCAGCTTCTCGCTCAGCCAGGCGCGCGCGGTGCGCGCATTGGTCAGCGTCTCGAGCGTGGTGAAAGTCTTGGAGGAGACGATGAACAGCGTCGAGCGCGGATCGGCATCCTGCAGGATGTCCGAGAGCCGGTTGCCGTCGACGTTGGAGACGAACTCGCACCTCGGGGCATCGAGGGTGTAGCGCCGCAACGCGCGCACCGCCATCGCCGGACCGAGGTCCGAGCCCCCGATGCCGATGTTGACCACGCGGTTGAAGGCCTTGCCCGAGCTGCCGGCGATGCGGCCCGCGCGCACCCCCTCGGCGAAGGCGAGCATGCGCTCGCGCTCCTCGAGCACCTCGCGGGCGATCTCAACCCCGCCGATGAGCGAGCCGGCGGGCTGGCGCAGCGCCACGTGCAGCACCGCGCGGCCCTCGGTCGCGTTGATCTTCTCCCCGCGCCACATGGCCTCTCGATGCTCGCGCAGGCCCACCGCCTCGGCGAGCTCCACGAGCTTGCCGAGCACCATCTCATCGAGGTGCTGGCGCGAGAAATCCATCAGCACTCCCGCCCCCCGGCGCGAGAACCGCTCGAAGCGGCCTGGATCTCGCGTGAACAGTTCGCGAGTCGCCACCGCGCCGAGGCGCTTGGCATGGGCGGCGAGCTCGGGCCATTGTGCAGTGCGGGGACCTGGGACAGGCATGGGATGTCTCCTTAAGGTTGGCGGGCCCACGCCTTCAGGCGAGGGCGCAGGCGGCGCCGGAGCCGGTCTGGTAGAACGCGCCGATACTGTCGACGACGTGTTGCAGTTGCTGCTCGGTCAGCTCCGGGTAGATGGGCAGCGCCAGTGTCTCGTGCGCGGCGCGCTCAGCCTCGGGGAACGCTCCCGGGGCATGGCCCAGATAGGCGAAGCACTTCTGCAGGTGCAACGGGATGGGATAGTAGATCTCCGTGCCGACGCCGCTTTGCGCGAGATGCTCGCGCAAAGCATCCCGGTGGCGCACACGGATGACGTACTGGTTGTAAATGTGGTGCATGCCCGGGCGTGCGGCGGGCGTGCGCACCGCCTCGCCCAGGCCGGCGCGCGCGAAGGCTTTCGTGTAGTAGCCCGCGTTGAGCGCGCGCTTGGCCGACCACTCATCGAGGTAGTCGAGCTTGACATTGAGCACCGCGGCCTGCAGCTCATCGATCCGGAAGTTGCCGCCGATGAAGGCGTGATGGTATTTCGGCTTGCCGCCGTGCACGCGCAGCACCTCCATGTGCTCCGCCAGCGCGGCATCCTGCGCCACGCACATGCCGGCGTCACCGAACGCGCCCAGGTTCTTCGTGGGAAAGAACGAGAAGCACCCGACATCCCCGAAGCTTCCGGCCTGGCGCCCTTGCGAGTCGCGCGCGCCGATCGCTTGGGCGGCGTCCTCGATGACTTTCAGGTCGAACCGGCGCGCCAGATCCATGAGCGGGCCCATGTCGCAAAGCTGGCCGTACAGGTGCACCGGCATCAGCGCCTTCACCCGAGTGCCTGTCGGGCGGTGGATGAGCCCGTCGCCCGCCTGGCACTCACGCTCGATGAGCCCGCGCACCGCTGCGGCGGAAATATTGAAGGTGTCGGGCTCGATATCGCAGAACAGCGGAAGTGCGCCGGCGCGGGCGATGGTCCCCGCGGTGGCGAAGAACGTGTACGGGGTGGTGATGACCGCATCGCCCGGACCCAGGCCGAGCGCCATGAGCGCCAGCAGCAGCGCATCCGTTCCGGAGGATACGCCGATGCCGTGGCGGCATTGGGCGTATGCGGCGATGCGCGCTTCGAGTGTCTTGACCTGCGGCCCGAGGATGAAGTGCTGGCTGGCGCACACCGCCTCGATCGCAGCCTGCACCCGGGCGGCGATGGCCTCGTACTGAGGTTTCAGGTCCAGCAGCGGCACGCGCGGGACGGGAGAGGTTCGGGTCACGGACGGCTCCTGCGGTCAAATGGGTATTTTAGCCTGCCCTTGCACTGAAGAGCGCCCGGCATCCGGACTGGACCGGGTCTCAGCGGCGGGGGCGGGGACGGAGAAGCGCGCTCAATGCGCGCCGTCTTTGCCGTCCTCGCGGACTGGTGTTTCCGAGTCGCGCCACAGGCATCGCCCGCCGCTCGACCGGGCGATGAGCGCCAACATCTGCTCGTGCGCGCAAAGCTCCTCGGCGCTCGCCGGGAGCACGCGCAGCGGCACGGCGGGACGAGCGGCGTGCATGCCGGCCCTTTGACCCGAGGGACCGCCCGAGAGCTCGAGCGTGGCCTGGCCTCCCGTCATGGCGAGGTAGACCTCGGCCAGGATGCGCGCATCGAGCAGCGCCCCGTGCAGCTCCCGGCGGGAATTGTCGACGTTATAGCGCTTGCACAGCGCATCGAGGCTGTTGCGCTGCCCGGGATGCATCTCCCTCGCCAGCGCCAGGGTGTCGAGCAAGTGGCAGCGCTCATCGAGCCTCAGCGGACGCCCGCAGCGCGAAAGCTCGGCCTCGAGAAAGCCCACGTCGAAGGAGGCATTGTGGGCCACCAGCTCCGCATCCTCGATGAAGGCCAGCAGCTCATCGACGATCTCGGCGAATTTCGGCTGGCCGGCCAGGTCCGAGCGCGAGAGGCCATGGACCGCGATCGCGCCCTCGTCGATGTCACGCTCGGGGTTCAAGTAACGGTGAAAGGTGCTCCCGGTGATGCGGCGGCTGACGAGCTCCACGCACCCGATCTCGATGATGCGGTGCCCGAGCGAGGGCTCGAGACCGGTGGTCTCGGTGTCCAGAACGATCTGTCGCATGGGCGAGAGTGTACCCGCTATCACGCCGATTCGGCCGATCGCCTCCCGAGCGCGTCGATGGCCTCATTCGCCAGCCGATCCGCCCGCTCGTTGCCCGGCACGCCGGCATGGCCCGGCACCCAGTGCCACTCGATGCGGTGGCCCTGGGTGAGCCGGTCGAGCCGTTCCCACAGGTCCTGGTTCTTCACGGGCTTTCGGTCCGCGGTGCGCCAGCCCTTGGCCTTCCAGTTGGCGAGCCACTCGGTGATGCCCCGGCGCACGTACTGCGAATCGGTATACACGCGCGCACTCACGGGCCGCTTGAGCGCCTCCAGCGCCGCGATGACGGCCGTGAGCTCCATCCGGTTATTGGTGGTGAGCGGCTCGGCCCCTGAAAGCGCCTTCTCGCGCCCGCCGAAGGTGAGCAGCGCCGCCCAGCCGCCCGGCCCCGGATTGCCGCGGCAGGCGCCGTCCGTATAGATGTCAACGGTGCTCATAAGGGCGGGGACGCTAGCACGCCGCCGACCGTGTGTGAAATCAGCGTCGGTGCGCGCGCGTGTGCGAGGCGGGCTTGACCAGGCCGCCGAGCACACCGGAGCGCTCGCGGACCCGGGGGCGGATGGGGGTCAGGGTGTAGACCTGCTTGCGGGCTTTGAGCAGGTAGGCGCCGGCCGGCAGCGGGTAGGTCAGACCCCGGCGCAGCAGCCGCTCGGCGCTCTCCCCCGCGGCGAGCCCCCCTCCCCAGGGACTGCGATAAAGATAACGCCGCGCGGCGAAAACCTCGTAGCCGAGGAGCTTCAGCCACTCGCGCACGCGCCGCTCCGAGAGCACGCGTCTCAGCCCGGGAGGGAAGCCGTCGCGACTGAAGCGGGCACGGCGGCCCCACAGGCTGAGCGGACGGAAGCCGAGCACCAACAGCTGCCCTTCGCCGACCAGCACCCGGTCGGCCTCGCGCACGATGGCATAGGGGTCGGCGGCAAACTCCAGGGTATGAGGCATCAGCACCGCATCGATCGAATCTGCGATCACGGGCAGTTGGGCCGGCCGGCCAAGAATGTCTGCGTTCTGCGACATTCCGGGAGCTGACAGGACGGCCCGATGGCGGGTGCGACAGGCGGACAACAGCTCCCGCCCCGGCCCCCAGGCACCGATCTGCAGGCATTCCCAACCGAAAACCTCATCGAGCGCCTCGCTGAGCAGCAGCGTCTCGGCGGCGATCAGCGCCCGCCCCGCGGGCGCTTCCCACCATTGACGTAACGCTCGGCCCGGATCCGAGGGCGTCGAAGTTTGAAAACCGTGAGGAGTGCCCATGAAAAGACTGGCGTCGGTGTGATATGAAGAGTTAAATTTCGCGCTTCGACAATGATGTCCCTGCCGCGCGGGTACAGCCCGGCCGGGGCAAAAGTTAACACGCCTCAGAGAGGGCCGGAAACTTGGCGAATGTACTGATGTGGGCACGCCGTGCCCTTGGGTTCATCGGCGTGCTGGCGCTGGCTGCCTGTGCCACGCGAGAGCCGCTGCGTCCGCAAAGCACCGCCCGTGTGCTGTCCACCGCCCAGAGCGTGGCTTCCGCCCCGACAACAGTCCCGACAGCCGCTGCGGCGCCCCCTGCGGCCGCGGTCTCCGCCCCCGTCTCAGCGGCAACGCCGTCCGTCGCGCCGGGCCCGCACTACGCGAACCTGTTCGCCCGCATCCGCGCCGGCTTTCAGCTGCCCGACCCCGACAAGCCCGTCATCGCCGAGGAAGCGCGCTGGTACGCCAACCATCCGAAGTTCCTGCAGCGCGCCTTCGGGCGCGCCGACATGTACCTGTACTA
>DAIDUQ010000070.1:0-1587 GCA_027456605.1 Steroidobacteraceae bacterium | reverse complement strand
TGTATCGACCCGGGAACTGTGGGACTTGAGTCGCACTATGCCGTGCAAGCGTGACGAGCGTCACACACGGTGGCCGGCGAGCGCACGCGGCCAGCGGCGGAGCGAGCACGGATGCGAGTGACCCCGTCGGCTTGAGCCGTTCGCGCAGCGAAGCCCGGCGACCGACGGTGTGTGAGTTCGGTCCTGCCCTTGAGCCGGCGGACAGGGCTGTCTATAATTACAGCATGGTCGAGCCCCTCCAGCGCCGCGAGCAACTTACCCGAGGGCGCGAGGGGGAGCGCTGGGCGTACGTGCAGCTGCCGGGCCTGGGGCGCGTGAAGCTGCGCCGCACCGAGGCGCTGCTCGGGCGGCTGCGCTCGGTGACGCTCATGCGCGATGGGGCAGGCCGCTACTTCGCGGCGATCACGGCCGACGGAGTGCCGCTGGCCGAGCCGGTTGCGGCCCGCACGCACGCGGTAGGGGTGGACGCGGGGCTGCGCGCGCTGGCGGTGATCCACGACGGGGAGCGCACACGCTCGGTGCCGGCTCCCCGAGCGCTGGCGGGCAAGCTCGCGCGGCTGCGCCGGTATCAGCGTCGCCGGAGCCGCCAGCTTGCCGCGCAGATGCGCGCCCAGGGGCTCGATCCGACCCAGCCCTGTCCCCAAGGGGGTGCGGCTCGGGGAATCGCGCCGCCGGCGGCGCACACGGGAGCGCATGGCGCGCCTACACGGCCGGATCCGCGATCTGCGGCAGGACGCGCTGCACCGGGCAAGCACGGGCATCGTGCGCGAGGCTCAAGTGATCGCCCTCGAGAGCCTGCGGGTGAAGGCGATGGCGCGCGGCATGGGCCGGCGGGGCTTTCGCCGCGCGGTGGCCGATGCCGCTCTCGGGGAACTGCGCCGCCAGATCACCTACAAGGGCGCGTGGGCGGGCCGCCAGGTGGTGTGCGTGGATACGTTCTATCCGAGCAGCAGGACCTGCTCGGCCTGCGGCGCGCTGAATGTGGCGCTGCAGTTGGAAAAGCACTGGAGCTGCCCGGGGTGTGGGACCCATCACCAGCGCGATGAGAACGCGGCGAAGAACCTCCGGGCCGAGGGCCTGCGAATCCTCGCAGGCTCATCGCCCGCTACGGGCGAGAGGCCCGAAAGTCACGCGCGGGGAGTGGTCCGCGCGGCGGAAGCGGCACAACGGGCAACCGTCGTGGCGTTTCAGCGCCGCCCCACGATGAACCGCGAACCGGCTCGAAGGCCCTTGCCGGCGGCAACGCCCACCAGGGCCGCGACACGCCGAGCGCCGTCAGGAACAGCGCGAAGACGTGTCAGGGCAGGACTCTAACCTGCTCATGATTGCGTCCGCTACCCTCCGCGGATAGACTTCCCGTCCCCAAAGGGATGGGCGGTTAGCTCAGCGGTAGAGCACTGCTTTCACACGGCAGGGGCCACTGGTTCGATCCCAGTACCGCCCACCATCAGAACCTCTCCCCACCTCTAGCCACGTCTGGTACCGTCTATAAATCAATAGCTTACTGGAGTTTCAGAGTTCGTAGGGGCTGGCCAGACCTTGCGAGAGCGTGCGCAACGGGGGCATGAGCGGGGGCATCGTGGCGTC
>DAIDUQ010000069.1:0-12364 GCA_027456605.1 Steroidobacteraceae bacterium | reverse complement strand
CGTGGTTCTCGCCATATCCCTGGTGATCATGTGGCTGGCCGAGCCCCTGATGCGCATCATCGGGGTGACCGGGGTAAACGTGGCCGGACGGCTCTTCGGCATCGTGCTCGGCGCCCTGGCGGTTCAATTCGTGGTCGACGGATTGCGTTCCGCCTTTCTGCATGGGTAGTCCGGCAGCGGCGCAGGTCCGCCAGGATGTTCCGGCCCGGCGCTCCACCGCCCGGGAGGCCCATTGGATCCGCTTAAGCTCACGCCTGAGCACGGAGCCGCTCACCGGGTGCGCCACTAGATCCGTCTAAAGGTCAGGTCCCATACGCGGTGTCCCAGGCGCTCTCCGCGGCGCTCGAAGCGCGTCTGCGGACGCTCGGGGGGGCGCGGCACAAAACCTCCCTGCGGCGCCACGTTGCGCAGGAGCGGCTCGGCGGTGAGCACCGCGAGCATCTCCTCGGCATAGGGACCCCAGTCCGTGGCCAGATGCACGGTACCGCCAGGGCTCAATTGAGCCGCGAGCACGCTCACGAACGGCGCTTGGATCAACCGTCGCTTGTGATGGCGCTTCTTCGGCCAGGGATCCGGAAAAAGCACCAGGATCTCGTCCAGGCAGGCCGGCGGCAGGTGCTGCTCGAGCACCTCGACGGTATCGCGACAGATCACCCGCACATTCTTCAGGTCGAGCGCCGCCAGACCGAGGAGCAGCCTCCCGACCCCGGGCCGATGCACCTCGATGCCGAGATAATCGCGCTCGGGATGGAGGGCCGCGAGCGCAAGCAGATTCTCGCCATTGCCGAAGCCAATCTCCACACTGCGCGGAGCGGTACGCCCGAAGAGCGCGTCGAGGTCCAGCATCCCGGCCGGCTCGATGCCGTAGCTCGGCCAAAGGCTCAGGAGCGCTCGCTCCTGGGCCGCGGTGATGCGCCCGGCGCGCGTGACGAAGGAGCGGACCGCGCGAGGATGCTCGGCGGCGCTCGCGCGCTGCGATCCTAGCTGACGGTGGGTAGACCGAGGGCCTTCCATGCGGCGATGCCTCCGGCCATGTGCGCGGCCGACTGTCCGCTCGCCTTGCGCAAGCGCGCGGCGGTCAAGGATCTGCCGCCCGCCGCGCAATGAAACACCACCGCCCGCGGTCCGTCGACCGGCAAAAATGCGGCGTCGAACGTCGAGAGTGGATATAACAGCGCGCCGGGGATGCGCTCGGTGCCGTACTCGTCGGGCTCGCGCACATCGATCAACAGGATCCGGCCCTCTTGGAGCAGGCTCTGCACGTCCTGGGGGCCATACTCGATGACCCCATCTGTGGTGACTCGGTTCATACGGGGGATTTTAGCCGGTCCGCGCGTCCGGGTCTCGGCCAATCGGCACCGGGAGGCGCGCGCGCACGAGCCGATCGGCGAGCGCGTAATCGATGCCGCCATCGGCGGTTCGGGCGCGGTCCAACTGCTCGATGATCGATGCCTGGATTTCGCCGCGGCGCAGCGCGTCACGGTAGGAAATCTCCGGATGAAACATCACCATCGAGTAGCGCGGGATGAATCGCTCGGGGAAGCGCCGCTCGAGCTCGAACGCCAGACGCTTGCGACGTTGGAAATCCGCTTCCCGGACGCTGGCGCGCATCTCCGCATAGTTCTCGAGCGCCATGCGGGCTATCGCCGCGGCGCTCGGCCGGCGCAGGCGCTCGAATTCGGCATACACCGCCGCCCACTCCCCGCCGCGCTCGAGCAGCGTGTCGAGCACGGCGCAGTCCTCGAACGCGGCATTCATTCCCTGGCCGTGGAACGGGACGATGGCATGGGCCGCATCGCCCAGCAGCAAGACCCGGCCCTCGAGGTGCCAGCCGCGCACGTACACGGTGCCGAGCTGTCCGCGCGGATTGTGGCGGAAGTCCTCGATCAACGCCGCGTGATACGGCTCCAAGTCGGGAAACTGCGCGCTGAAGAATGCGCGCAGCGCCAGATCATCGGACAGCGACGCGAAGCTCGGCTCGCCGGTGCGCGGCAGAAACAGCGTCAGGGTGAACGTGCCGTCCGGATTCGGCAAGGCGATCAGCATGAATCCGCCGCGCGGCCAGATATGCAGCGCATCCGGCTCGAGCGCATGAGATCCGGCGAGCGCCGGCAGGGTCATCTCCTTGTAGTCGTGATCGAGCGGCGCGGCGCGCACCGTGCAGGCGCCGGCCGCCGCCAGACTCGCGCGCACCGCCGAGCCCGCACCATCGGCCGCGATGACCGTCTCGCACACGAGCTCGAATGCCAGACCGGATCGCTCCTCGACGCACTGAACCGCGCGCGACTCGGGAGCCAGACCGAGGCAGCGATGCTCGAAGCGCAGCGTGACGCCGGCACGCTCGGCCGCGGTCACGAGCACACGGTTGAGCGCCGCGCGTTCAACCGAATAGTTGATTTCCTCCGGCCGCTGGCCGTACGGCTGCAGACTGCCGGGTCCGGACCGCGGATGCACTCTTCGGGCGCGCATCGGCATCAGCAGCGGCTCCACATCGGTGAACACTCCGGCGCGCTCGAGCGGCCTGATGCCGCGTGCCGAAAGGGCGAGATTGATCGAGCGGCCGGCCTGCGCAACGTCCCGCCGGGGGTCGGCTCGACGCTCGATCAGCGTCACCGCGAACCCCCGCCGGGCCAGCAGCAGCGCCATCAGCGGCCCCCCGAGACCGGCGCCGACGACCGCGACGTGACGCCCGCGCGACATGCTCAGGCTGCTCGCAGTGCCGCCTGGAGATTCTCGACGAAGTCGAAGACGTCCACAAAACCGTTATAAAGCGGCGCGGCGGCGACCCGAATGACATCCGGAGCCCTCCAATCACACACCACACCGCTCGCGCGCACCCAGTCGAAGACCCGACGCGCGCGAGCCGGGTCCCGACTGACACGCAGCGACAGCTGGGCGCCGCGCGCGTCATGCTCGCGCGGAGTGATCACGTGCACCTGGGGCGTGCGCCGCGCGCTGAGCTGCTCGAAGAACGCGCTGAGCGCCACCGACTTCTCTCGCAGCCGCTGCACGCCGGCCTCCTGAAACAGCGCCAGAGAAGCCACGAGCGGTGCGGCCGCGAGCACCGACTGATTGCTCAGCTGAAAGCCAGCCGCGCCGGCGGCGGCGCGAAAATCGCGCGGCATGTCGAAGCGGCTCGCCGGCTCGTGTCCCCACCAGCCGGCGAGCCGCGGCCGCGCCGCATGAAAATGCCGGCGGTGGACGAAGCACCCGCCGAGCGCGCCGGGTCCGGCATTGAGATACTTATAGCTGCACCAGACGGCAAAATCAGCCGAGCTGTCCCGCAGCGGAAACGGCATGTTGCCGACCGAATGGGCCAGGTCGAAACCGACGAGCGCGCCGGCGGCGTGCGCGGCGCGCGCGATGCGCGCCAGGTCGAACGCTTGTCCCGTCAGGTACTGCACTCCGGGCCACAGAACCAACGCGATCTGCTCGCCGCAACGGTCCAGAACGGCTTCCAGATCCTCCTCGCGAATCAATTCCTCCCCGACCCGCGGAGCGATCTCGAGCAGATCCTCCCGCGGATCGCATCCGTGCCATTGCAGTTGTGACGCCACCGCGTAGCGGTCCGACGGGAAGGCGCCGGCCTCGAGCAGAATTCGGCGCCGCGCGCGCTCCGGCCGATAGAAGCTGGCAAGCATCAATTGCAGGTTGACCGTGAGCGAGTTCATCACCGCGACTTCGTCGGTGCGGCAACCGAGCAACTCGGCCAGCGGCGTCGCGAGCGCATCGTGGTAGCTGATCCAGGGGCGCCGCGCGTCTGCATGGCCGAGCACGCCCAGACGCTCCCAATCCTCGAGGTCCTCGGCGACCGTTTGGCGCGCAGCGAGCGGCATCGGTCCCAACGAGTGGCCACAGAGGTAGGTGCAGCGTCCGCCTTGCGCCATGCGCGGCATGGCGAAGCGCTGCCGCAGCAGCGCCAAGGGGTCCGCGGCATCTCTTTCGAGGGCGCTCTCTCGCGTCAGCGCCATGATTCGGTCACGAGGGTCACACCGCCGGCGGGAATCTAGAAAACCACCTCGGGCACACTATCGGAATCGGCCGCGGCACGGTGCCCGTGGTCAGCAGGCGGCCTCAGCAAAAGCACCACAGGCGAGATCACGATGACGAATATCATCAGCGCCCAGAATACGTCGTCGAACGACATCATCACTGCCTGACGCTGCATCCACGCATAGATCTGGCCCACAGCCATCTGCGCGGCGGCCTCGGGCGCGGCGCCGCGACTCACGAACATCCGGGTGAGCGCGTGCACGGCGTGCAGGTACGGCGCACTGAGCGGCTGCAGGCGACTCACCAGACGTTCCTGATGAAATTGCTCGCGGCGCGCAAACAGCGCCTGCACCATGCCGATGCCGATGCTTCCGCCGACGTTACGCGCAACGTTGATGATTGCAGTCGCATTTCCCGTGCGCTGCGGCGGAACGCCGATGTAGGCGGCGCTCATCAGCGGCACGAACAGGAACGGGATCGCGCCCGATTGCCAGGTGCGAGCGATAGCGATGCTGGCAAAAGTCGTATCGACCGTGAAATGCGCCATCATCCACAGGGAAACGGCGATGACGGGCAGCGCAATTCCCATGAGAACACGCGGCTGCACGCGCCCGGTGAGCACGCCAGCGAGCGGCATGGTGACGATGGTGATCATGCCCCCGAATGTCAGCACCAGACCGGCGTCCGTTGCGGTATAGCCGTATACCTGTTGAACCAGCTGCGGCACGAATTGGGTCGTGCCGAACAGAATGACCCCGATCACCATGACGATGAGCGAGCCCGCCGCGAAGTTGCGATTCTTGAACAGATGCATGTCCAGCAGCGGCCTTGCAGTCCACAGTTCCCAGATCACGAATCCCACGATGCAGACGGCGGCGATCAGGGCCGCAATGCGGATCAGCGGGCTGCCGAACCAGTCGTCCTGAACTCCGCGATCGGTCATGATCTCGAGAGAGGCCAGACCCAGCGCAATGAGCAGAGCGCCGGGAAAATCGAAATGAATGCCGCGGCGCCAACGCTCGCGCCGCTCCTTCACGAGCAGCGGCGGCTCGTCCACGAAAGCGCTGACCAGGCTGAGCGACAGGACGCCGATCGGTACGTTGATGAGAAAGATCCAGTGCCAGGAGAATCGATCGGTAATCACCCCCCCGAGCAGCGGGCCGAGCATCGGCGCCAGGATGACGGTGAAGCCGTAGACCGCCATTGCCTTGCCCCGGGAGGCTGGCGGAAATGAGTCGACCAGCATTGCCTGCGTGTTCGGCTGCAGGCCGCCGCCGCCGAGTCCCTGCGCGACGCGCGACACGATCAGCAGGGTGAGCGACGAGGCGATTCCACAGCACAACGATGAAATCGTGAACAGGGCCACGCTGAACATGTAGTAGCGCTTACGCCCGAACACGTCACTCAACCAGCTGCTCATGGGTATGACGATGGCGTTGGCCACCAGGTAGGTGGTCAGCACCCAGGTCGCCTGATCGTAGCTGACGGCCAGCGACCCGGCGATGTGCCCCAACGACACGTTGGCGATCGCCGTGTCGAGGACCTCCATGAAAGCCGAGATCGATATGATCATGGCGATCAGCCACGGGCTGTGCCGCCCCGCGGCCGAGCGGGCCGGGGTCCAGACGTGCGCGCCCCCGCCGCCCTGTGCGCTGGGCCCGGCCATGTCAGTTGATCCTGATCTCGGGCTCGACCGACAAGCCGGGACCGAGCACACAGCCGGCCGGCAGTGTGTTGAACGCGATCCGAACCGGCACGCGCTGCACGACCTTCACGTAATTCCCAGTGGCGTTCTGCGGCGGCAGCAGATCGAACGCCACCCCCGATCCGCGCTGAATCGACTGCACCTTGCCATGAACGGTGGCGTTCGGACACGCGTCGATGTGAAGGCTCGCTCGCTGACCGGGATGGATGAGGTACAGGTCGGTCTCTTTGAGGTTTGCAGTCACCCACATCGTGAGCGGAACGAGCGCCATCAACTCCTGTCCGGGACTGACATAGTTGCCGATGGCCACTAATTTCTTCGTTACGTGGCCGGCTTCGGCGGCCCTGACGGTGGTGTAGCTCAGGTCGAGGCGCGCAGCCGCGACCTGCGCGCGTGCGCTCGCCACACGGGCCTTGGCACCCGCCACAGCCGCGTGCGCCGCCTGGAGCTCGGCTTGTGCGCCGACCACTTTCTGGCGCGCCACACGCAATTGAGCCTTGGCGCTGCGCGCAGCCGCCTCGACCTGGTCGAGCTGCGTGCGCGCCAGGGCCTTGATGTTGCGGCGGCGCAGAAAGAGATAACGGTGCAGGTTCGCGAGCGCGTTCGCCGTCTGGGCTTGTGTGCTGATGTATGCCGCACGGGCCTGCTCGACCGCCGCGCGCGCGACTGAGACGTTTGCCTGCGCCTGGCCCAGACCGGTCCGCGCCAGTTGCTCGGCCGCCAACGACTGGCGCAGCGCCACACGGAAGGGGGTCGGATCGATCTGTGCCAGAACCTGGCCCGCGGCGACTTTCTCGTTGTCGACGACCGGCACCGCGATCACCTGCCCGGGCACACGGGGCGAAACCGCGGCGATCCGAGTGCCGATGAAGGCATCGTCGGTACCGACGAACTGGCTCTCGTACCTCCAGATCAGCACGCCCGCGATGATTGCCACGAGAATGACGCTGGCAGCCACTATCTTGAGCACCGTCTGCCGGCGCAGTGCGCCCTGCGGCGCCTGCCGGTCGGCGCCGCTCTGGGCTGCCGGGGTGCTGCTGACGTCGCTCTGAATTGGGGTCTCGGGCCGGCGGTCGCCGGCACTGGGGGGGGTCGTCGAATCCATGGCTGGAGCATATCTTACCGTGTGATCCCGGCGGCGTGTGATCCGGTCGGCATACGAAGCACAGGGCCCCAACGTGTACCGTGGCTCTCAACTCTGCGATGCAAAGTACTTGACGAGGCCGAAGCTCATCCTTAGAGTGCGGGCTCTCATCCGCCCGCGGCCGGACCATCCTCCAATGCGATCGAACAACCCGGTGGCAATGGATTCCCACGCGCTGGGGACGCTGAACTACATCCGCGCCTCGATCGAGGCGGCCGGCGCCTTCGCGGTACCGGGCACCGCCGGCATTGCCATGGGCGTGGTCGGCCTCGCCGCCGCGGGGCTGGCATCGATCCCCGCCCTCGCCGCACGCTGGCTTGCGATCTGGTTGATCGCGAGCGTGCTCGCCTCGGGACTCGGTGTCGTGCTGGTCGCCCGCCACCGCTCCGGCGCAGGGCTGCCGCTGTACCGCGGACCGGCCCGACGCTTCGTGTTCTGCCTCATGCCGGCGCTGCTGTCCGGCGCCGTGCTCACGGCGGTGCTGTATACGGCCGGTGAGCAGCGGTTGATTCCGGGAACGTGGCTGCTGCTGTACGGCAGCGCGGTGCTGTCGGCGACGCTGCTGACCGCGCCGGTGATGATGCGGCTGATCGGTATCATGGGCGCGCTGTTCGTGGTGCTCGGCGGACTCGCTTTCGAGCTGCCCCCGCAGTGGCACAACGTGGTGCTCGGCGCCGGCTTCGGCATGCTGCACTTGTTGTTCGGACTGTTGATCGGCCGGGTCGAGGTGCGGGAGGACTCGGCGGCATGAAGCCGAACGCGCGCAGACACGAGGCCCCGAACGGGGAGATCGAGCCGGCCAAGAATCCAGCGCACACCCCGCCCCGCTCCGACCGCAACGACTCGAAGTTCGACCGTCTGGTATACGAGCGGGTGCGGCTGGGAATCATGAGCGCGCTGGCGGTCAATGAGCCGCTCACGTTCAACGAGTTGAAAGCGCTGTTCGAGGTCAGCGACGGCAACCTCAGCGCCCACGCCCGCAAGCTCGAAGAGGCCGGCTACATCGAATGTGCCAAGTCGTTCGCGGACCGCCGCCCGAAATCCGAGTACCGCCTCACGCCGGCCGGGCGACAGGCGCTATATCGTTATCTCGACCACATCGAGGCGGTCATCAAAGCCACGAGACGATCATGAGCGGTACGGGTAATTTTCATGTCGCCATCATCATGGACGGTAACGGCCGATGGGCGCGGCTGCGAGGCTTGCCGCGCAGCGCCGGGCACGTGCAGGGCGCCAAGACGGTACGGCGCATCGTCGAGGCCAGTGCACGGGCCGGCATCGGCACGCTCACGCTGTACGCTTTCTCGTCGGACAATTGGGGCCGGCCAGGCCAGGAGGTGGACTCGCTCCTGCGCCTGCTGCAGTGTTATCTCGCCGGCGAAACGCGCCGCTGCGTGCGCAATGGGGTGCGCATCAATGTCATCGGGCGCCGTGATCGCCTGCCCTCGAGCCTGGTCCGGTCGATCGAGCACAGTGAAGAGCTGACCGCGCACTGCCGGCGGATGCAGCTGCGCATCGCGGTCGATTATTCCTCGAAGCACAGCATCCTCGAGGCCGCGCGCCGCGCGTCGTGCAACCAGCTGTCGGCACAGGGATTTCAGGATCTGCTCGCGCAGGTCGACCACTCCGTGGCGGAATCTGGCCCGGTGGACCTGCTGATCCGTACCGGTGGGGAGCAGCGGCTATCGGATTTCCTCCTCTGGGACTGCGCCTACGCGGAGTTGTACTTCACCGATCGGTTATGGCCGGATTTCGGCGAGGCGGAACTGGATGCGGCGCTCGAGGACTTCGCGAGCCGTCAGCGCCGCTTCGGCAAAGTGCTCGCGGAGACAGCCTGAGCGCATCCCGGCGCGGCGTGAGGTCAGATGGCCGCGAAGCTGCGCGAAGCTGCGCTCCAGTCGGGCGCGCTCGCCAGAGCAGCCGGAACGTCCTGCGGCTCCGCCACGATCTGCCACATCGCGCGATGCCGTTCGTCCATGAACCGCTCCGTTACCGCATGCTCGAGCAATGCCTGCAGCGGCTCGAAGTACCCCCGCGTGTTCACCAGGACGATGGGACCGAGATAAAGGCCGAGCCTCTTCAGCGTAAGCGCCTCGAACAATTCCTCGAGCGTGCCGCTGCCGCCGGGCAGTGCGATCACGGCCCGCGCGCCCGTGAGCATCAAGTGCTTGCGGGTACGCATGTCTTCGACCAGTTTGAGCTCACTCAGACCCCGGTGGCCCAGCTCGAGGTCGGCCATGAACTGCGGCAAAATACCGACGACCCGGCCGCCGTGCGCTAGCGCACCGTCGGCCAGCGCCCCCATCGAGCCGACCGCGCCGCCGCCGTACAGGATTGCGATGCCCTGCTTTGCCAGAACCTCGCCCAGCTTGAAGGCCGCTTGACGGTATTCGGGGTGAGACGTCCGGCTCGATGCGCAGTAGACGCAGACGGAACGCGTGATCATCTGTTCCGAAGTGACGCTCATGGGGCGGGATGATCCGCTGTTCGCGTGGCGCCCGGCAAGCCGCGCCGCCCGGCGGCATTGGCGTGGAGAACTCGGGAAGGGATGAGCATGGCGATCACTCGCTCCGATGACGGAATATCTGCCGCAGGTAAGCCAGGAAAGTCTCGTCGTCGCAGAGCGTCTTGCCCGGCGAATCGGAGAGCTTCGCCACCGGCTGACCGTTGCACTCCGCGAGCTTCATCACGATGTCGAGCGCGGGGATCCCCATGTCGTTGGTGAGACGGGTGCCGATCCCGAACGAGCACGGCACCCGGTCGGCAAAATGCGCGTGCAGCGCGAGCGCTTTCGGCAACGTCAGGCTGTCGGAAAATACCAGCCGCTTCGTGTGCGCATCGATGCGCAGGTGCTCGTAGTGTGCGAGGGCCTTCTCGCCCCAGGTCACAGGGTCCCCGGAATCATGGCGCAACCCGTCGAAGAGCTTGGCGAAATACAAATCGAAGTCGGCGAGGAAGGCATCCATGCCGACGACGTCGGTGAGAGCGGTGCCAAGATCCCCCCGGTATTCCTGAACCCACGTCTCCAGCGCCGCCTTCTGAAAGTACCGCAGTTGCACGCCCACCGCCTGGAAGGTCTGCAGGTACTCGTGAGCCATGGTGCCGACAGCGGTCAACCCGTGCTGCTTGGCGAGATGGATGTTCGAGGTGCCACGAAAATACTGCGGCACCTCGCGCGCCAGAGTGGCCACGACCTCGTCGTGCCAGAGGCTTGAGAACCGCCGGCGCGTGCCGAAGTCGAATAGTACGAACGGATGGCGTCTCGCGGGACCGGTTCGCTCGAATTCCCTCAGCAGCTCGATCTTGCGTTTCAGCCGATTACGCCCTTCCTCGAAGGCCGCGCGCTCATCGAAAGCCCGGAAGTACAGCTCGTTGACGATTGATAACACGTGGATCTCGAAGCCCATCACGTGGATCTGCGGGCCGCGCGCCTCGATCGAGAGCCGATCTCCTTCGCAGCGAACCCGCAGGTAGCGCGGCTGAAAGCGGAAGATGCGCAGAAAATCGATGAAGTCCGACTTCAGATAACGCTTGGTCGCCAGATATGTGAGTTCCTCTTCGGTGAAGACGAGGCTGCAGAAGTGATCCAGCTGTTCGCGCACGGCGCTCTCGATCGAGGCGAGCGGATATCCGGGCGGGTTGCGGCATACGAAGCGATAGACGGCCTGGTTTCCCGGAAAGGAATGCAGAAACGGCTGCCACATGGTCAGCTTGTAAAGGTCCGTATCCAGAAGCGAACGGACGACCGGGACGAAGGTGCTCATTGGGTCTGCCCGTGCGGTACGAGCGCCGTTGCGCTCGTGGCCAGCGTTGCGCCCGCCGCGCAGACGGTCTCGAGGAATTCGGCCGCATTGGATTCGAATCCCGTCACGGGACTCATGCAATCCGTCAGCAGCGCCGTTCGGGAGCGCTCCGATGCGCTGAACGCCTCGAAGAGATCGAGCACCGTCGCCCTGACACAATGGCTCGACGCCTCGCCGGCCACGAGCAGCCGGTCGGACGGACCCGGCCGCAGCCGGTCGATCAACGCGTCATTGGTGCCGGTGTGCGGATCGTCCTCGCGCGGCACCTCGGCGCGGATGGCACTGTAATGCTCTGTGAGAGGGTGCATGCCCTTCAGCACTTTCGCGGCTGACCGCTGCGTGCGCGCCTCCCAGTCGCCGATCACCCGCGCCAGCGGCGCATATATATCGTGGCCCAAAGTACCCCGCACGCAATGCACCGGCCAAACCATGAGCCGATAGCGGCCCAGGGACTCGAGCCGCCGCAGGTAGGCAACGACTTCCGCCAGCACCCCACTGTCGCGCGGCAGATAGCTTCCGGCCCGAACCGCGGCGCAGGTGATCTCGGTGAAAGGCGCGACGGGCCGGCCGTCGGCCTGCCGCCAGAAGGTCACGCGCTCGATCGCCACGGGCGGATGAGAATCGAGTGTGAGCGTGATTTCCGTCACCGCATCGCCCGATCCTGCGACGAGGTCCGCGACGCGCGTCAGATCCGCGCTCGCCCCAGGCACCGGGAGTGCCGCCGACTCGATATCGCAAAAATCGTTCTGCGGATCAATGATGAGAAGTTTCGTGCCCATGGTTCTGTCCCACTATTGTCGGCGATCCGGCCGTGACTTCGCCACCGCCTTGGAGGGGCTCATGGATGACGGTGCGCCTGGCGCGAGCCACTGCCCTAGCCTGCCGCGCGAGCCTGCGGCGGCCACGCGCACGTTCATTCGGTATGCCAGGCGGGCGGCAGTGCCATCATCGCAGGCGAAGCGACCGGGGATCGCGAAATATCCGTCGCAATCGCGGTGGATCGCGCAGGGGCGGATCAGGCTCCGGCGACCCAATGGGCGGCGAACGCGTTCCGCACCGGCAGTGGACTCGCTTGGGCCGAACGGGTCACCGTGCGATTCCGCGTGCCGTGACGAAGCGTCCGGCACGTTCCATGCGACCGGGGATGCCCTGAGACGGCAGAGCGGCGCGGTCTCTCGCACCAATGCGGTCTCGCCGCCCGGCAGCCTTGCCGGGAACCGTGCATAGTGCAAAAGACCCGATTGCCGCGCGCGCCGCACCTCTCGTACAATTCTCCGCACGCGGGTGTAGTTCAATGGTAGAACTGCAGCTTCCCAAGCTGCTAACGTGGGTTCGATTCCCATCACCCGCTCCAGCCCCCTCATCCTCCGCTCACACTGACTGCTGCGGCAGGACGCACGCCGGCGCGCAATGCCGCCAGGGCATTGTGGGAACATGCTTCGGCTCGCCCCGGCAGCCGCTCCAGTCCTGGCATCCGCACATTCCGCCCGCCGCTCTGCCGCTGCCGCGATGCCCATATCCACCGGGGGTTGAGGGTATGCTCTAGCCACTGAATCAGCCCCGCATGGGGCAGATAAGGATACCGAGCGATGAAGAAATGGGGGTGGCCCGGAAGCCTGCGCATGCGGCTGGTGCTGCTGGTGTTCATCTGCACACTCCCGGCTCTGGCGCTGGTGGCCTACCGTGCCGTTGACGACTATCAAGCCGCCGCCGCCCGCG
>DAIDUQ010000068.1:0-23639 GCA_027456605.1 Steroidobacteraceae bacterium | reverse complement strand
GGCAACATCCTCAAGGCGATGGTCATCGCCGGGCAAGGCATCATGCTGCAGCCGGACTTTCTCGTCGGCGACGACGTCCGGGCGCAGCGACTGCTACCGCTGCTACCCGAATACCACGCCGGAGAGCTTGGAATCTTCGCGGCCTATCCGCATCGCAAGCACTTGTCGGCGAAGGTCCGAAGCTTCATTGACTTCGTCGCGGACGCATTGAAGCACGATGCAGTGTGAGACTGGCATTGGCCGCGGTGTTGCCTCCTCGTTGATGATGCCCGGGACCGCACACCTAAAGCGCCGCATCCTGCGGATCGTGCAGAGTCGAGTTCCGCTGCCGGACCCTAAGCAAGCACAACGGACGTTTCGCAGCGGTCGTTCATCACGGCCACCGAGGATGGCAAACTCATCTGGAATCGAACACGGACTACACCTGTCCGTGCATTGACTCCACGTCTGGAATGCCTCCGATGTATACTCTCGAGAGCACTGGCTCAGGACCCATGCCGTGAGAATATCACCGTCCAATCTCTTTGCTCGTTGTCTCCGTCTGCAATTGTCACGGCGACCATTGCCATTACGGTATTCATTGGAGTTGCAAAGCACCCTGCGGCGCTGCGCCTCGAAGAATTGACGGTCCAGCGCCCAAACGTCGCGGCACCGGATGGCGCGCCCCGCATGCTTATCTCCGCTCAACATGATTTCTCCGGCACAATTATCAATGAGCACGCCTATCCGTTCCAACGAGACACGGCCGAGATACTGTTCGACAACGAAGCGGACACTGAAAACGGCGGCGTGAATCTTTTCTGGATACAAGAGCAAGGATGGGGAACCGGAAAGCCGGGGCCATCTGAGTTTCGACAAATACATGCAGGATCAGCCGGTGGTTATGCAGGCGAACCAACGCCGTAAGCGCTATCCCAAGGGCGTTTCCATAAAAGATGAGCCCGATTAGCCGATCACCGATATCCTTCAAGCAATCGCAAGGGCGAAGGACGCCCAAATAAGCAGGCAGGAATCATCACGGCGTTTTGCACAACGCATGGGTGCGGAAAAAGGCGGTTAGTCCTCGGAGAAAATCCAAATAAGGCAATGCCTCGCCTTCTGAAAGATCGCCAAAATCACACACGCCTCGTGCTGAGCGTTCGCCCAAACGGGGCCCCGATACGGAAATTTTTGCATGCGAGCGGTAAACTCACATGTCAGGAATCCAAGTCACCAACAGCAGAGCTAGCACATGCGACCAGCGGACGCTACTGGGAAAATATGCAAACGTCCGCTTGGGAACAAAAGCCAGGAATCTCTATGAACCGACGGAGTACGGCCGCGCGAGCGGCGCTGGCACGGCGCTCGAGATCAACTGACGGAATCCGGCGGCTCAGTTCGCAGGCGCGTCGCAATTTAGGCCGAAGATCATCTCCTGCGCCCGTCGCGTGACGAGCGCCCCGCGCGGCGCTGTGCAGCCGTGTCGGCCGGGTACGGATCCGGTTCGATTTCGTCGGATCCGCATGCTCGGCCGATTCGAGCAACGTCCGAGGCAGGCTTTGTCCGACAGGCTGACCGGCGCGTTGCGCGGGCAACTGTGATCGGCCGCACGGCTGGGCCGCGTGCTTCGCCCCGAGCGGTCGGCGATGCGCAAAAACGTGAAATCAGGTGCTCCGCGAGTCCTTCGACAACCTTATGTTGAGACAAGTGATGGTCAGCTCAGCGGCAATAAGGCGGAAAACGCCGGGATGGTGCGCGGGACTGCTCGTCCCGCTGCTCGCGGCCGTGAGCAGCGCGGGGCCGGCGCACGCCGGCTGCTTTCCCGTGCACGAACGGGAGTTCCTCGCGCTGCGCCACCTGGTCTCGCGCGACGCCAGCGAGGCCCTGGCGAAAGCCGAGGCACGCGTCGCCCGACTGCCGGCCGGCAGCGCGCACACCGATCCACGGCGCCTCGCGGGGCTGTACGCCATCCAGGCAGCCGCCTACCGCGGGCTGGCCCTGTATCACGCCGCACGCGCCCCGGCCCTCCGGGGCCTGAGCCTGCTCGGCGGAGCCACTGACCCGCTGCGCCAGCAGCTGCTCTCGAGCTACGCGCTCAGTTTCAACTCGCCAGCCGGGATCGCCCGGGCGCTGCGGCGGATCGAGCAGGCCCGCGCCCCGCTGCGGCCGAGCTCGCCCAGCGCTGTGTGCCTGGAAATCACCGCGGGCGAGCTGAACATATTGCGCAATCGCTCCGACCTCGCGATCCGCGACCTCACCCAGGCGTACATGCAGGCTCAGGCTCTCGGCCTGCCCGTCGTGCGTACCGATGCGGGCGTCTTCCTCACCCACGTGCTGCGCAGAATGGGCGACTACAGGCAGGCGCTGAGGCTGATCCGGCAGATCATCGGCCGGGACAAGGCGCGCAAATCGACCGACTATCTGGCCGATGACCTGTACTTGGAAGGCGGGATCCTGCGCTCCATGCGCCACTTTCACCACGCCATCGCCGTCTATCGCAGGGCGCTCGCCATCAGCGCCACGAGCGACAATCGCCAGGGGGTCGCTTACGCGAATCTGCGCATCTGTCAGGTCGACCTCGCATTGAAGCGGTTCGCCGCCGCGCGCCGCGCGTGCAACCGTGCCGCACCAGTACTCGCGGCCGGAAAGGCCCACGCCGGCGTCAAGGAAACCGAGGCGCTGCTGGCGCGAATCGCGCTTGCCGAGAAACATCCGCGCCACGCCCTCGCGCTGCTCAACAAGGTGCTCGATCACTCCGGCGCGGACATGGCGCCATCAACCGTCGCTCCCGCCTATCTCGCCCGCTCACAGGCCAACGCCGCGCTGCACCGGTATGCGGCCGCGTACCGCGACCAGAGTGAGTACGTGCGCCGCTTCAAGGCGCAGAACCGGATCAGCCAGGCACGCCTGAGAGCCGCTCTCGAGATGCGTTTTCGGACCACTCAGGAGTTCCGGCGCAACGCCGTTTTGACGCGCAAGCTCCAGGCCGCCGCCCATCGGGCCGCCAAGCAGCGCCAGCTGCTGAACTGGATGGGGACCGCCAGCGTCGCCGGCGGTCTGGTCATCGTCTTGCTGTCCTACATCCTGATCTCGGATCGGCGCCACCGCCGGCAACTGCTGCTGTTGGCCAACGCGGACCCGCTGACGAGTCTGCCGAACCGCGGGCACACTGCGCAGCTGGCCACCCTGGCGCTCGACTCGGCAATCGAGCACGACCGGCCGCTCACCGTGGCACTGCTCGATTTCGATCACTTCAAGACCATCAATGATCAGTGCGGTCACGCCGCCGGCGATCACGTGCTGCGCGAGTTCGCGCGCCTCTCGCGCGAGGCTCTGCGCGGGACCGACATCCTCGGTCGCTGGGGCGGAGAGGAATTTCTCCTGGCGCTACCGGAGGCGACACTCGACAGCGCGTTGCTCACGGTCGAACGGTTGCGCGCGCTGGCCTCGGGCATCGACATCTGCGGCGGCGAACCTCCCACGCAACTGCGTGTCACGTTCAGCGCTGGCCTGGCCACCACGGCGGAAGGACCGCGCACACTCGATGAGATCGTTGCGCGCGCCGACGCGGCCCTTTATGAGGCGAAGGACGCCGGCCGCGACGCGGTATGCATCAGCCGCGCAGCGCGCGCGGCGCCGCGATGGGGCTGATCAGGGCCGTGGCGCGCGGCCGTACCGGTCGGGCCCCGCGCAGTGCCGATTGCCCAGCCGCCGTTCCTCCTCGAAATTCCAACATCGCGGCGGCGCGGCGTAGCCAGGCGAGCCCGCCCGCACACACATGCGGCGCCACGGTCGACAAGGGCAGCCGCGCCGCTTATGCTCCCGAGAGTTTCCCAGCTGTTCCTGTTGCGCGTTGCCCCACCCCTCACCCCACACCATGAGCTTCTGCAGCCAGTGCGGTGCACGACTGACGGTGCGCGTACCGCCTGGCGATCACTTGCCGCGCTACGTGTGCGAGGCGTGCGGAGCCGTGCATTATCAGAATCCTCGTCTGGTAGTCGGCTGCGTGCCGGAGCACGCCGGACGCATCCTCATATGCCGTCGGGCGATCGAGCCGCGGCGAGGCTACTGGACGGTACCGGCCGGCTTCCTGGAGAACGGGGAGACGTTGCAGGAAGGCGCGGCGCGCGAATCCCGCGAGGAAGCGCAGGTCGAGGTCGAGATCGGCTCGCTGCTGTCCGTCGTGCACGTGCTCGAAGCCCATCAGGTCCACGTGTTTTTCCGCGCGGACATGCCGGCGGACGAGCACAGCGCAGGACCCGAGAGCCTGGAGACGGCCCTGGTCCGGGTGGAAGACATCCCGTGGGCGGACCTCGCGTTTCCGAGCACGGAGTTCAGCCTGCGCCGCTATCTGGAGGACCGCGCCGAGCAGCGCGAGACGCACCACTTCGCAACCCTGCAGCGCCGGCTCACCTAGGCCCGCGGACCGCGCGGCTGGCGGGCCGCGCGCGCCACGTGGCAGAATGCAGCGCCCGGCGCGGCGCCCCGCTCGCCGCCGACCGCGGGCAGCATTACAGCCCGTTGTTCTGGAAGGAAATTCGATGACTTTCGTGGTGACTGAAAACTGCATCAAGTGCAAGTACATGGACTGCGTGGAAGTCTGTCCAGTCGATTGCTTTCACGAGGGACCGAATTTTCTCGTCATCGATCCGGACGAGTGCATCGATTGCACCCTCTGCGAGCCCGAGTGTCCCGCGGAAGCGATCTTCTCCGAGGAGGAGCTGCCCGGCGGCCAAGAGTCCTTCAAGACACTCAACTCCGAGCTCGCCAAGCAGTGGCCGGTCATCACGGAAAAGAAAGACGCGCCGGCGGACGCCAAGGAGTGGGACGGCAAGCCGGATAAGCTCAAGCTCCTCGAGCGCTGAGCGGCCGTTCCACGAACCCGCGCCGCTCAGGAACGCGGGTGATGGCGCGCATGAAGATCCTTCATGCGCTCGCTCGCCACGTGGGTGTATATCTGGGTCGTCGACAGGTCGCTGTGGCCGAGCAGGATCTGAACGACGCGCAGGTCCGCCCCATGATTCAGCAGGTGCGTCGCAAACGCGTGGCGCAGGGTATGCGGCGAGAGTCCCTTGCCAATGCCTGCCTTGCGCGCGTAGCGCTTGATGATGTGCCAGAACGCTTGGCGGGTCATGCGGTCGCCGCGGCGCGTGGGAAACAGGTAGTCCGTCTGCCGCTCGAGCAGAATCTCATCGCGCGCGCCGTGCACGAATTCCGTCATCCAGCGCACCGCCTCGTCCCCGAGCGGAATCAACCGCTCGCGGTTGCCCTTGCCGAGGATGCGGATGACACCCTGGTTCAGATTGATCTGCGCATACCGTAAATTGACCAGCTCCGAGACCCGCAGCCCCGTGGCGTAGAGCACCTCCAGCATGGTGCGATCGCGATTGCCGAGCGGGTCGTGCACGACGGGCGCGGCGAGCAGCGCCTCAACCTCTTCCTCGGTCAGTGACTTCGGCAGCGACCGGCCGATCTTGGGCATGGCGATCTGCGCCGTCGGATCCTCTTGAATCAGGCCTTCGCGCATCAAATATCGAAAGAAGCGCCGAAAGCTCGACAACTGGCGCGCGGTCGAGCGCGGTCGGGCGCCGGCGGCCACGCGCCAAGCGATGAAATCCTGCAGATCCTGGCGCGAAGTACGCATAATCGACATCTGTCGCACGCTCAGCCAGCGCATCAGCGCCGTCAAATCCGCGCGGTAGGCCGCCAGGGTATTGGTGGAGAGGCCGCGCTCCATCCACACGGCATCGAGGAAGCGGCCGACCGACGGATCCGTGTCCGGCTGGGTTGGGAGACTGGTTAAGGCCGATTCGTTGGACAATTTCTGTCTCGCTGCAGACCCGTGGGCGCCGCTCAACGAGCGTCGAGCCGGTGACGAAATTCCCGGCGTCACGATGCCGATCGCAGTATGGTGACCACCGGAGCTCCGGCGGTGTGACGATCATCACAATTGGAACGGCTTGTTAACGTAATAGAGAACCTGATCACAATACCCTACACTTTCACCGGCCATCGTCACGATGCCACAGAATCGCTCCACACAGTCATTCTCGTTCCGCTCCCTGGCTCTGCTGCCGCTCAGGGTCATATTCAGCGTGTATGCGGCGCTGGTCTTCCTGATCTTCGGCTTCACCGCGTTTCTGGTCACCCTGGCGCTGCCGGCACTGGCGCTCCGGCGGGCGGCCACGCGCCGCCTCGCCCGAGCGCTTCTGGCTTGCTCCGGCATGCCTCTGGCGGTGCGCGGCCTGCAGCGCCTCCCGAGCGGACAGTGTGTGATCGTGGCCAATCACGCCAGTTACCTCGATGGTCCGGTGTTCGCCGCCGTCCTACCGGCCCGCTTCGCGTTCGTCATCAAGCGCGAGATGGCCAGTGTGCCGTTGGCCGGGACGTTCCTGCGCCGCATCGGCGCGCACTTCGTGGAGCGCTTTGACCGCCGGCGTGGGGGCGCGGACGCCTTGCGCGTGCTGCGCAGCGCAACTCAGGGCCACTCCCTGATGTTCTTTCCGGAGGGCACCTTCACCCCGAGCCCGGGATTGCTGCGCTTTCACAGCGGCGCGTTCACCACCGCCGTGCGGGCCGGCTGCCCCGTGGTTCCGGCCGTGGTGCGCGGCACCCGTGTCGCGCTCTCTCCACGGGGCGAGCTGCCTCGGCCGGCCCGAATCGAGGTCGATATCCTCGAGCCGATCCAGCCGCCGCCGGGCGCGCGCGCCGCGGCGCTCCTGCGCGATCAGGCGCGCGCGGCAATTCTGGCCGCGCTCGGAGAGCCGGATCTGAGCGTACCGGACCCATCATCACATGTTGCGCCGGTAACGTCCGCCGACCTCGTACAGAGCGTGGGTGATCTGTCCGAGTGAGCAGCTCTTGACGGTCTCCATCAACTCGGCAAAGACGTTACCGTCCGTGCCCGCAACCTGCTTCAAACGGGCCAACGCCCCGGGCGTGCGCGGCGCATTGCGCGCCTGAAAGGCGCGCAATGCCACCACCTGCCCCTGCTTCTCCTGCTCGCTCGAGCGGATCAGCTCGGCGTGCGCATGCTCGGCTTCGGCGTCGGACTGCGAGAGGAAGGTGTTCACCCCGACGATCGGCAGGCTCCCGTCGTGCTTGCGGGTCTCATAGTAGAGCGACTCATCCTGGATCTTGCCGCGCTGGTACATCGTCTCCATCGCCCCGAGCACCCCGCCGCGCTCGGTCAGCGCGTCGAATTCCCGATACACGGCTTCTTCGACCAGATCCGTGAGGTACTCGATGGCGAACGAGCCCTGCCAGGGATTCTGAATCTTGTTCAGACCGAGTTCGCGGTTGATGACCAGCTGAATGGCCACCGCTCGCCGCACGCTCTCCTCGGTCGGCGTGGTCAACGCTTCGTCGTAGGCGTTGGTATGCAGGCTGTTGCAGTTGTCGAACAGCGCGTACAACGCCTGCAGCGTGGTACGGATGTCGTTGAACCCGATCTCGCGCGCGTGCAGGCTCCGCCCCGAGGTCTGCACGTGATACTTCAGCATCTGGCTGCGCGGACCTCCGTCATAAAGATCGCGCAGGGCGCGCGCCCAGATGCGCCGCGCCACCCGGCCGATCACCGCGTACTCGGGGTCCATGCCGTTGGAAAAGAAAAACGACAGATTGGGCGCGAAATCATCGATCTTCATGCCGCGCGCCAGATAATACTCGACGATAGTGAAGCCGTTGGCGAGCGTGAAGGCGAGCTGCGTTATCGGATTGGCGCCGGCCTCCGCAATGTGATAGCCGGAGATCGAGACCGAGTAGAAATTGCGCACCTGGCGCTCGATGAAATACTCCTGCACGTCGCCCATCATCCTGAGCGCGAATTCCGTGGAGAAGATACAGGTATTCTGGGCCTGATCCTCCTTCAGAATGTCCGCCTGCACCGTGCCCCGCACGGCACTCAGCGTCTCGGCCTTGATGCGCTCGTAGATCCGCGGCTCCAGCAACTGGTCGCCCGTCACGCCGAGCAACGCCAGGCCCGAACCATCGTGACCCTCCGGACGCTCCCCGTGATACGCCGGCGGCTCGGCCGCGCGCTCGGCGGCCTCGCGCCGCAGCGCCTCGATGCGTTGCTCAGCTTCGGGCCAAAGTCCCTGGGCGCGCAGATACCGCTCGACGCGCTGATCGACCGCCGTATTGAGATACATCGCCAGAATCATCGGCGCCGGACCATTGATGGTCATGGACACCGAGGTCGACGGCCGGGCGAGATCGAAGCCCGAGTAGAGCTTCTTCATGTCATCGAGAGTCGCGACCGACACCCCGGAGTTACCCGTACGACCGTAGATGTCCGGGCGCGTATCCGGATCCTCACCGTAGAGCGTCGTCGAGTCGAATGCCGTCGAGAGACGCGCCGCCCCGTGCCCCCGGGCCAGATAATGGAACCGGCGGTTGGTACGCTCCGGAGCGCCCTCGCCGGCGAACATCCGGGTCGGATCCTCCTCCTCGCGCCGGTACGGGTAGACGCCGCCGGTGTAGGGAAAGGCTCCGGGCAGATTCTCGCTGCGGATGAAGCGCAACAGCTCACCCCAATCGCGCAGCTTCGGCACCGCGAGTTTCGGCACCCGCTCATGCGCGAGCGTCTCGCTGTAGTTCTCCCCGCTCACTTCGCGGCCACGCACCCTGTACGAATAGGTCGCAGCGCTCGCCGCCCGCGCCCGTTCCGGCCACGCCTTGAGCTCAGTGACGCCTTCGGCGCCGATTTGATTCAGCGCCGCGTTGTAGGCGGCCCGCAGCGCCAGGCGCGTGGCGTCGCCATCCCGGAGCGCCGCATCCGGGCACGGCTCGAGCGGTGCCGGCACTGCGTCTGCGTCGACGGCCTGCAGCGCCTGATGCAGGCCCTGGGCACGGCTCGCGGCTTGAGCCTGACGCTCGATCTGTTCGCGCACGGCGCGGCCGTTGCGCGCGATCTCGGCCAGATAGCGCACCCTCACGCCGGGTATGAGCGGCTCACGAGCCTGCGGGTCGAGCTGCACGGAGTCGACCGTCTCCCCAGCGGCCGAGCCGAGACGCTGAGCGCCGATCAGTCCGCACAATGCCGTGAACAGCCGATTCACGCCCGGGTCGTTGAAGCGGCTGGCGACTGTCGGAAACACCGGCACGTCGGCGTCGGCCAGGTGTCGGTCCCCAGGGTGATTGCGCCGCCATTGCTTGCGCACGTCGCGCAGACTGTCGTTCGCGCCGCGCTTGTCGCTCTTGTTCAGCACGATCAAATCGGCGTAATCGAGCATCTCGATCTTCTCGAGCTGGCTGGCGGCGCCGTATTCACCGGTCATGACGTACACGGACCGGTCCACCAGATCGACGATCTCGCTGTCGGCCTGGCCCGTGCCGGCGGTCTCGACGATGATCAGATCGAACCCGGCGGCCCGGTAGAGCTGAATCACGTCCTTGAGCACCACGGCGGTCGCCAGGTGCCGTCGCCGCGTGGCGAGCGAGCGCATGAACACGGCGTCCGTATCGATACTGTTCATGCGTATGCGGTCCCCGAGCAGCGCGCCGCCGCTGCGCCCGCGGGTGGGATCCATCGCCGCCACAGCGATCTGGCGATCCGGAAATTGTCGCAGAAGTCGCGTCAGCAGCTCGTCGGTGAGGCTCGACTTGCCCGCCCCCCCGCTGCCGGTGATGCCGATGACCGGAACCCGGCTCGGCGAGCGCTGCGTCATGCGGCGGATCTGTTCGGCCTGCGCGTCGGCGGGCTCGGCGTTCTCCAATACCGAGATGGCACGTGCAATCTGGACCGGATCGCGCGCCGTGAGCGGCCGCGCCTCGAATGCCGGCTTGCGGGCGGCGCGCACCCGGGCGAACACGTCGTCTATCATGCCCTCGAGACCCATCCGGCGGCCGTCCTCGGGCGTATAGATGCGCTCGACGCCGTAACGTTGCAGCGCATCGATCTCCTGAGGGGCGATCGTTCCGCCGCCGCCGACGACCACGCGGATGTGCGGACAGCCGTGCTCGCGCAGCATATCCACCATGTAGGCGAAATATTCGTTGTGGCCGCCCTGGTAGGAGGTCGCGGCGATGGCGTCAGCGTCCTCCTGGATGGCCGCACGCACGATCTCGGCGACGCTGCGGTTGTGTCCGAGGTGCACCACCTCGGCACCCTGGGCCTGCAGCAGGCGCCGGATCATGTTGATCGCCGCGTCGTGCCCATCGAACAGCGAAGCGGCCGATACGAATCTCAGGGGCGGGTTGAGCCGGGCGGACCCCGGGTCTTCGGCATGGGCGGAGTGCACGGCACTCGAGTGCTTCGGAAGCATGGCTCGCTCGCTGGGCGCTGGGCGGGAAGAAAGTCTTTACGCGCCGGTAGGATAGCTACTAATGAGTATGATCCATGCGGGCCCGGACGGTCAACGCGCCGACTCGCACCGACCGCAGCGCTCGCGCACACCGGTCCGTGTACGGCTATACTGCACGGCAGCGGGCCCCGCACTGCATGGACCCTTCTCAGAACCGGCATGCCGACCAGTCGACGCAAAACGGCGCCCGGGCGAACGCACCTCGCCGCGAGCGCCGCCACGCCCACCGCCACCGCTCGCGGCTCGCCGTGGCGCGCCAGCCGCGAGCGGGTGCGGGACCGGCAGGTCAAGCGCGAGGCCGTGATCCGCGCCGCGGCGCATGCCTTCAACCGCAAGGGCTACCACAACACCTCGCTAGATGACATCGCGGCGGCGCTCGAGGTGAGCAAGCCGACCGTGTATTACTACGTATCGAACAAGGAGCAGCTCCTCTTCGAGTGTTTTGTCGCCGGCATCGAGCCGATCCGCACGGCGTTTCGCAACGCGCGCTCGCGGAAGGCCCCGGCACGCGAGCGGCTGAAGACGGTGCTTGGCCATTACGGCCAGGCGGTCGCCTCGGAGTTCGGCTGGTGCATGGTGCGCGCCGAGGACCAGGATCTCTCTGCGGCGATGAGCGCGCACATCAAGTCGCTGAAGTCCGAGATCGACCAAGGCATCCGCCGCTTGTTGCGCGAGGGGGCTCAAGACGGATCGATCCACCCGTGCGATCCGAAGATGACCGCTTTCGCGCTCGCCGGCGCGCTCAACTGGATCGCGCACTGGTATCGCGAGAATCAATCCATGACCGGCGCCGAGATCGCCGCCGCCTTCATCACCGTTTTTGAGAATGGGCTCAATCCGCGCACGGGCGCCGCGGCCCACCGCCCCGCGGCGAACCGGACGACCAACGGGCTCGAGCGCTGAGCGCCCGTTTCCGTACGGAGGACCTGCCATGCCCTCGACCGAAATCGTGATCGCCTCCGCCCGACGGACCCCGCTCGGCGCGTTCCAGGGCGCGCTGTCGGCGCTGAGCGCCCCGCAGCTCGGCGCCGTTGCGCTCAAAGGCGCCCTGGACGCCGCCGGCATCGAGCCCGCCGCGGTCGACGAGGTCATTCTGGGCTGCGTACTCGCCGCGGGACTGGGCCAGGCGCCGGCCCGCCAGGCCGCCATCGGCGCCGGCATTCCGTTCGCCACGCCGGCGACGACCATCAACAAGATGTGCGGCTCGGGCTTGAAGGCGGTCATGATGGCCGCCGATCAGATCCGTGCCGGCGGCGCCGAGATTGTGCTCGCCGGCGGATTCGAATCCATGACTCGGGCGCCGTATCTGCTGCCCAAGGCGCGCGCCGGCTACCGCATGGGCCACGGCGAGATCCTCGATCACATGTTCTTCGACGGTCTGCAAAGCCCGTTCGACAGCAAGCTCATGGGCTGCTTCGCCGACGCCACCGCCGCGCATTACGGCCTCACGCGCGAGCAGCAGGATGCGTTCGCCGCCGAATCGGTCCGCCGCGCCGTGTGCGCTCGAGCCGAGGCATTCGAGGCCGAGATCATTCCCGTGACCGTCAAGGACCGCAAGGCTGAGCGCATCGTGGCGCGCGATGAAACCCCCGAGACCTGTGATCTGAGCAAGATTCCCACCCTTCGACCGGCTTTCAGCAAGGACGGCACGGTAACCGCAGCCAGCGCCTCCTCGATTGCCGATGGTGCCGCGGCGGTAGTGGTCATGGACGCCCAGTCCGCTCGCGCCCGCGACGTCACGCCTTTCGCGCGCATCGTCGCGTACGCAAGCCACGCGCAGGAGCCCGAATGGTTCACGACGGCGCCGGTCGGCGCCGTGCGCAAGGTCCTCGGCACGCTCGGCTGGCACCCTGGCGATGTCGACCTGTACGAGATCAACGAAGCCTTCGCGGCCGTGACCATGGTGGCAATGCACGATCTCGGTCTCGATCACGCCCGTGTCAACGTCAACGGTGGCGCGTGCGCGCTCGGTCATCCGCTCGGAGCCACCGGTGCACGCATACTGACGACGCTGCTGCACGCATTGCGCGCCCGGAACGGCCGGCGCGGCATCGCCGCTCTGTGCATCGGCGGCGGCGAAGCTGTGGCGGTGGCCGTGGAAATGATCCGTTAGACTGACAATCGACCCGCAGGGGGACGCATGAAGATCCAGAATGCCCGGGCCGTCATCACCGGCGGCGCTTCGGGACTCGGTCACGCCACGGCCCGCCATCTCGTGACGCACGGCGCGCGTGTGGTATTGCTGGACGTCCAGGAAGAGCAGGGACGCACAGCGGCCGAGGCGTTGGGTGGCAACGCGCATTTCGTACGCTGCGACGTCGCATCGGAGACCGAAGTCGGCGCCGCGATGGCCGCCGCCGCGCAGCGTCTGGATGGTCTGAATCTGCTGGTCAACTGCGCGGGAGTCATCGGCGCGGGCCGCGTGCTCGGCAAACAAGGCCCGATGAGCGGCGAGTTCTTCACACGGGTCGTGCACATCAATCTCATCGGCAGCTTCCTGTGCGACAAAGCCGCGGCGAACCTCATGCAGCACAATGCGCCCAGCGAAGACGGCGAGCGCGGCCTGCTGGTGCATACCTCGTCGATCGCGGCATTCGAAGGACAAATCGGCCAGGCCGCCTACTCGGCCACCAAAGCGGCGCTCGCCGGCATGACCCTGCCGATGGCCCGCGAACTCGCCCGCTTCGGCATTCGCTGCATCGCCATCGCGCCCGGCATTTTCCACACGCCCATGATCGACACCTTGAGCGCGGAGGCGCAAGCCTCGCTCGCGGCTCAAATCCCCTTCCCGCACCGGCTCGGCAAGCCCGCGGAATTCGCGCAACTGGTCGCGGCGGCTTTCGAGATCCCCATGCTCAACGGCGAGACCATTCGGCTCGATGGAGCCGTGAGGATGCAACCGCAGTGAGCACGACAGCATCCGGCGCCGTCGAACGCGACGTCATGGAGTACGACATCGCGATCATCGGGGGCGGCCCCGCGGGACTGGCGTGCGCTATCCGGTTGAAGCAGTTGAAGCCGGACCTCAACGTCTGCCTGCTCGAGAAAGCGGCCGCGGTAGGGGCGCACACCCTCTCCGGCGCGGTCATCGAGCCCGGACCGCTCGATGCGCTGGCTCCGCAGTGGCGGCAATCCCCGCCGTCGATCTGCGTGCCCGCGACGCACGACGAGATGCATCTGCTCACGCGCACCGGCAAGTTCCGTCTGCCGCTGCCGCCGCAGCTGCACAATCGCGGCAACTTCATCGTGTCCCTGGGGCTGCTGGCCGCGTGGCTCGCGCAGCAGGCCGAAGCCCTCGGCGTGGACATCTTCCCGGGCTTCGCGGCGGCCGAGCCGGTATTGGGCACCGACGGCTCGGTGCGCGGCGTTCGGCTGGGCGACGTGGGCCTCGACAAGGCCGGCAAGCCCGGCCCGAACTTCACGCCGGGCGCCGAGATTCACGCCCGCACGACCATCGTAGCCGAAGGCGCCCGCGGGAGCCTGGCCAAGCAGTTGATTCGACGCTTCGAGCTGGACGCCGGCCGCGACCCGCAAACATACGGACTCGGATTGAAGGAGCTGTGGCAGCTTCCCGAGGGCCGCGTGCAGGCGGGCCTGATCCAGCACACGCTGGGCTGGCCGCTCGATACGAGCACCTACGGCGGCAGCTTCATCTATCACCTCGACCACGACCGTGTGTATGTCGGGTTCGTGGTCGGGCTCGATTACCCGGACCCGCGCTTCTCGCCGTTCGAGGCGTTCCAGCAGTTCAAGCATCACCCTGCGGTCAGACCCTTGCTCGAGGGCGGCGAGATCCTCGCCGCGGGCGCGCGTACGATCGCCGCGGGCGGATGGCAGTGCCTGCCCCGCCTGGAGATGCCCGGGGCCCTCCTGATCGGCGACGCGGCCGGCGGGGTGAACGTGCCGAAGATCAAGGGCATCCACCAGGCGATCCGCTCTGGGATGCTGGCCGCGGAGCATCTTGCCGAGACCGGTTCGCCGGCAGGCTTCGACGCGCGCTGGCGGGATTCCGCCGGTGGACGTGAGCTGCGCGCGGTGCGCAACTTCAAGCCCGGGTTCAAGCGCGGCTTGTGGTTCGGCATGGCCAACGCCGCCCTCGAGACCCTCGCCCGCGGATATACTCCGTGGACGCTGCGACACCGGGAAGCCGACCACGAGCGGCTGCGCCACATCGACGAATATCGATCGCCGCAGCGCCACTGGATGCCGCGCACACTGCCGCCCCGCGACCGCCTGGCCTCGGTATTCTTCGCGGCGACGAGCCACGAGGAAAACCAACCGGCGCATCTGAAAGTGCGCGATACCTCGATCTGCACCGATCGCTGCGCGCGCGAATTCGATAATCCGTGCCAGCGGTTCTGTCCGGCGAACGTCTACGAGATCGTCGAGGATTCAGGCCGGCGGCGGCTGCAGATCAATGCCGCCAACTGCGTGCACTGCAAGGCTTGCGACATCAAGGACCCCTACGGCATCATCGATTGGACGCCGCCGGAGGGCGGCTCCGGCCCCAACTACCAGTCGCTCTAGCCACCGTGAACGAGATCTGGCGGCCCACCGCCCAACGAATCGCCGCGGCCAACCTGACGCGCTTCATTGCTTGCGTGAACGCGCGCCGGAATCTGTCGCTGCGCGATTACGCGGCGCTCTACTCCTGGTCGATCGAGCAGCCGGAGCAGTTTTGGAGCGAACTGGCGCACTTTGCCGACGTGCGCGCGGACTGGGGTGGCGGTCCCGTGATCGAGCATCCCGAGCGCATGCCGGGGGCGCGCTTCTTCCCTGCGGCGCGGCTCAACTTCGCCGACAACCTGCTGCGGTTCCGTGACGATCAACCCGCGGTGGCGTTCACCAACGAGCGCGGCATGGAACAGCGGCTGACCTATCGGCACCTGTCCGAGGAGGTGGCGCGCATCGCCGCGGGGCTGAAGGACGCGGGCGTCGGGCCGGGGGACCGAGTCGCCGGATACCTGCCCAACCTGCCGCACGCCCTGATCGCGATGTTGGCCACGGCCAGTCTCGGGGGAATCTGGTCGTCCTGCTCGCCCGACTTCGGTGTGCAGGGCGTGCTCGATCGCTTCGGTCAGATCGAGCCGAAGGTGCTCTTCAGCGCCGACGGATACTTCTACAGCGGCAAGACGCTCGACTCGCTGGCGACGATCGGCGAGGTGGCGCGGCAATTGCCGGGCCTGCGTCAGCTCGTCGTGATCCCCTACGTCAGCCACAGTCCGCGGCTCGAGCAGCTCGGCCCGGCGCTAACGCACGCGGCACCCTGGGAGGCCTTCGGCCGGCGCGGCGCACCGCTGCAGTTCACGCCGCTGCCGTTCGATCATCCGCTTTACATCCTCTTCTCCTCCGGCACCACCGGAGTGCCCAAGTGCATCGTGCACGGCGCGGGCGGCACGCTGCTGCAGCACCAGAAGGAGCATCTGCTGCACGTCGATCTCAAGCGCGGCGATCAGATGTTCTACTTCACCACCTGCGGATGGATGATGTGGAACTGGCTGGCCAGCGCACTCGCCGCCGGCGCCACGTTGGTGCTCTACGACGGCAATCCGTTCCATCCCGATCCCGGGGTGCTCTGGCGCATGGCCGTGCGGGAGCGCGTCACCATCTTCGGCACCAGTGCCAAATATCTATCGGCCCTGGAGAAGAGCGGCTACATCCCGGCGCGGCGGGTCGATCTCGGCGCACTGCGATGCATCCTCTCGACCGGCTCGCCGCTGCTGCCCGAGGGCTTCGACTTCGTCTACCGTGACATCAAGCCGGACGTGCATCTGGCTTCGATTTCCGGCGGAACCGACATCGTGTCGTGCTTTGCGCTCGGTTGCCCCACTCTGCCGGTGCATCGCGGTGAGCTGCAATGCCGGGGCCTCGGCTTGCGGGTGCAGATCTACGACGACGACGGCAAGTCGGTGCGCGGCCAGCGCGGCGAGCTGGTGTGCACCGCCCCGTTCCCATCGATGCCGGTTGGGTTCTGGAACGATCCCGATGGCCAGCGCTACCGGGCCGCCTACTTCGAGCGCTTTGCGGGCGTGTGGCATCACGGCGACTATGCCGAGCTCACCGACCACGACGGAATCATCATCTATGGCCGCTCCGACGCGGTCTTGAACCCGGGCGGCGTGCGCATCGGCACGGCGGAGATCTACTCGGCGGTGGAACGGCTGGCCGAGGTGGTCGAGTCGGTCGCCGTCGGTCAAGACTGGCATGGCGATGTGCGCGTGGTGCTGTTCGTGCGCCTGCGCGCCGGTGTCGAGCTCGACGAGGCGCTCAAGCGCAGGATCCGCGGCGAAATCCGCACCCGCACGACCCCCCGGCACGTGCCGGCGAAGATCATCGCCGTGCCGGATATTCCCCGCACCCGCTCCGGGAAACTCACCGAGCTGGCGGTGCGCAACGTGATCCACGGCCGGCCGGTCAAGAACATCGACGCCCTCGCCAATCCGCAGGCGCTCGAGCATTTCCGCGACTTGCCCGAACTGTCGGGCTGAGCGCCGCCGGACCGTGCACTTGACCGCTGCGCCGACGCTGCGCGAAGCCTACGACCGCCAACTGCGCGCGCGCGGCTACCGCGCCGATGCCGCGCAGCTGAAGGCGATCGACTGCCTCGAGGACCTGCGCGCTCGACTGGCGGCCGGCGGGCGCGCCGAGGCGCATCCGATCGCCGCACGCCTCCTGCGCCGCCTGACCGGCCGCGCGTCCGGGCCGCAGCGCGGCATCTACCTGTGGGGCCCCGTGGGGCGCGGCAAGACCTGGCTGATGGACCTGTTCTTCCAGTGCCTGCCGTTTCCGCAGCGGCGGCGCCGCCATTTTCACCGCTTCATGCACGACGTGCATGCGCAGCTGAACACGCTCCGGGGCCGGGACGAGCCGCTCGAGGTCATCGCCGAACGCCTCGCCCGCCAGACCCGCATCCTGTGCTTGGACGAGCTGTTCGTTGCCGACATCGCCGATGCCATGATCCTCGCCGGGCTGTTCGCCGGCCTGTTTCGCCGAGGCGTCACCCTGGTGGCGACCTCCAACGTTCCGCCGCGGGAGCTGTATCGCAACGGCCTGCAACGCCAGCGCTTCCTCCCCGCGATCGACCTGATCGAGCGGCACACCAGGGTGTTGGCCGTCGACGGCGAGCGCGACTACCGCCTGCGGCAGCTGACGCAGGCCGGCACCTATCTCGCCTCCGCCGACCCGGGCGGTGAACAGCGGCTGCGCGCGCTGTTTGCCGACCTTTCGCAGCATGCGGAATGGGACGACGGAGCACTCGAGATCAACGGCCGGTTCATTCCCGTCGTTCGCCAGAGCGACAGCGCCGTATGGTTCGACTTCGAGGCGCTGTGCGCCGGCCCGCGCAGTCAGGAAGATTACATCGAGATCGCCCGGCTGTACTCGGCGGTGGCGCTCTCAGGGGTGCCGCATCTCGACGCGACGCGCGAGGACGAGGCGCGCCGCTTCATCGCACTGATCGACGAACTCTACGACCGCCGTGTCAAGCTGGTGATTTCCGCAATTGGCGCGCCGCAGACACTGTATCGGGGCGAGCGGTTGCGCAGCGAGTTCCAGCGCACCGTGAGCCGACTCGTCGAAATGCAAAGCGCCGAGTACCTCGCTCTCGAGCACATTCCCTGAGCGGCCGGGCGCCGAGCGGCGCTGACTCGCCAGCGCCGGGAGATCTGCGCGGTCGCGCGCCGTGGTAAACTGGCTGCGCAGCGTATGTTTCCCGACGCCGGCGCATCTCCCACTCGCGCCGCGCGCAACTCCCGTACTCGGAGACTTCAAGGTGATGAATTTGCGCAAGTACCGCATAGGCTTGATCGGTCTGGGATACGTCGGGCTACCGCTCGCCGTCGAGTTCGGCAAGCATTTCGCTACGGTCGGCTTCGATATCAAGCCGGATCGTGTCGCCGAGCTGGAAGCCGGGCGCGACAGCACGCTCGAAGTCACTCGCCGCGAGCTGGCCGCGGCCGAGCATCTGTCGTTCACCAGCGACCCGGCGGATCTGCGCCGCTGCCGCGTCTTCATCGTCACGGTGCCGACTCCCATCGACATCTACAAGCGCCCGGATTTGCGCCCGCTCATTGCCGCGAGCATCACCGTCGGCAAGGTGCTGAAGAAAGGCGACGTGGTCGTTTACGAATCGACCGTGTACCCCGGGTGCACCGAGGAAGTCTGCGTGCCCATACTCGAGCGCGAATCCGGACTGCGCTGCAATGACGGTTTCGTCGTCGGCTACAGCCCCGAGCGCATCAACCCCGGCGACAAGGAGCACCGCCTGACGACCATCAAGAAGGTCACCTCCGGCTCGACCGCGGAGGCCGCCGAGTTCATCGACTCGCTCTACAGCGCGATCATCACCGCCGGCACGCACCGGGCCTCGAGCATCAAGGTGGCCGAGGCGGCCAAAGTCATCGAGAACACTCAGCGCGACGTCAACATCGCGTTGATCAACGAGCTGGCGCTGATCTTCGCGCGCCTAGGCATCGACACCGAGGAAGTGCTGCAGGCGGCCGGATCAAAATGGAATTTCCTGCCGTTCCGACCCGGCCTCGTCGGCGGCCATTGCATCGGCGTCGACCCGTACTACCTGACGCACAAGGCGCAGGAGCTCGGCTACCACCCGGAGATGATCCTCGCCGGCCGCCGCCTCAACGACAACATGCCGATCTACGTCGTTGCCGACATCGTCAAGCTGATGAACCGCAAGCGCATTCATACCAATGGCGCGCGCGCCCTCGTGCTCGGCATCACCTTCAAGGAGAACTGCCCCGATGTGCGCAACTCCAAGGCTGTGGACGTGGTGCGGGAGCTGCGCAAATACGGAGCGCAGGTGGACGTCCATGATCCGTGGGCCGACCGCCGCGAATGCCTGCACGAGTACGGCCTGCGTCCGGTGAGCAAGCTGCGGCCCCATTATTACGACCTGGTCGTGCTCGCGGTCGCGCACGAGCAGTTCCGCAAACTCGGCTCGGCGGCCATTCGCAAGCTGTGCCGCAAGAACCACGTGCTGTACGACATCAAGCACGCGTTTCCGGCGGCCGAGGTCGACGCCCGGTTGTGATCCGGCCGGGAGCGATGGACGGCTAGATCACGCCGCGGCGGATCTGGTCGAGTTCGATGGATTCGAACAGGGCGCGGAAGTTGCCCTCGCCGAAGCCTTCATTGCCCTTGCGTTGGATGATCTCGAAGAAGATCGGCCCGATGACGTTGGCGGTGAAGATCTGCAGCAGCAACCCCTCGCCGCCTTGCGGGTTGCCGTCGATGAGGATGCGCCGGCGGCGCAGCGCCTCGAGCGGCTCGCCGTGGCCGGGCACGCGCGCTTCGATCTGCTGGAAGTACGTATCGGGGGTATCTTGGAACGTGATGCCATGGCCGCGCAGCGCGTCGACCGTTCGATAGATATCGTCGGTGGCGAGCGCGATGTGTTGAATGCCTTCGCCGCGATACTCGCGCAGATATTCCTCGATCTGGCTCTTTTCGTCCTGCGACTCATTGATCGGAATGCGGATCTTGCCGCACGGACTGGTCATGGCGCGCGAGAACAGCCCGGTATGCCGGCCTTCGATGTCGAAATAACGAATCTGCCGGAAGTTGAACAGTTTTTCGTAGAACCCCGCCCATTTGTCCATATTGCCGCGCGCGACGTTGTGCGTCAGATGATCGATCACCGTCAGCCCGGCCTCGCGTGACCCGGCGGGCGGGTCCGCCTGGCGGAAGTCCACGTCGTAGATGGTCTGCCCGCCGTAGCGGTCCACCAGGTAGATGAGCGATCCGCCGATGCCCTCGATGCACGGAATGTTCAGCTCCATCGGCCCGGCATGCTGCGGCCCCGGCGTTGCGCCGAGCTCGAGAGCACGCCGGTAGGCGTAGGCGGCATCCCGGACACGGAAGGCCATCGCGCACGCCGAAGGCCCGTGACGCTCGGCGAAGCGCCGGGCGAACGAGTCCGGCTCGGCATTGATGATGAAGTTGATCGCGCCCTGGCCATGGAGCGTCACGTTCTTCGACCGGTGGCGGGCCTTGACCGGGAATCCCATGCGCGCGAACAGATCGCGCAGCAGCTCGGGATCGGGCGCGGTGTACTCGACGAATTCGAACCCGTCGGTGCCCATTGGATTCTCGCCAGTCTGGCTCATCGGCAGCTCCGCGGACCGCGCCGGGATCGGCGGCCATTTCGTTGCGCACGCAACTATTATACCCTGGCGACCCTGGAGTGCACAGACGTATATAATCGCGGCCCACCATGCACGCCCCATCCTCCCCGGCCGGCGACGGCCGGCACCTGCGCAGCATTCCTCCTGCGCGCCTCGCCCTGATCGATCGCATCGTCCGCGTCCGCCTGTCGCGCCGCGCACGGGTGTCGCAGGAGTTTCTGCGCGCCTACTACCGTGGGGTAGGCGAAGAGGATCTCGCGGCGCGCACGCCGGCGTCGCTGGCGCACGCCGCGCGCTGCCACCTCGAGCTCGGCCGCCGCCGCGCTCCCGGCCAATCGCTGGTGCGGATCTTCAATCCCGATCCCCGCAAGGACGGCTTCGAAACCGCCCATACGGTGGTACAGATCGTCACCGACGACCGGCCGTTTCTGATCGATTCGATCAGTCTTGCATTCGCGCGCGCCGGTCTCGCCGTGCACGTGATCGTGCATCCGGTGTTCGACGTCCGCCGCGACTCCCGCGGGACGCTCAGCGGAATCGGCGCCCAGGGCGCGCGCCCTGCGCGGGTCGAGTCCTGGGAGATGTTCGAAATCGATCGGCGGACCGATCCGGAGACGCTCGAGCGCCTGCGCCGCGACATCGATGCGACGCTGCGCGACGTTCGCCTCGCCGTGGACGACTGGACGCCGATGCGCGAGCGCGTGCAAGCCATCATCGCCGATCTCGAGCACCGGCCGCCGCCCCTGCCGAGCGAGGAGATCTCCGAGGCGCGCCAACTGCTGCGGTGGATGGAAGAGCGGAATTTCGTCTTCCTCGGCTATCGCCAATATCGGCTCCAGCGCGGCGCCCGGGAGGACCTGCTGAGATCACAGCCCCGTACCGGCCTCGGCATCCTGCGCGCCGCGGCGGACACGCGCCGGCCGACCGTGACCGCGCTGCGCGGCGAGATCCGCGAGCGCGCCCGCGAGCGCGAGCTGTTGGTGCTGACCAAGGCCAACTCCGTCGCCACCGTGCACCGCTCGGAATATCTCGATTATGTGGGCGTAAAGACCTTCGATGCGCGCGGAGAGGTCGACGGCGAGCATCGGCTTCTCGGCCTGTGGACCTCCACCGCCTACCACCGCAGCCCGCGCGACATTCCGGTGCTGCGCCTGAAAGTCGCCCGGGTCATACAGTACTTTGGACTCGATCCGCAGAGCCACGACGGTAAAGCCGTGCTCAACGTGCTCGAGACGTACCCGCGCGATGAGCTTTTCCAAGCCAATACGCGCGATCTGGTGCGCATCTGCCGGGGTGTCGTCAACCTGTACGAGCGGCGCACGGTACGCCTGCTGGCGCGGCGCGATCCGTATCACCGGTTCTTCTCATGCCTCGTCTACGTCCCGCGCGACCGTTACAACACCGACGTTCGCGAGCGCATCGAGCGTATCGTGCGCGAGGGCTTTGGCGGGACCTCGGTCGAAAGTCAGGTACAGATCTCCAGCTCCAGCCATGCGCGCGTGCACGTCGTGGTACGCACCGTGCCTGGCGAGCTTCACAAGACCGACGTGCTCGCGGTCGAGCGGAGGATCTCCGCCGCGACTCTCACCTGGAGCGATCATCTGCACGACGTGCTGGTCGCGCGCAAAGGCGAGGCGGAAGGCCTGGCGCTGGCCGAGCGCTATCGGCACTCGTTTCCCCTCGCCTACGAAGAGAACGTGACTCCGGCTGAGGCGCTCGCCGACATCGCCGATCTGGAGCGTCTGCGCGCCGCGCCCCAGGAGCGCCGCGTGAGCCTGCACCGCGCGTCGGACCAGGCCCCCACGAGAATTCACCTGAAGATCGTCAAGCTCGGCGAGCCGGTATCGATCTCCGATCTGTTGCCCATGCTGGAGAATTACGGCCTGCGCGTAATTGCCGAGCGGCCGTACGAGCTCGCCTGGCCGCAAGGCGGCGTCGTCTGGATCCAGGACTTCGAGCTCGAGCACTGCGACGGCCACGCCATCGACCTGCCGCGCGTCGAGGACCGCTTCAAGGAGGCGCTCGCGGCCGGCTGGGGCGGCATGGCGGAAAATGACGGCTTCAACCGCCTGCTGTTCACCGCCGGTCTCGCCGCTCGCCAGATTCTGGTGCTGCGCGCCTATTGCCGCTATCTGCTGCAGACCGGCGTGCCGTTCAGCCAGCGTTATATGGAGCGCACGCTCGCGGCGAATCCAGCCATCGCCGCGGCGCTGGTTCGCCTGTTCGAGATACGCTTCGATCCGGATCGCTCTGGCGGCGTATCGGGGCGCGAGCGGCTCGCCGAACGGATCGCCAAGCGCATCCGCGCCGGACTCGATGCGGTCAGCAGTCTCGATGAGGACCGTATCCTGCGCGCGTATCTGACGCTGGTGAACGCCACGCTGCGCACCAACCACTTCCGCCGCGACGCCGGCGGTGCGCCCCTGCCCTACCTGTCGTTCAAACTCGATCCGGCAGCCATTGCCGACCTGCCGCTGCCGCGGCCGAAGTACGAGATCTTCGTCTACAGCCCGCGCGTCGAGGGCGTACACCTGCGCATGGGCGACGTGGCCCGCGGAGGCATACGCTGGTCCGACCGGCGCGAGGACTTCCGCACCGAGATTCTCGGCCTGATGAAGGCGCAGAACGTCAAGAACACGCTGATCGTGCCGGTCGGAGCCAAGGGCGGCTTCGTGCCGAAGCGCCTCCCGCAGTCGGGTCGGGAGGAGATTCAGGCGGAGGTAACCGCCTGCTACCGGACCTTCATCCAGGGACTGCTCGATCTGACCGACAACATCGTCGCCGACCGCATCGTTGCTCCGCCGCGGGTGGTCCGCCGCGACGGCGATGATCCCTACCTGGTGGTGGCCGCGGACAAAGGCACGGCGACGTTCTCCGACACGGCCAACGGCATTGCCGCCGAGTACGGCTTCTGGCTCGGTGACGCGTTCGCCTCCGGCGGCTCGGCCGGATACGACCACAAGGGGCTCGGCATCACCGCGCGCGGCGCCTGGGAATGCGTCAAGCGCCACTTCCGCGACCTCGGTCGAGACATTCAGAAGGAGGACTTCACGGTTGCCGGCATCGGCGACATGTCCGGGGACGTGTTCGGCAACGGCATGCTGCTCTCGCGGCACACCCTTCTGCAGGCCGCCTTCGATCACCGGCACATCTTCCTCGATCCCAAGCCCGATGCGGCCGTGAGCTTCGCGGAGCGGCAGCGGCTGTTCGCGCT
>DAIDUQ010000067.1:0-11106 GCA_027456605.1 Steroidobacteraceae bacterium | reverse complement strand
TGGTGCCAGAGCTCCTGGATCGACTCGAGCGTGCGCCCCTTGGTCTCGGGCACGAAGCGCAGCACGAACAGCGCCGAGGCCACGCTCATTGTCCCGTAGATCCAGTACGCGAAGCCGTGGTGAAAGTACGTGTTGAGCCAGGCGTTGCCGTCGATCACCTTGAACGACCAGGACACGAACACGTTCGCCAGCCACTGCGCGGCCACGGCGATCGCCATCGCCTTGCCCTTGATCGAGTTGGGGAACATCTCCGACAACAGCACCCACACCACCGGGCCCCAGGAGAGCGCGAACCCGCCGATGTAGGCCATCACCGCCACCAGCGCCGACAGGCCCATCGTGCGCGCATCGAACAGCGCCCCGAGCGCGAACATCGCCACCGCCATCACCGTCGAGCCGATCACCAGCAGCGGCTTGCGACCCAGCCGGTCCACCGCCGCGATCGCCACGAACGTGAACACGACGTTCGCGGCTCCGACCACCACGGTCTGCAGAAACGCGGAGTTGGTCGAAGCTCCCAGGTTCTTGAACATCAGCGGCGCGTAGTACAGCACCGCGTTGATGCCCACCAGCTGCTGAAACACCGAGAGCGCGATCCCGATCAGCAGCACCGGCGCCCCGAAGGCGAACAGCCGCTCGCTGCGCACCGTGAGCGTGCGCTCGATATCCGCCAGGATCCCCGGCGCGGCCTGCTCGCCGTTGACCTTGCGCAGCTGCTGCAGCGCCTCCTCGGTGCGCCCGCGCATCACGAACCAGCGCGGCGTGTCCGGCACGAACATTAAAAGCCCCAGGAACAACAGCGCCGGCACCGCCTCGGAGGCGAACATCAGCCGCCAGGCCGTCGCGTAGTACCACTGCGTCGAGCCCAGGGACTGGATGAACCAGTTCACGAAGTACACCACCAGGATCCCGATCACGATGGCCAGCTGGTTGAACGAGACCAGACGTCCGCGAATCTCGCTCGGGGCGATCTCGGCGATGTACAGCGGCGAGATCATCGAGGCGATCCCCACCCCGATGCCCCCGAGAATGCGATAGCAGATGAACGGCGTCAGCGCCGCCGGGCCCATCCGCCCGATCACGCCCAGTCCCAGCTCCGGTACCGCCGAGCCGATCGAGCCCAGCAGAAACATCAGCGCCGCCAGTATCAGCCCGCCCTTGCGCCCCAGGCGGTTCGCGATCACTCCGGCCACCGCCGAGCCGAGCACGCACCCGACCAGCGCGCTCGAGATCGTCCAGCCCGACAGACTGTTCGCGGCGGTCTGCGCCAGGTGCTGCGGATCGATGAAGTAATGATCGATCGCGCTCACCGCGCCCGAAATCACGGCCGTGTCGTAGCCGAACAGCAGCCCGCCGAGGGCCGCCACGAACGTCAATGCGACCACCAGCCTGGAATTGTCGTTGCCCATCCCCCAATCCCCCGTCATTGGCCAAAGGCCTTTGGCTCGCGGCGAGCGCCGCGGCAGCGCAGTATGCTCGGCTTACGCGTAAAAAGGTTGAGGAAAGTGTGTCTGGCGGCCGGCGCAAACCGGGAATACGCATGCGCCGCCGGGGCACGGCATCCGGGTGCGGGCCGAGGCCGGGAATCGGGCGGCTACGGGCGCAGCTGCGCGATCGGCAACGGATTGGCGAGCAGGAAGCCTTGCGCGTAGTCGACGCCGATGCGCTTGAGCTCATCGAGCACCGGCTGCGCCTCGACGAACTCGGCGACGGTGGCGATGCCGAGCGTGCGCCCGACTTTGCAGATCGCCTCGACCACGCTGCGATCGACCGGATCCTCGGCGATGCGGCGCACGAACTGCCCGTCGATCTTGAGGAAATCCACCGGCAGACTCTTCAGGTACATGAATGAGGAGAGCCCCGTGCCGAAATCATCCAGCGCGAACTTGCAGCCGCGGGCCTTCAGCTCGTGCATCGCGAACGCGGCGTTCGAGAGGCTGGTGACCGCCGCGGTCTCGGTGATCTCGAAGCACAGCGCGGCGGCGAGCGCCGTTTCCTCCACGCGCTGCATCGTGAAGTCGATGAACGACTGGTCGTTGAGCGAGGTGCCCGACACGTTGACCGCGAGCAGCGGCAGCGGCGCGCCCGCGCGGCGCCACTCGTCGAGAAACTCCAGCGCGCGGCGCACCACCCAGCGGTCGATCACCGAGATGACGTTGTAGCGCTCGGCCGCCGGAATGAACTCCTCGGGCGGAACCAGCCGCCCGTCTTCATCGCGCAGCCGCACCAGCAGCTCGTTGAAGTTGATCCCCTCCTCCTGTCCCAGGGGCCGGATGGGTTGAAAGTACAGCTCCAGGCGATTCTGCTCGACCGCGCGCGTCACGCGCGCCACCCAGTGCATCTCGCGATGACGGGGGTGATTGCGGCCCTCGGACTCGTAGATATGAATGCGGTTGCGGCCCTCGTCCTTGGCCGCGTAGCAGGCGATGTCCGCGGCGCTCATGACGCTCGCGACGCTTTCGGTCTCGGCGCTGATGTGCACCACTCCGACGCTCGCGCCCACCGACAGCGTGGTCGACCCCCAGGAGAAGCGGTAGGCGTGGATCGCCTGGCGCACGCCCTCGGCGATGCGTGTCGACTGCTCGACCGAGCAATTCTCCAGCAGCACGCCGAACTCATCGCCGCCGAGGCGCGCAATGGTATCGGCGGTCCGCACGCGCGATTGCAACAGGCCGGTGACGTCGCGCAGCAGCCGATCGCCCGCCTGATGGCCGCAGGTGTCGTTGACCACCTTGAACTGGTCGAGATCGATGTACAGCAGCGCGTGGGTGATCTCGCCGCGCTGCGCGGTCATGACCGCCGTATGCAGGCGGCTGTCGAACTCGCGGCGGTTGATCAGGCCGGTGAGCGCATCGTGACTGGCCTGATACGACAGCGCGCGCTTCAAGCGTCGCTCGCGCGTGACGTCGTGAAACACCATCACCGCGCCGATCACCCGGCCCCGCCGGTCGCAGATGGGCGCCGCCGTCTCCTGGATGGCCACCTCGTGTCCGGCGCGCGTCACCAGCACCGCATGCTCCGTGGCCGCGTTGCTGCGGCCGCGGCCGAGCACGCACAGCAGCGGATTGTCGAGCGGCTCGCGCGAGATCTCGTCGATCAGCGTCAGCACATCGCCGATCGGCCTGCCGCGCGCCTCGTCGAGCCGCCACGCGGCGAGGTTCTCGGCCACCGGATTGATGTAATCGATCCGCCCGTCCGCGTCGGTGCTGATCACCGCATCGCCGATGGACTGCAACGTGACCTGCGCGCGCTCCTTCTCGGCGAACATCTCCTGCTCGGCGCGCTTGCGCTCGGTGATGTCGGCGATGGTCCCCTCGTAGCCGATGACTCGTCCGGCGGCGTCGCGCACGGCGCGGCTGTTCTCCAACACCACCACGGGCGCGCCGTCGCGCCGTCGCAGCACGAACTCGGCGTTGCGGATCTCCCCCTGGCTTTCGACCTGCTCGGTGAAGCGGACCCGGTCCGCGGGATTCCAGTAGAGCGCCGCGACGTCGCGCAGCGCGTAAAGCTGCTCGGCGCTGTCGTAGCCGAGGATGTTGATGAAGGCGGGATTGACCGACTCCAAACGCCCATCGGGTCCGCTCTGATAGACCCCCTCGACGATGGTCTCGAACAGACCGCGGAACTTCGCTTCGCTCGCGCGCAGCGCTTCCTCGGCCAGGCGCCGCTCGATCGCGATGCCGGCGATCTGCGCCGCATGCGCCATGATGCGCAGCTCCCTCTGCCCCGGCAGTCCCGCCGTGGCGTGATAGACCCCGAGGCTGCCGAGCACCCGCCCGTCGGTGGCCTTGATGAGCGTCGACCAGGAGGCGTTCAGCCCCGCGGCGAGGACCGCCGCTCGAGGCCGCTCCCAGAACGGATCCTTGGCCACGTCCGCCACCAGCACCTGACGGCCGAGGCTCACCGCCGCGGCGCACGAGCCGTTGTGAATGTCGATCGCGCAGCGCTCGAGCGCCGCGCGCAGCGGCTCGGCGAGTTTCGGGGCAATGAGCAGCCCGAAGGCATGGCGGTCGTCGGCCAGCACGGAGATCGCGCCCACCGTGCCGATGCCGACCGATTCGATGAAGTGCGTCACCGAGGACAGCGCCTCGCTCAGCGGCACGTTGGCCGTGAGCTGCTCGAAGACCTCGCGCTCGGCGCGCACCACGCGCTCGGTCAGCTCGGACTCGCGCGCCTGGTAGGCGAGCTCGGCGGCCTCGTCGGCCATCAGCCGCATCGATTGCACGATGCCGCGCCGCTCGGCGTCCATCGCCTCGAACTGCTGGCTGACCAGCTTCAGGAGTACCTCGAGGTCCGGCACCTCCTGAGCACTGCGCAGCACCGCCTCCTTGACCAGGCTGCGCACGTGCGGATGCAACGCGGCGCGCTGAATCATGCCGAGCTCGGCACGCACGATGGTCGTGGATGCCGTCGACAGCCCTTGGGTGACCTCGGGCGGCAGTGATTCGGATTCGGTGGCGGACATGGCGCGAACGGGTTCGGGGCAGCCGGTCTCAGGTCCGCCGTATCGCAGGCGCAGCGCCACCGGACGTCCGCCGTGAATGGGCTCTTCCTAAGGACATGCTGTTGTCGCTTCTTCGGGACGCGCCCGGGGGCACGTTATGGATTTGACAGTAACGGGGTGGCGCGCAAGACGCACGCAGGACATTGAAAAACCTTGACGAATGTCACCCCGCCGCGGGACCCCGGCGCGCCCGGTCAGTCGCGGATCAGCAGCGGCGGGGCGTCGATATTGACCAGCTGCTCGGCCAGATCCGCCAGGTAGCGCTCCCAATGGCGCGCTTCGCCGAACCACGGGAAGGCCCGGGGGAAAGCCGGGTCTTCCCAGCGCTCGCAGACCCAGGCGGCGTGGTGGAGCATGCGCAGCGCGCGCAGGGGCTCGATCAGGCGCAACTCGGTGTACTCGAGCGTGCCGAACCGCTCGTAGCCCGCGAGCAATTCCCCCCATTGGGCCTGCTGCTCGACCGGTCCGCCTGAGAGCAGCATCCACAGATCCTGGATGCGCGGGCCCATGGCGCAGTCATCGAGATCGACGAACCGCGGCCCGGTCTCGCCCCAGAGCAGATTGCCGAGATGGCAATCCCCGTGCACCCGAATCAGCGCCACCGGAGCGACTTCGGCATAGACCCGCTCGATGCGTTCGAGCAACTGCTCGCTGAGGCGTGCGTATTGCTCGGTAAGCGCCGCCGGCAGCAGCGTCGAGGCCAGCACCGCGCGCCGCGCCTGGAGCCCATAGCGATCCGGATCGATCGCGGGGCGGCGGATGAAGCGCGCCCGCGCGCCCACCTGATGGATGCGCGCGAGCGTGCGGCCGAGCTGCTCGCGCGCTCCGGGGGCATCGAGCTCCGGCTCGCGCCCGGGAAGACACTCGAAGGCAGCCAAGCGAAAACCCGCTTGGCGGAACAGCGTACGGCCGCCGATCACGATCGGGGTGGCCACGGGCAGCTCCTGAGCGGCGAGCTCGGCGGCGAACGCGTGCTCTTCGAGGATCTGCGCATCGCTCCAGCGCCCGGGCCGATAAAACTTCAGGACCCGCAGCCCCGCGGCACTGCCCAGACGATAGACGCGGTTCTCATAGCTATTGAGCGCGAGCAGCCGGCCGTCCGGGGCGAATCCGGCCGCCTCAGCCGCCTCGATCACCCGCTCGGGCGTGAGCGCGGCAAACGGCTTCGGGGTGGCCCGAAGTCCCGGGTGAGCGCGGCGTGATTTGTTTATGATTTCGCCTTTCATGGACTTACGGACGCATTCTCGCATGAAAGATACGAGCATCCTGGTGACTGGGGGCGCCGGCTATATCGGCAGCCACGTGGCGCTGCAGCTGCGAGCGCGGGGCGAGCGGGTCGTCGTCCTCGATGATCTCTCGCGCGGCTTCCGCCAAGCGGTGCTCGATGCGCCCCTGGTGGTCGGGGCGGTGGGCGAGCGCGACACGGTTCTGAAGGTGCTCGCGGAGCATCGGGTGGACACGGTGATGCACTTCGCCGCCTACACCATCGTGCCCGAATCGGTCAGCGAGCCGCTGAAGTACTATGGCAACAACACCTGCTCGACCCGCTCGCTGCTGGCCTGTTGCCTCGAGACGGGCGTCAAGCACTTCGTGTTTTCCTCGACGGCGGCCGTGTACGGCAATCCCGCGGGCGGCGTTGCGGCCGAGGACACCCCAACCGCGCCAATCAACCCCTACGGCACGTCCAAGCTCATGTCCGAATGGATGCTGCGCGACGTCTCGGCGGCCTGCGCGCTCAAGCACGTGGCACTGCGCTACTTCAATGTGGCGGGATCGGACTCGCAGGGGCGGGTCGGACAGGCCACGCCGAAGGCCACGCTTTTGATCAAGGTCGCCTGCGAGCATGTGGTGGGCAAGCGGCCCGAAGTGGCCATCTACGGCACCGACTACGAGACCCCGGACGGCACCGGCGTGCGGGACTACATTCATGTGGAAGACTTGGCGACGGCCCATCTCGACGCGCTCGACTATCTGCGCGGCGGCGGCGGATCGACCGTCCTCAACGTGGGTTATGGTCATGGCTACAGCGTGCGGGAGGTCCTCGAGAGCGTGGCGCGCGTCTCCGGGCAGCGCCTGACGGTACGCGAGATGCCCCGCCGGGCCGGAGATCCGCCGGCGCTGGTGGCGCAGGCGGACCGCATCCGGCGGGAACTCGGCTGGACGCCCCGCCTCGACGACCTGGACACCATCGTACGCACCGCCCTGGTGTGGGAGCAGCGCCTGCAGCGCACGCCCTGGCGCTGATCCGGTCAAGTTGACACCGGAGTAGAATCCCCCCCAATGCGGTGGCTGCGCCCCAAGTCCTTGAGCGGCCTGATGCTTCTGGGCGTCGGGCTGCTCGCGCTGCTGCTGCTCATCGCGATCGTCACCGCGGCGGTTCAGTTCAGTACGATTTCGGCGACGGGCCAGAGCATCGTCAACGAGAGCGTCAACGCGGCGCGCGATAGTCAACGCCTGTTCAGCGAAATCGACTCCCTCGAGCGCACGGCGCGCCTGTACGACGTTCTGGACGATCCGCGCCTGTTGCAACTCTATGAGCGGCAGAACGCCCACCTGTCCGCGACCCGCGACGCGCTGTATGCGCAGGCGAGCGGCGCGGCGCGCCGGACGCTGATGCAACTCGCCGCGGTGCAGAACCAGATCCGCGCCCGCGTGCTCACCACGCCGCCGGGCACCCAGGCGGCCGAAGCCGCCGGACTGTCCAAGCTGTTTGCGCACCTCGGGGCGCTCGTCGACCGGGTCGCCGAGCAGAGCAATCAACAGATCGACGCCGACGTCGCCACGTTCCGCAGCCTCACCGCGCGGGCCCGCGCGCACCTGTTCTGGCAGGCGGGGCTGCTGGTGCCGCTGATGTTGCTCGCGGTGTTCGTGCTCACCCTGGTCATCGGACGCCCGCTGCGGCAGATCGACCGCGCCATCAGCGACCTCGGTCATGGCCGGCTGCATCAGCGCATCACGGTCCGCGGGCCGCACGACCTGGAGCGCCTGGGCGGACAACTGGAGTGGCTGCGGCGGCGGCTGCTCGAGCTGGCCGAGGAGCGCAACCGGTTCCTGCGCCACATGTCGCACGAGCTGAAGACGCCCCTCGCCAACATCCGCGAGGGCACCGAGCTGCTGATGGACGGGGCGGTCGGGGAGCTCGACGCCGGCCAGCGCGAGGTCATGGCCATCCTGCGCGACAACGGCCTGCAGCTGCAGCGCATGATCGAGAACCTGCTGTCCTTCAGCGCCTGGCAGACCTCGAGCGTCGGCCTCGAGCCGAGCGAGTTCCGGCTCCGACCGCTGGTCAAGCAGGTGCTCGAGACCCAGCAGCTCACCGTGCTCGCCCAGCGCATGCGCCTCGACGTGCAGGTCGATGACGTGACGCTGGTGGCCGACCGTGCCAAGATGCGCCTGATCCTGGAGAACCTGGTCTCCAACGCGGTCAAGTACTCGCCCAAGGGCGGTACGCTGCACATGCGCGCGCTCACCTCCGGGACCCAACTGATCATCGATGTCGCCGACAACGGACCGGGCATCCCCAAGGAGGACCGCGAGAACGTGTTCCGCGCCTTCTACACCGGCCGCGCCGCCGCGGGCATCTCGGTGAAAGGCACCGGCATCGGGCTGTCCGTGGTGTTGGAGTTCGTCACCGCCCACGGCGGCACCGTCCAGATCGTCGATGGAGAATTTCCCGGCGCGCACTTTCGCATCCGCATGCCGCGCGTCGTTCGCAACCAGCCACCGGAGCAAGGGAAACAAGCCCATGCCGCCTGATGTTGACGTGTCATTGATCCGCCGCGGTGCGCTCGTGACGCTCGTGCTCGCCGCCCTCGCCTTGAGCGCCTGTCAGACGAGCCGCATGCTGGTGCGCAAAATGGCCAAGGAGGCGCAGGTGATCACGCCGGCGCCGGCGAAACCGTCGCCACCGGCCGACAATTTCGCCTGGCTCGGACGCTGGCTCGCGGCCAGCCCGAACGCGCAGGCGAGCCAACTCGCCGCCGCCGAGGCGGCCTACCGAAAGGACGCCGCGCCGCGCGACACGCTGCACCTGGCGATCCTGCTCGGCGTGTCCGGCCGGCCCGGCGCGAACCTGCCGCGCGCGCGCAGTCTCCTGCAGACGCTGCTCACCGATCCGACACCGGCGCTTTCGCCGGCCGAGCTCACCGTGGCGCGGCTCGATCTCACTTTGATCACGCAACGATTGACCGAAGAGCAAAAAGACAGCACTCTGCAAGCTTCGAACGCATCCGAGATCGCGCAGTTGAATGCCCAACTCGACGCCACGGCCGATCAGAATGTCGCCCTGCAGCGACAGTTGGATCAGGCGCGCGCCAAACTCACCGCGATCGCCAACATCGAAAAATCCCTCAACCAGGGTAAACTTGGCGCAGTAGGTACCCCGAAGTGAACATGCTCTCGCAACTCGTGCCCGCCGCGGAGCGCCCCAAAGTCCCGGCCAATCCCTCCCGTCACAAACCGCGCATCCTGGTCGTCGACGACGATCCGGGTTTGCTGCGGCTCCTGACCATCCGGCTGCGCGCCGAGAATTACGAAGTGGAAGCCGTCGAGGGCGGACCGCAGGCGCTGCTCGCCGCCGGGCGCTTCCGTCCGGACCTGGTGATCACCGACCTGCGCATGGAGCCGCTGGACGGCATCGGTCTGCTGAAGGAGCTGCAGGTCCGCTGGCCGGGGCTGAAGGTCATCATGCTCACGGCCCACGGCACCATTCCCGATGCCGTGCAGGCGACCCAGATGGGCGCATTCGGCTTCCTCACCAAGCCGATCGACAAGCAGGAGCTGCTCGATCAGGTACAGAAGGCGCTGCGCATCTCGGGCTTCGGCGCCTCGGACGAGAACTGGCGCGCCGAAATCATCACCCGCAGCGGCGTCATGGAAGAGAGGCTCGCCCAGGCCCAGATGGTGGCCGGCACCGACGCTCGCGTGCTGATCACCGGGGAAAGCGGCACGGGCAAGGAGCTGCTGGCCAAGGCGATTCATCTGGCCAGCCCGCGGCGCAACAAGCCGTTCATCGCCATCAACTGCGGCGCCATGGCCGAGAACTTGCTCGAATCCGAGCTGTTCGGCCACGAGAAGGGCTCCTTCACCGGCGCGACCAGCGCGCACCGGGGACTGTTCATGGCCGCCGACGGCGGCACCCTGATGCTCGATGAGATCGGGGACATGCCGATCCGTCTGCAAGTCAAGCTGCTGCGCGTTCTGCAGGAGAACCTCATCCGCCCCGTCGGCGGCACCGAGGCGCTGCCGGTGAATGTCCGGGTGATTTCCGCCACGCACCGCGACCTGCAACAGCTGCTCGCCGACGGCCAGTTCCGCGAGGACCTGTACTACCGGCTGAACGTGGTGCACATCGAGATGCCCTCCCTCAACCGCAGGCGCGAGGACATCCCGCTGCTGGTGGCGCACTTCCTGGCGCAGCTCGCCAAGGAGACCGGCGGGCGCAAGATCTACGCCCCCGAGGCGGTGGAGCTGCTGGCAACGGCCGACTGGCCGGGCAACATCCGCCAGCTGCAGAACGTGGTGCGCCAGAACGTGGCGCTCTCCCAGACGCCCATCATCCCGGTGGAGCTGGTCCAGCAGTCCCTGGGCAGCACCTCGGGACACCTGCCGTCCTTCGACGAGGCGCGCGATGAGTTCACGCGCAGCTATCTCTCGCAGATCCTGCAGATCACCGGGGGCAACGTCACGCAGGCGGCGCGCCTGGCCAAGCGCAACCGCACGGACTTCTACAAGCTCCTCTCCCGGCACCAGCTGACCGCCGAGGAGTTCAAGCAGAAATAGCCGCCCCGCCCGGGCGGATCCTTCCCAAGGCCCGCCCTCCTCCCGCAAAATGTGATTTGCGTCACGATTTTGCGACATCGCCCCTCGGGAGCCCCTTCCAGGGGCCGCGAGCGCCTCTCGCCACGCCTTCCGGGACGCTAAGCTGTCACCCCTTCGTCACGGGGGTACCCTAAACTGCCTTCGTTCGATTACACTATTTGTCCCGGTCGGCGCGACATGATGTCGCGAACGCGTAAGGACGGGCGCACTACGCGCCCCTGAGAAGACTTTGAGGTACGAGACCGACATGAAGCCTGAACGCACTGGGCATGATGCACCTCAGCCGAGGGATCCCGCTGACCTGTCTCCGACTGGGAAGGTCCGTCAGCTGCGGGTCCTGAGCCGGCCCGAAGCGTGGGATCCGTACGAAGTGTGGCGCACCCGGGTCAAGCCCAGACTCGAGGGCAAGAAATAGCCGCAACTCGTGATTGAACTGGGATTCCCAGTTCCTCAGCGCCCCTTGCCGAGAAAGACCACCTCCGCGGTCTGCAGCAGGATGGTCAGGTCGAACAGCAGCGTGTTGTTCTTCACGTAGTACAGGTCGTACTGCAGCTTCTGCAGCGCATCCTGCTCCGAAGACCCATAGGGATAGCACAGCTGCGCCCAGCCGGTGATGCCCGGCTTGACCGAATGGCGCTCGTGGTAATAGGGAATGCGCTCGGCGAGCTCGGCGACGAACTCCGGCCGCTCCGGGCGCGGGCCCACCAGGCTCATCTGCCCACGCAGGACGTTCAGCAGCTGGGGCAGCTCGTCGATGCGCGTCTTGCGCATCAGCGCCCCCA
>DAIDUQ010000066.1:0-2050 GCA_027456605.1 Steroidobacteraceae bacterium | reverse complement strand
GCCCTGCACGCGGTCCGAGACGGCATCGCGCGCCGTGAGGATGATCACCGGCAGCGCATCGCCCCGGGCGCGCAGCGCCGAGAGCACCGCCAGTCCCGAGCGGCGCGGCAGGCCAAGGTCAAGCAACAGCAGGTCGAACGGCTCGTTCTTGAGCACCTGCTCGGCCGTTTCCCCATCATGCACCCAGTCGACGGCGAACCCCTCGCGCCGCAGCCCGGCGCGGATCGCCTCGCCGATCATGGTGTCATCTTCCACGAGCAGCAGTCTCACTTCGAAGCCTCGACCGGCGTCGCCGCCGGAAAATTTTTTTAGCGCCCGGCCCGGGCCTCTGCCACAATCGGGGCTGTCCGAGGCCGCTCGAGCCATGAGTTCTTCCCAGCCGACGCCCGGGGCATCCGACGCCCAACACGCCACCCGCCCGCTCATCCACGCCGCTGCGGCGCTGGGTGTCGCGCTGACGGAGCACGATGCGTTGCGGCTGCTGCGACTGCTGGAGGAATTGGCCCGTTGGAACCGCCGCTTCAACCTGACGGCGATCACCGAACCGGCCGATATGGTAACGCATCACCTGCTCGACAGTCTGGCCGTGCACCGTCATCTGCACGGCGCCCGCATCGCCGATGTCGGCACCGGCGCGGGGTTCCCGGGGCTTCCCCTCGCACTCGCCAACCCCGAGCGGCGCTTCAGTCTGATCGATTCGAACGGCAAGAAGATCCGCTTCGTCTCCCATGCCGCCCATGCGCTCGGACTGGTCAACGTGGAAGCCCTTCAGGCGCGCGTCGAGTCGCTGCGTCCGGAGGTCCCGTTCGACACGGTGATGGCGCGCGCCTTCGCGGCTCTGCCGGCGCTGGTGCGCGCCGTCGAGCCGCTCTGCGGTCCCGGCACACGCATCCTGGCGCTGAAGGGAAAGTGGCCGCAGGCGGAGCTCGAGGCACTGCCCGACCCGTGGCAGGCCGAGACCGTGCCGCTCAGCGTGCCGGGACTGACCGAGGAGCGCTGTCTGGTCATCCTCAGCGCGGGATCCCCTTCGGCCCGGCACTGAGCGGCAGCGCGGTGGTCTCCTTGATGACCGACAGCGCGATGAAGGAGTGCACCGACTGCACGCCGGGGAAGCGCGAGAGGTGATCGAGGAAGAACGCCTCGTAGGATTTGATGTCGCGGCAGGCGATGCGCAGCAGGAAGTCCGTCTCGCCCATGAGCGTGTAGCACTCGAGGATCTCCGGGTGCTGGCGCACGGCCTGCTCGAATTTCAGCAGCGCGTCGCGGCCGTGTCCGGCGAGCTTGACCTGGGAGAACACCAGGACGTTCAGGCCCACCTTCTCCCGGTCGAGCAGCGCCACGCGCCGCCGGATCACGCCGGTTTCCTCCAGGCGGCTCATGCGTCGCCAGCAGGTCGAGGCGGTCATGCCGAGCCGTTCGGCCAGCTCGGCCGCCGACAGGTTGCCGTGCTCCTGGACCAGATCCAGGATGCGCACGTCGCTTCGGTCGAGATCGGTCTGCATAAAATATCTCACTGAATCCCGGGATAATGGAATGAATTATTCACTGGAGCGGCCCAAAGGGCAAGCTTTGTGACGCGCCGTGCATCTGTCGGGCGTAAGGTGTCGCCGGCCGGGTGCAGCCCCGGAGACGCTTGGGAGCCCTCATGGATCTTTTCTCTCTGCCGGATTTCGACGGTCACGAGCAGGTCGTGTTCGGACACGACCGCGCCACGGGCCTGCGCGCCATCATCGCGATTCATTCCACGGCGCTCGGCCCCGCCGCCGGCGGCTGCAGGATGTGGGCCTATCCGTCGAGCGACGAGGCGCTGACCGACGCGCTGCGGCTCTCGCGCGGCATGAGCTACAAGAACGCCATGGCGGAGCTCGATCTCGGCGGCGGCAAGGCTGTGATCATCGGCGATGCGCGTGCGCACAAGACCCCGGCGCTGTTCCAGGCGTTCGGCCGGCTCGTCGATGCGCTCGGCGGGCGCTACATCACCGCCGAGGACGTCGGCACGAGCACCGCGGACATGGAGCAGGTGGCCGGCGTCACGCGGTTCGTCAGCGGC
>DAIDUQ010000065.1:0-75837 GCA_027456605.1 Steroidobacteraceae bacterium | reverse complement strand
CCGCGCAGAGCCTCAGTGCGCAGCGCCCCCGGAGTCCGCCGCCAGCGTATCGCTGTAGAAGGTGTTCAGGACGGCGTGCATCGCCTTCAATGCATGCGGATTCAGATAGATCATGTGGCCCGACTTGAAGTAGGCGAACGTGATGTGCGTGCGCAGCTTCGGGCTCAACATCGCGTGGTCGAGATCGTATTCCGTCTCGAAGAACGGCGTGGCCAGATCGAAGTAACCGTTCTCGGACAGCACGCGCAGATAGGGATTCTTGCGCATGGCCGCCGCCAGATCGCCGGCGACGTAAGGCCGCGACCGATGATCATGTTTCCAATCCCACTCCTTGTATGCCTGGTTGCTTTCTTCCTTGTAGTGACGGTTGGAGTGATATTTCAGTATGTTGTGCAGATACCACTGGAAGGCCGCCGCGAACGGCGCGCCGGTGAACTGACTTGACGGGTCGAACGAGTTCCGGGAGCTGACCGCATTGGCATCGGCGGCGGCAAAGCGCGCGTCGTAGCGTCCGATGTGCTCGCGCTCCGGCAGAAGCAGCTCCTTGCGGAAGTGCGAGGCGGTGACCCGGAGATTGGCGCGCTCGAGGTACCGGAGCGGCAAACCCGTGAATTGGCGCATCCGTTTCGCCACCGCGTCGAGCTGACTGCGCGGCAGCGTATCGCCCCGCCACAGCGCTTGTGCATACGGTCCGGAGGCGAATTCGCGCGCCTGCTGCACGAAGGCGGCCAGGTGGGCGGGCCTGTTCGCCAGCTTGTGGTGATACCAGGCGATCGCCGCGAACGAGGGCAGATAGAAGATGTATTTGTTGTCCGAGCCCGGCATCCAATCGAAGTAATTGAGGACCGACGACTGCAGGATGACGCCGTTCAGGGCAACACCGTGGTCCTGCAAGTAATCGGACAGAGCCGCGGAACGGGTGGTGCCGTAGCTCTCGCCGTACAGGAATTTCGGCGACTGCCAGCGGTTGTATTTCGTCAGGTAGCGGTAGATGAACTGGGCAAAGGATTTCACATCCTGATTGACGCCCCAGAACATCTTGCCTGTGCCCTTGCCGACGACGCGGCTGTAGCCTGTGCCCACCGCGTCTATGAAGACGAGGTCCGAATCGTTGAGCAGGCTGTTGTGGCTCGGCGTGATCGAATAGGGCGCCGGCGGCGTGGGGCCGCCGTTGGTCATGTTGACCCGGTACGGTCCGAGGCCGCCCATCTGTATCCAGTTGGATGCGGCGCCCGGTCCGCCGTTGTAGAGAAAGGTCACCGGCCGGTGCGCGAGGTTGTGTACGCCGTCTTTGGTGTAGGCGACATAGAACATGCTGGCGGTCGGCTGATTGTCCTTGTTGCGCAGCAGGATCGTTCCGGCGGTGGCGGTGTAACGGATCGTGTGGCCGTCGATCGTCACGCTGTGCTGTGTGCTCACGGCGCGTTCCTTGGGAACGGGAGCGTGGGTTGTGGCGGCGGCGGGTTTCGGTGCCGCCGCGAGCGCGGCCGGCGACATAATCAGGAGGCACAGAGACGGTAGGACGAACAGGCGCGACATGACGCAATCTCTCCTCGCGAATAGAACGCCAGTGTCGCACCCGATGCCGCAAGAGTGCGCGGGAATGCGCTGAGCCGTGCGCCGGTCACGTTGAACAGCGGCTGCCCAGAACGCTGGGGCGGAAGCTCATGTCGATCCTCACGAGCCACCTCTGGTGGCGCACCGCAGAAGGCGCGCGCAGCGCCGGGAATGCGGTCCGTGCCGACGTTGGTCTCTCGCGAGGAGCGTTCATGCCGCCAGTACGGTATGCGTCCGTACGGCGTCGAGCGTGAAGGGAATGCGTCATTGTCCGGGGCGCTCTGCGCCATCTACAATCACTACGTGGCGCGGACGACCGCGACGTTCGAGGAAGTGGCGGTGCCCGCTGACGAGATGGCGCGGCGCATTGCCGAGGTGACCGCCCGCCGCCTTCCATGGCTCGTGTGCGAAGAGGAGGGCGTTGTGGTGGGCTACGCCTATGCGATGCCCTGGAAATCGAGCTCTGCCAATCCTTGCTCGACAGATTGCGGCGCCTCGGCATTCACTGCGCCGTCGGCGCTATCGCGCTGCCGAATCCGGCGAGCGTCGCGCTGCACGAGAGGCTCGGCTTCGTCAGGGCCGGCCACTTCCACGAGATCGGGCTGAAGTTCGGCCGCTGGGTCGACGTTGGCTACTGGGAGCGCGGATTCCCGGAGGCCAGCGCCACGCGCGGCTGAGGATTGCGCGTGGCGCTGGCGAGCAGGGGATCAGGACCCGCGGGGATCGGCCTGCTGGGGTTTGGACTTGCGCGTGGGCGCCGGCTGCGCCGCGGTGTTCTTGCGCAGACTGTCGACAGCCTCCAGCGCCCGTCGCTGCTCCGGTGTGAGGATGCCGGCATAGAACTTGCGAAACTGCGCGTTGGTGGCCAGACCCTCGGCCTTGCCGTTCCAGGTGGAGCCGGCGGGCAGGCGATTCTGTACCCAACTCGCATCGGCAAGAACGTGCGCGAGACCGCCGCTTTCGTTCCCGGAGACCGGCACGGGCACGCCGCGCGGATTGGCGACGAGCTGTCCGACCCGGGTCCAATCGATCTTTTGTCCGTGCCGCCGCAGTTCCACGCGCTCGGCGTGGGTGATCAGGCGCGGCAGGAGCCGGCGCCAGTCCGCTTTCCACGGCCGCTTGCTGCCTTTCAGGGGCCCATAGGCGACCATGTAGAGCCTGCCGTTGCGCCAGCCGAACAGGTACGGCTGGTCGACGGTGCGCAGCTGGGTGCCGTTGGGCACCAGGTAGAAGAGTTGCTTGATGTCCTCGGGAAACATGTGGATGCAGCCGTGGCTCACCGGCCATCCGACGCTGACCGGCTTGTTGGTGCCGTGGAGCAGGATTTCGGGCCAGCCGAGTTGCAGCGCGTAGTTGCCGAGAGGGTCCAAGGGCCCGGGTCCGACCACTTGCGGCAGCGGTGCGCCCTCACTGGCATGCTCGGCGAGAATCGACCGCGGCACCACCCAAACGGGGCCCTTCTGGTGCGCCACGACGTGGGTCACCCCTCTGGGCGTCGGGAATTTGGCCCTGCCGATTCCCACCGGGTGCGTGATGACGATCTGGGGCTGACCCGGCTTGTGCGGCAGGAAATAGAAGAGACGCATCGCGGCGACATTGACGACGATGCCCGTATGCGGCGCGTCCGGCAGAATGAACTCCGTCGGCAGGAGCACCGGGGCGCCCAGCGGGGGAAGCCAGGTGCTCAGATCCGGATTGGCGCGCTTCATCTCCTCGTAACCGAGGTTGAAGCGCCGGCCGATGTCGGTCAGGGTCTGTCCCTTGAGGACCTTTACGACCTGAAGCTTGCCGATGATGGTCTGGCCCGGGGCCAGCATGAACTTCTCCGTCTGGACGGGAAGCGGCAACGCGGGCGGCGCCGCGCGTACCAGCTTCTGGGGCCGTGGGGCCGGGGCCGAGCGCGGCAGGGGTGCGGGCGACGCGCATGCGCCGGTCGTGAGCGCCAGGCCTACAACCAGCGCGAAACGTGCAGATGAGATCCTCATCGAATTATTATGACACTCTCCTCGGCGTCGAGGAAATCCTTTGCTGATGCGCGGCGCGCGCGCTCGGCGCCGTGCTCGCCGGGGTGTGCGTGGCGGCGCGATTCGGCGCAGTCGGCTGCGCCGCCCGGCATGGATCCGATCCGGCAGGTGGGCGTGCGGATCCTGGGAGTGGCCGCGGCGGGCCTGTGGTGCGCCATCGGGACGTACCTCGTCCTCAGGCTCGTGCAGGCGACTGTCGGGTTGGGGGTCGGCGAGAACCAGGAACGCGAGGGCCTCCACCTCTCCCGGCACGGCGGGCGTGCTGACAACGAGCAACCTGATGCCCGCGTGCCGCGGGCGAATCTGACTCGCGCGGCTCGGCCGCGGCCTCATATCCTTGAGCGCCGACACGATGTCCTCTATAGTCCCCGAGGCATGGCGGCTTGCCCATGGGGTTGGCGAGCGCGGCAAGCGGAGGGATGACATGAAATGTCCTAGATGCAATACCGATCTGCTGTCAACCGAGCGACACAAGCTCAAGGTGAATCACTGCCCGTCCTGCCAGGGCATGTGGCTCGAGCAGGTCGAGCTCGGCGAGCTGGAGGACGAGGTCTTCGACTTCGGCGATCGCTGGAAGGGATCGCTGTTCATCAACTCGACGCCAACGGCCGATCAATGTCCGGAATGCGCCGCCCACCTGCAGAGATTCCAGTATCGGTTCTACGATCTGGAGATGGAGGTCTGCCCGAATCAACATGGCTACTGGCTGGAGGCCGACGAGGATTCGCGGGTGTTGGAGCTTATGAAGCGAGAGGAAGCGGATCTTCAGCGCAAACTGCTTGCCGAGGACAAATGGGCGGCCACGCTGCGCCATATGCGCTCGGGATCGTTTTTCAGCAAGATGCGCGATCTGTTCCAGAAATAGGTGGCGGTCCGCCGGGGTCTCCCCGGCCTGGTGCGCCGGTCGACCGGCGCGCTACGGCGAGCGCTCCGCATCGCACGCCAACGCCTTTCCCCGCTCTGACCGCCGGCTCAGCGAGCCCATCCGGCCGGCAAACCAACGGCGGTTCCGGGCGCTGCGCGCCACGCGGTAACCGAGGAGGAGGGCGAGGACCGCGGCGTATTTCAGCGGCGTACGCTCGTCGATCTTCTCCTCCCAGTAGAAATGCCACACCCCGAGCGCCGCTATCAGGTAGGTCAGGCGGTGTAATCGGCCCCACCGTCGTCCAAGCCGCCGCATCATCGAGTTGGTCGAGGTTACCGCGAGCGGAATGAGCAGCAGCAGCGCGGTGAAACCGACGGTGATGTACGGGCGCTTGACGATGTCGGCTCCGACCATGCGCCAGTTCAGATCCAGGTCGAGCACCACGTATACCGTGAAGTGCAGCACGACGTAAAAAAACGCGAACAGCCCGAGCATGCGCCGCAGACGCACCAGATGCGGCAGCTTCGCCAGCTCGCGCACGGGGGTCACCATCAGGGTGAGCATGATGAAGTTCAGGGCGGTCTTGCCGCACCTGAGCTCGAGAAACTTCACCGGATCTACGCCGTCGCTGTAGCCGAGCCAACCGAACAGGCCGCACACCATCCAGGCCAGCGGCGCGAGCGCGGCCAGAAACACCGCCGGCTTGTAGATCAGCCGATAGCGGCGCTCGACGCTCAGGCCGAGGAAGGGCCGTTTGGCGGGGGGCGCGATCGCGGTCACGACGGCTCGGGCATGGGCGGGCTCAGAAGTACTTCCGCAGGTTCATTCCCTGATAGAGATAGGCGACTTCCTTGCCATAGCCGTTGAACATCAAGGTCGCCTGGCGCTGATGGAAGAACGGATTGCCGATGCGCGCCTCGGTTCTCTGACTCCAGCCGGGCGTTGGCACGCCGGGATTTACGTTGGCATAGAAGCCGTAGTAGTTCGGCCGCGCCTGGCTCCAGGTGGTCGGCGGCTGTGTCTCGGTGAACGCGATGCGCACGATCGCCTTGATTCCCTTGAAGCCGTACTTCCACGGCACGATCAAGCGCAACGGGGCGCCATTCTGATTCGGCAGCACGCGCCCGTACAGCCCCACCACCATGAACGCGAGCGGATTCATCGCCTCGTCGATGCGCAGTCCTTCGCGATACGGCCACTGCAGGATCGGCGTGCGCTGTCCCCGCATCTGGCTCGGGCGATAGACCGACTCGAAGGAGACGTACCTGGCGCGCGAAGTGGGCTTGAAGCGCTTGAGCATCGTGGCCAGCGGAATGCCCACCCAGGGGATCACCATCGACCAGGCCTCCACGCAGCGGAAGCGGTAGATGCGCTCCTCGAGCGCATAGGGCTTGAGGAAATCCTCGAGCGCGAAGGTGCCGGTGTGCTCCGCCTCGCCGGCCACGGCGATGCTCCAGGGCCGTGTCTGGAGCCGTCCGGCGTACTCGGCGGGGTCGGTCTTGCTGGTGCCGAACTCGTAGTAATTGTTGTAGTTCGTGATCTGCTGCCACGTGTTCGGCGTTTCGTTCTGATCCGGCGCGTGCACCAGCGCGCCCACCGATTCGGCGGCATCGTACGTGTACGCCAGGGGTGCGCCGGCGCCGCCCGGGACCACCGCGGCGTGCGCCCGGCCAAGCGCGGCGGCCGTGCCGGCCGCGAGCGCGCCGGCCAGAAACGCGCGCCGGCCGAAGTAGACGTCGGGGGGAGTGATCTGCGAGGGGGCGATGCGCGGGATGCGGGTTGCCATGTTCGTGATACTTCAGATCCGTGCCGAGCATGCAGGTTCCGCGCCCGACCCGTCAATGATCGCAGCGAAAGCCGGCCGGCGCGGCGGGAGGAACCCGGCCGAGAGCGTGACAGTGCCGAAGCGGGCGGGATGCGGCGCCGCGCCGGACCGTTGACCCGAGCGCGGCGCAGCTGGTCTAATGGTGAATTATCCCGGCACTTGCAGCGAGGCGAATACATGTCGATGTCCAGCGCAGCCATACCCGCCTTCGAGATCGGCCTCAACGCGCTCTCGGGAGTGCTCGACAAGGCCGAGACATATGCCGCGGCGAAGAAGATTGATCCGGCCGTGCTGCTGCAGACGCGCCTGTATCCGGACATGTTCCCGCTGACCCGTCAGGTGCAGATCGCGTGCGATTCGGCCAAGAACGGCGGCGCGCGCCTTGCCGGCGTCGAGCCGCCGAAGCACGAGGACACCGAGCAAACGATCGAGCAGCTCAAGGCGCGCATCGCCAGCACGATTGCCTTCGTCAAGACGCTGCAGGCGGCCGCGATCGACGCGTCGGCGGATCGCGAGGTCATATTCCCGCTCGGCCGAGACAACAAAGCGCGCATGCGCGCCGCGGACTATCTCAATCATTTCGTGCTGCCGAATTTTTACTTTCACATCAGCACGGCCTACGGCATTCTTCGCCACTGCGGCGTCGAGATCGGCAAGCGGGATTACCTCGCCGGCATTCCCATGGCCGTGATTTGAGCGCGCGGGCGCGGACGAGGCGGCAAGACGGCCGGCGCGCGCGCTTGGTCGCGCCCGCCGTCCGCGCAGGATCAAACGCAGGAGGATGGCGCTTGAAAAGACACTGTTGTGTGATGCTTCTGGGACTGGCCGCGATCGCGCCAGCGTGTCTGCCGGCGGCGCATGCCTCCAACGTGGTCAATCCCTGCGCGGGTCCTTCGGGCCTGCTCGGTCTGCTCGATCGTCCCACGATCGCGGATTCCAGCTGCGTGGTGCCGGATGGCAAGGCGGTGTTGGAGGCGGGCATCGCCGCCGGAAATCTGCCCGGTCTGCCGGGCGGGGTCGCGGATACGCTGCCCAATCTCGAGCTACGATTCGGCTTGCCGGACCAGTCGGAGTTCGTCTGGCTGCCGCCGAATTACCAATATATGGCCTTCAGTGGCCAGTCGCCGGCGATGAGCGGTTTCGGTGCGACGACCATCGGCTTCAAGCACGTGCTCGGCACGACCCAACATTGGCAATGGACCGCCGAAGCGCTGGCGACGCTCCCCTCGGGCGACGCGCAGTTCGGCAGCAACGGGGTCGGGGGCGCGGCCAATGCGATCGTCAGCTACAGCAGCAACGGTCCGCTCGGCGTGTCGTTCCAGATGGGGGTCTCGTCGCAGACCGAGCCGACCCTGGCGGGCGGGCAGCGCTACACGAGCTTCAATCCCGACCTGGTGGTGACCTGGCTGTGGAATCCGCGCTTCCAGTTCTATGGGGAGGTCTATGCGCAGTCGTCATCGGGATACGACCAGGGCTGGGGAACCGCCGCGGACGGCGGCATTCAGTACCTCATCAATCGCAATTTCGAAGTGGATCTGGAAGAGGGCGTGAGCGTACAGGGGAACCTCGGCGGCTTCTCGAATTACACGGGCGCCGGGCTCGGAGTGATGTTCTGACGGACCCCGTTACGGAGTCCTGCCCTCGCTGAGGCGCAGCCAGCCTTTGACCACGCGGTAGATGTACCAGATGCCGGCGGCGGCGAGCACCGCCCAGCCGACGAAGATCAGGCAGAGCAGGCCGCCGATCACGCTCCACAGGAGCATGAACCAGAAGGTGCGGATCTGCCAGGTGAAATGGCTCTCCAGAAGCGTGCCGCGGACTTCCGACCGCTTGATGTAGTCGATGATCACGGCGGCTACGGCGAGCACCGGGAACACGACCGCGGCGGAATACAGGCCGTACGTGATGTTGTCGACGCTGCGGTCGAACGCGGCGGGCGTGTTGTTGTATTGCGGCGGCTGACTGTTCATGCGCGTTGGTTCTCCCCGAAGGAACGTGCGGTGCACGCCAACCCGGCGGCGTTTGCGCTGAATCTGCCGTCACTATAGCAGAGGCGACCGCGCTCGACAGGACCGGGCGGTCTAATGCACACTGTTTGCGGCGCGATACCACCGTCCGGGGTCAAACCGGATTCGCCGAGGCTGATCGTAATGGACAAATCAAGCGTATCGCCCGATCCGGCGGCACGCCCCGTGGTGGTGTGGCTGCGCAGCGATCTGCGCCTGAGCGACAATCCGGCGCTTCTCAGGGCGCGCGAATCCGCTCAGCCGGTCATACCGCTCTACATTCTCGATGACGGCCCGGGCGCGGGCCGCGCGCTCGGGGGCGCCGCCCGCTGGTGGCTGCACCACAGTCTGATCGCCTTGGCCGCTTCGCTCGATGCGCTCGGCCGCGATCTCGGGCAGGCGCCGAGGCTGCTCCTGCGGCGCGGTCGAGCGGCCGATGTGCTGGCGAAGCTGAGCGTCTCGACGGGCGCGTCGCGCATCATCTGCAATCGCACCTATGATCCGCTCGTCGATGCGGCGGATGCGGCCTTGAAGTCGGCGCTGAGCCGGTTGGGCGTCGCATATGAGCGCTGCGGCGGGGAAATGCTCGCCGAGCCGGACGCGCTGGTCACCGGCGGCGGCGGCCCGTTTCGGATCTTCACGCCGTTCTGGAATCGCCTGCAAAGCCTGGAGCCGGCCGAGCCACTGCCCGCGCCGCGCGCATTGGCGGGCTACGGTGGGCCGCTGGCGAGCGAGCGGATCGAGGACTGGGGTCTATTGCCGCGTATCGGCTGGGACGCGCAGTTCGCGAGCATCTGGACACCCGGGGAGCGCGGCGCCGCGGCTCGGTTGCGCGCCTTCCTGCGCGAGCGGTCGGCCGACTACCGCGGCACACGCGATTTCCCGGCGCTCGAGGGCACTTCGCGCCTGTCGCCGCACCTGCGTTTCGGAGAGATCAGTGCGCGGCAGGTCTGGCACGCGGTCCTGCGCGGATCGGCGGGGGGGCGGACCGAGCTGACGGGCGCGGGCTTTCTGCGCGAGCTCGGCTGGCGCGAGTTCGCGCGCTACACGCTGCGCCACTTCCCCGATCTGCCCGTGCGGCCGTTGCGCCCGGAATTCGCCGCCTTCGAGTGGCGCGACGATGCGCGCGCACTGGAAGCGTGGCGGCACGGGCGCACGGGATACCCGATCGTCGATGCCGGCATGCGCGAATTGTGGCGGACGGGCTGGATGCACAATCGCGTCCGGATGATCGTCGGCTCGTTCCTCGTCAAGGACCTGCTCATTCCCTGGCAGCGCGGCGAGACGTGGTTCTGGGACACGCTGGTCGATGCCGACACGGCGAACAATGCGCTCAACTGGCAGTGGGTGAGCGGCTGCGGCGTCGATGCCGCGCCGTACTTCCGCATCTTCAATCCCGTCGCACAGAGTCAGCGGTTCGATCCGGACGGCGCTTATCTGCGCGAATGGATTCCGGAGCTGCGGGCGCTGGCGGCGCCGGCAATCCACGAGCCATGGACCGCCGCGCCCAGAGTGTTGGAGGAAGCCGGCGTCAGATTGGGCGAGAGCTACCCGCGCCCGATCGTCGTGCACGCCGAGGCGCGCAAGCGAGCCCTGGCACGATTCGAGGGTTTGCGGCGGCGCGCGTGAGGGCGCCGGGATCCGCTCGAGCGCACGCCCGCGCTGCGTCAACACAATGCCTCCCGGCCGTAGGGCGCACGTCGCCGGGACGCTGCCGGCGCCGCCGGCGCTTGCGTTTTCGCGGGCTGGCGCGGGACAATTCCCGTCGCGGCGCGCGACGGCGTCCGCTGCGCGGGCAGTCTGGATCGATCGAATGAGACTACGGCAAGGAGAATGCGAACACGCCTCGGGGTCGCCCGTCCCGATGCCCATCATTCTGCAGTGAGGTGTTGGAGTCATCCGGAATGGAACGCGCCGCTTGTGACCAGGCCGGCCTCTCGGCTCCGAGGCGGGCCAACCGGCGCGTCGGGCCGGCGCGCGAGTGCGCTGGAGAGCGGGCGCGCGGCGCGGGCGCGGGTCGGGCCTGTCCCGCGGGCGTGTCCCTCGCGCGTGGCGCGCCATGCGCGACGCCGTAGGTTCGTGGCTCGATGCGCGGCCGTCGGCTCGCGTCGTGTGGCTGACCGGACGCAATGCGCTGCGGCGCTGGCCGCTTGCCGGGCTTGCCGCGCCGTTCGCGCTGGGCGCGTTCGTGGCGCTCGGGCGAGCGAGCGCGGTCGCGCGGGCGATCGCGGCCGCGGCGCGCGAGCCGTGGCTGGTCCTGACGATCTCCACCCTGATTGCGACGGTCCTCGTGGCGCGCCGACGCCGCCGGATCGCGCGTGAGGCTCACCGCCGCTGGCTTGGCGCGCTGCCGAGCGATGTGTCGCCGATGGTCCGCGCCGCGAGCGGGCCGCTGGCGCTCGGGCTCGCGGCGGCCCTGTGGCTCGCGCTGGCCTCGGCTATTGCGCGGCTGCCGGCGTGGATGCCCGCCCGCCTCATCGTGGTCTGCTTCGCCGGCGCCGCGATCGGCGTGACGCTTGCCGCCGCCATCGCGGCGGTGCTCGAGTGGCGCGCGCGGCGCGGCCGGGCCGACCTGCGGGTGCGGCGGCGCTCGCGTCATTCGCTGGGCGAGCGCCCGCGGTCCGGATGGGCCACCCATGCGGTGTTGTCTCCGCTCGGGCACTGGCCGCTCGCCGAGGCGCGATTCGGCGACCGTCCGAACATCCGGGCGCGCAGCCTCTGGCTGTTGCTGTTGGCGGTACCCATGAACGAGCCGGTCGGACACATCCTGGCCGCCGTGTTCGTCTGGCTGTTGATGCTGCACTTGCTCAACCTTCTGCGCGCGATGTTGCGTACCGCGTTTCCGGCATCCTGGTGGCTCGCGCCGACCTCCCTCGGGCCGGTGCGCTTCGCGGTTGCGCTCTGTGGGCGCGCCCTGGCGGCGACCGCCGCCGCTTGCGCCGTGTTGATCGTCTTGACTTACGCGCTCGGCGGTCCGGCGCCGGCGCGCGCCGCCGTGCTGGACTGCGCGCTCTGGCTCGTGGTGGCGGGCGGGCTCGGCGTTGCCGTGGGCGCGCTGGCATCGCGCACCGGCTCCAAGGCGGAGCGGGCGGTGTTCCGGTGGCGCGGATGAACGGCGCCGCGGCGAGTTCCGCGGCTCCGCTGCTGCGTGTCAGCGGTTTGAGCGCCGGCTATGGCGCGCGCACGGTGCTGCGCGAGGTGAGCATCGAGGTCGGCCTCGGACAGTGGTATGTGCTGCTCGGTCCCAACGGCAGCGGCAAGTCGACGCTGCTGTACTGCGTCGCGGGACTGTTGCGGCCCCGGGCGGGCCGGATCGAGCTCGGCGGCGTGTCGCTCGCGACCGAGGCGCGCAACGCCAAGCGGGAACTCGGCTTCGCCTGTGCGCCGGAGCGATTGCCCGGTCTTCTCACCGGCCGGCAGTGTCTGGAGGTCTATGCGGCTGCGAAGGGCGCGCGGACCATCGACGGCGAAGTGCTCGAGTTGGCGGAGCGGTTCGCCGTCACGCCGCTCCTCGATCAGTACGTGGACACCTATTCGCTGGGGACGCGGCAGAAACTCGCGGTGCTGCAGGCGTTGATCGGCGCGCCACGCCTGATCGTCCTCGACGAGGCCTTCAACGGACTCGATCCCTCGAGCGCGGCATGCCTGAAACGGCACTTGCACGCCCGGGTCGAAGCCGGCCACAGCTCGGTCCTGCTCGCCACGCACGCGCTCGATATCGTCGAGCGCCATGCCGACCAAGTCGGTCTGATGATCGCCGGACGGCTCGTGCAGACCTGGGCGGCCGCGCAGCTTGCGGCATTGCGGGGCGCGGGTGAGCCTCTGGAGGAAACGCTGGCGCGTGCCGCGGCGCAGTCGCTGTAGTCCAGATCCGGACGTTCGTATGCCCAATCGCGCAATGTCCTCGGGGATTTCATCCGCGAGCCCTGTGCATGCGCAGGGCCGCGGGGCACGGCTGTTGGCCGCGAGGTGCCGGCGGGGCGCGGGCGGCCGCCTGAATCTCGCCTTGCTCGTCGCCACGACGGGCTCGAGGCTTGCCCGGCGGCGCATCGCTTCCGGCTCGAAATCCACTCCGCCCGTGGCTATCGAGGGCGCATGTGAGGTTGATGAATCAACGATTCGGGATAAATGGGGAGGATGGTATGGAAACGACGCACGCCGCATCGGCGCTCGATCCGGATTTTGTCCGCGCCCAGTTCCCTGCGTTCAGTGAGCCGACGCTTGCGGGCCAGGCATTCTTCGACAACGCCGGCGGCTCGTATGCCTGCGCAGCGGTCATCGGGCGCCTGCAGGAATACTACCGCCGCTTGAAGGTCCAGCCGGGCTACGCGTCCGCGGCGTCGGTGGAAGCCGCCCAATGGATGGAGGCGGCGCGCGAGCGGCTCGGGGAGTACCTGGGGGTTCCGGCCGGCGAGGTGCAGTTCGGGCCCTCGACCTCGCAGAACACCTACGTGCTCGCGCACGCCGTTCGTCCGCTGCTGAAGTCCGGCGACGAGATCATCGTCACCAATCAGGATCACGAGGCCAACAGCGGCGCCTGGCGGCGGCTGGCGGACCAAGGCGCGGTCGTCAAGGAATGGCGGGTGGACCCCGGGACGGGGTGTCTCGATGTGCGCCAGCTCGACGCCCTGCTGTCGCGCCGTACGCGGCTGCTGGCGTTCCCGCATGTCTCAAACATCGTCGGACACAACAATCCGGTCAGGGACATTACCGCGAGGGCGCGCACGGTCGGGGCGCTCACAGTGGTCGACGGAGTGTCCTCGGCGCCGCACGGTCTGCCGGAGGTCCGCGCGCTGGGCGCGGACATCTATCTGTTTTCGCTGTACAAGACGTTTGGGCCGCATCAGGGTGTCATGGTGCTCGGCCCGCGACTGCTCGAGCAGCTCGGCAACGAGGGTCACTACTTCAACAGTCACGAGCCCTTCAAGCGTCTGACGCCGGCCGGCGCGGATCACGCGCAAGTGGCGGCCTCGCGCGGAATTGCCGAGTACTTCGATCTGCTCGACGCGCGCCATCATCCGGGTGGGACGCCCGCGCAGCGGCCGCGGCGCGTGCGCGAGGCACTGCGCGCGGTCGAGCTGCCGTTGCTGTCGACTCTGCTCGAGTTCCTCGGGCGCCGGACGGACATCCGGCTGCTCGGCCCCGCCCAGGCGGCCGAGCGCGCCGCGACGGTCGCATTCGTGCCGCGTTGCGTCACGCCCCGGGAGCTCGGCGAGCGGCTCGCGCGCCGCGGATTCATGATCGGGTATGGCGGGTTCTATGCCGTGCGCCTGCTGCAGGCAATGAATGTCGATCCGCACAGGGGTGTCGCGCGCATTTCATTCGTGCACTACACGACCGCTGGGGAGATTGCGGGTCTGATGGATGCGCTCGAGGCGTCGCTGCGCGCCCCATGATGGAGACTTCCGGCGCGGAATGTCCCGCGACCGGGTCTTCAGCCGGGATCGGCGCGCGCCGGGCTTCCTGGATTCGGCCGCCCGTCCGTTGCCGGCGCCGCACGCGAGCGGAGGTATTCGCTGCAAGCGGTTGCGGACGTTCACTCGGTGACGGGTGGAGGCGTGCTCGGGACGGTGGCCGGCCGCGCAGTGGCGGTGGGCAAGGCGGCGCTGCTGGAGAGTCTGCGGGTGCCGCCCGGAACACTCGCGCCTGAAGCCGAGCGTCTGCGCAGCGAGGGTGCGACGGCGATGTTCGTCGCGATGCCCGCTGATGTGACAATTCCGTATGGCCGCACGCCGCGGGCGGTGCTCCACTTGATCCGCGGGACGCGCGGCACGGCGCGGATTCGTTCCGCGGTGTGCGTCAGGCGGCCGGTCGCCCAGTGGAGGTCGTGCGATGTGGGGTAATCAGATGATGAGTGGGCTCTGGTGGGGCATGGGCGTGTATATGGGTCTGTTCTGGGTTCTCGTTGTGGCGGCGGTTGTGGCGCTGGCGCTGGGACTGGTCCGGCGGCAGAGTTCGTCCGTGCAGCACTCGCGGCACCGCAAGAGGGCGCAGGCGATTCTCGAGGAGCGCTATGCGCGGGGCGAGATCGGCAGCGAGGAGTTCGAGCAGAAGAAGCGGGATCTGCGTAGCTGAAGTCCGCCGAGGTCCGCGCGTCGCAGCTTGGGGCGCGGCAGCGGCTCGAGCGATGACGTCCCTGCGGTTTCGGCGCTCGCCGAGGCGAATGAAACATCACCCGGAGCGTGACCGCGGCGGTGCGCGCGAGGCGCTCAACGCAGTTGACTGTCCTTGCTGGCGCGGCGGTTGTAACCGCTGGAGCCCGGGTTGTCGCGGTCGGCGAGCCTCTGGCAGGCGAGACAGAGGCGCACACCCGGGAGGGCCCGGCGGCGCTCCGGCGCAATGGGCTCGCCGCATTCCGCGCAGTGGGTCAGACCCGCCCCCTGCGGCAGGCGGCTGCGGGCCCGCCTGACGCCGTCCGTCACGGTCGCGTCGATTTGTTCATTCACGGCGCCGTCGCCGGCCCAGCCGTTCGCCATGGCGCGCTCCTGCGGCGCGATTTTCCTGCCGCCATTGTACGTGCCGCCGATCGGGTTCGCCGTGTGACAGACCAATGTTCGGCGCCCTCGAGGTCCACCAGCCGGTGCAGCCGCTGCTGCGCGGGGCGCCCCCGCGTCCCGTATCGGCACAGTGTCAAGCGCCGCGGAGTCGCCGACCCGCAACGCGGAGCCCGGCGCTCTCGTCCCGGCGGCATTGTGGTCAGATATTATCACATGATATAATCGCAATCGTGATAATAAACCATTAACCCTAATTCACCGCAGATGACCCCCGATCGTTTTCGCCAGCTGGGCTTCCTCTTGAAGGACGTCAGCCGCCGGTATACGCGCCGCTTCGAGGAGCGGGCGCAGCGGTTCGCGCTCACCCTGCCGCAATGCCGGGTGCTGATTCTCCTGCAGGACAACGAAGGCGTGAGCCAGAAGCGCCTGGCCGAGCTGGCGGAGCTCGATCCGATGACCCTCGTGCGCATCCTCGATCGCATGGAGGCGGACGGCTGGGTGCAGCGTCGTTTCGACCCGACCGACCGGCGCGCACACACGATTTGGCTGACCGCCGCGGCGGGAACCGTGCTCGAGCAGATCTGGCAGCTCATCGGCGAGACGCGGGCGGAGATGTTGCAGGGTCTGTCGGGCGAGGAGCGCGCGCAGCTCGTGGCGCTGCTGGAGCGCGTGCATGCGAACCTGAACGCGCTGCCGCCCCTGCCGGCGGACTCGGCGGACGGCGCCGGTACCGGCCGCAAGGCCACGAGGAGTGAGCGATGAATGATTCAGTGCAGGACGGCGAGGCGGTGTCGGCGGCGGATCCGGCGGCGCGCCCGCTCGGCGCGCGCTTGCGTCCCCTGTTGCTGTGGGGCGTGCCGCTGCTGGCGATCGCGGCCGCTCTTTATTTCTACCTCAACAGCGGCCGTTATGTGTCGACCGAGGATGCCTATCTGCGGGCGGCGCAGGTGGCCGTCAGTGCCGATGTCCCGGGCCGCGTGGTCGCCCGCTACGTGCACGACAACGAGCGGGTGCGGCGCGGAGAGGTGCTCTTTCGGCTCGATGACCGGCCGTTCCTGATTGCCGAACAGGCCGCGCGTGCGCGCCTCGCCGCCGCGCGGCTCGCCGTCGAATCGCTCGAAGCCGATGACCGGGCCGATCAGGCCGCGCTCGCCTCCGACCGGAGCCGGCTGGCCTACGCGCAGCAGGAATATCGCCGCCAGGTGCGACTGCTCAAGATCGGCGTCTCCTCGAAATCCCAATTCGACCGCGCGCAGCTGGTCCTGCAGCAGTCGCGCCAGGCGGTTTCGGGCGCCCGGCAGCGGATCCAGGCGGTGCTCGCCCGGCTCGGCGGCAGTCCCGACATTCCCCTGGATCGGCACCCGCAGGTCGCCGAGGCGCAGGCCGCGCTCAATCACGCCTTGCTCGAGCTCTCCTATACCACCGTGCGCGCTCCCATGGCCGGCATCGTGACGGAAGTGCAGCACCTGCAGGTGGGTGATTACCTGCCGCTTGCCACCAAGGCCTTCGTGCTGGTCTCGACGCAGGACGAGTGGATCGCGGCGGACTACAAGGAAGACGTTCTCACCAACGTCCGTCCGGGCGAGAAGGCCACGGTGACCATCGATGACTATCCGGGCCGGACCTTCCATGCGGTCGTGGCCAGCATCACGCCCGGCACCGGCGCGCAGTTCGCGATATTGCCGCCGCAGAACGCCACCGGCAATTGGGTCAAGGTGGTGCAGCGCCTCGACGTGCGGCTGCGGCTGATGGGGCCGCCGCCGCCGGTGCGCTCGGGACTGAGCGCCGAGGTGACGATCGACACGCAGTCCGGCCCTGGCGCGCACCGCGCGCGCGGCTGAGTCGAAGGACCGAGCGGCCTTCCCGTCAACATGGATCACACTGCCGACAGCGCCCATCCGCATCGCATTCCGATCACCATCGCGGTGACGCTCGCGACCGTCCTGCAGTCAATCGATATCACGATTGCCAACGTCGCGCTGCCGCACATCGGCGGCAGCATGGGTGCGACCCTCGTGCAGATGGACTGGGTGCTCACCTCGTACATCGTCGCCGCGGCGATCGTCACGCCGCTGTCGGGCTGGCTCGCCGTCCGTTTCGGGCGCAAGAAGGTTCTGCTGGTGTCCGTCATCGGCTTCACGATCTGTTCCGCGCTGTGCGGTCTGGCGCGCTCGATCGATCAGATCGTGCTGTTCAGGCTGCTGCAAGGCGGGTTCAGCGCCGGACTCGTGCCGCTGTCGCAGGCGGTGTTGCTCGACATCAATCCTCCCGAGCGTCACGGCCGCGCGATGGCGCTGTGGGGCCAGGGGGTGGTGTTGGGACCGATGCTGGCGCCGGTGCTCGGCGGTTGGCTCACCGACAATTACAGCTGGCGTTGGGTGTTCTACATCAATGTGCCGTTCGGCATTCTCGCGGCGATACTCATCGTCGCATACCTGCGCGAGACCACCAGGCGGCGCTCCTCATTCGACTTCTTCGGCTTCGCCGCCCTGAGCCTGGCGGTCGGGGCGCTGCAGATCGTTCTCGACCGCGGCTCGCTCAAGGACTGGTTCGGCTCGATGGAGATCTGGATCGAAGCGGCCGTCGCGTTGCTCGGTCTGTACTGGTTCCTGGTGCATACGTGGACCACGCGTGAGCCCTTCGTCAGTCCAAAGCTGTTCCGCGACCGCAATTTCACCGTGGGCAACATACTGATGCTGGTCATCAGCATGGTGCTGTTCGCCACGCTCGCGCTGCTGCCGCCGCTGATGGAGAACGTGCTCGGCTATCCGGTGCTCACGGCCGGTATCGCCATGGCGCCGCGCGGCGCCGGCAGCTTCCTCGCCATGTTTCTCGGCGGTCGGTTGATCGGGCGCGTCGATTCTCGGGTGTTGATCGCGGTCGGATTGGCGATCGCCGCGGGCTCGCTGTGGAGCATGGCCAATGACTTCTCCATGCAGATACCCCAGATGTTGATCTGGGGCGAGACCTTCGTTCAGGGCTTGGGCATCGGCCTCACCTACGTCACCATCACGACCGTGGCATTCGGTACATTGAGTCGCCACCAGCGCTCCGAAGGCACATCGATCTTCAATCTGCTGCGCAACGTCGGCAGCAGCATCGGCATTGCGGGTACGAGCGCGCTGCTGACCTACAATACTCAGGTCGTGCACGAGAGCCTGGTGGCGCACATCGTGCCGTATGGGGGTCAGCTGCAGCTGCACGCGCCGTTCAGCTTCACTTCGGTCTTCGGCCTCTCGGCGCTCAACGAGGCGGTGACGCAGCAGGCGACCATGATCGCCTACAACGACGACTTCAAGCTGATGAGTCTGATGACCCTGGCGATCATTCCCCTGGTGCTGCTGTTGCGGCCGCGCAGGGCCCGCGCCAGCGAGGAAACGGTGGTGATGGAGTGAGCGCATGAAACGATCGCGAAACCGCGGACACATCGGCTGGCGTCATGCGCTGGCGCTCACGGCGCTGCTGTTCGCCGGCTGCGCGGTCGGTCCGGTGTATCGGCGTCCGCGCGTGCCCACGCCGCCGCACTACCGGCCGCCCGCGCAGGGAGCGGCGGGCGAGACCGCGGTACCGGCGCGGTATCGCCAGCGGACGATTGTCGGGGCGGGCGCGGCCGGGCGGTGGTGGCGCCTGTTCCACTCGCCGCAGCTCGACGCGCTCATCACGCGGGCGCTGGCCGACAATCACGACGTCGCCGCTGCGGCGCAGGCGCTGGCCGAGGCGCGCGAGGGTGTTGCAATCGCCGGCGCTGCCCGTTATCCGCAGATCGATGGGAGCCTGGGCGCCGGACGGAAGAAATATGGCGCGGCGTTTCTGGGGCCCGAGCATTTCCCCCCATTCACCTATTTCGAGGCGGGCATCAGTGTCGCGTACGACCTCGATTACGTGGGCGCCACGCGCGAGCGCATCGAGGAGCGGCGCTCGCTCGAGCGATACCGGCGCTGCGAGCTGGCGGCGACGCGGCTCGTTCTGAGTGGGGAGGTGGCCGCGCAGGCGGTGATGATCGCCTCGACCCAGGCCCGGATCCATGCGGTGAACGGTCTGCTGCGCGCGGATCGGACCAACGTCGAGCTCGTGCGCGAGGCGGTCTCGGCGGGCTCGGTGCCACGGCTGGATGTGCTCGCCGCCAAGACCCAGCTCGCCGGCGATGCGACGCTGCTGCCCCCGCTGTATCAGCAACTGGCCGTGGCGCGTCACGCGCTCGCGGCGCTGTTGGGCCGCGCACCGGCAGATTGGCGCCAGCCGGACCCGACGCTGGGCGAGCTGACATTGCCGCGTCGTGTGCCGGTGACGGTGCCGTCGCGGCTGCTGCGCCGCCGGCCGGATATCCTTGCCGCGCGGGCCGAGCTGCGTGCCGCCACCGCGGCCGTGGGGGTGGCCACGGCGAATCTCTATCCGCAGATCGAGCTTTCCACCTCGCTGGGGCAGCAAGGGCTGCAGCCGGGCCAGCTGTTCAATGCCAGCTCGGCCGCCTGGTCGCTGATCGCCGGTCTGACCGCACCGTTGTTCGAGGGCGGTCGGCTGCATGCCGAGCGTCGAGCGGCGCTGGATGTGCTGCACGAGCGAGCCGACCTGTATCGACAGGTGGTCGTGAACGCCTTCCGGCAGGTGGCCGATGCGCTCGATGCACTGCAGCACGACGCGCAGCTGCGCGCCGCGCAGGCGCGCGCGCTGTCCTTGTCCCGCAAACGCCTGGTCCTCGAACGGGAGAGCTACCTCGCCGGCAACACAGGCCTCTTGCCCGTCCTCGATGCGGAGCGTCAACGCGAGCGCGCCCAGCTCGGCCTGCTCGACGCCGAGCAGGGCCAGTACCTCGACACCATCCGTCTTCTACTGGCCGCCGGCGGGCGGGTCGCGCCGCTGCACCGAGCCGCGTCCGACCACGATTGAGCTACAGGCCGGAGAGCGTCACGCCGCTCGAGCTCGACGGGATCGGGACCACCGAGCATCCCTGCCCAGCCCGCCGCAGCTTGGCGCACAGCGCCAGCGCCGCCGGCCGGCTCATCTGCTCGGAGCGTACCGTCGTGACTTTTACGGCGCCGCCGGGCGGGACGACCCGGATCGTCCCGAGCAGGCTCCCGAAGCGCGTCTTGAGGCGCCGGGCGGCCGCATTGGCGGCGCTCGCCGTGCGGTAGCTGCCGAGCTGCGCCTGGTAGCCGGCCAGCTTGTCGAGCCGCGCCTGGGCCTGGCTGGCCTCGGGGGCGCCGGGGAACGTCTGCAGGAACGCCCGGTAGGACGTTATCGTGCCGGCGGTGCGCGCGGTGCGCCACGCGCTCGACTCCTTGAGGGCGGTGATCGCGTCCTGCGCCTGGGCCGTGTATGCGCCGGCCGGGTATCGCGCCAGGTATTGCCGATAGGCCGGCTCGGTACCGGCCCTCTTGGCCGCCCGCCAGGCGCGGGCATCCTCCAGCGCATCGATGCGATTGCGCGCCTGTTGCACCCGCGAATCCTCGGGATGCAGCCGGATGAAGCCGCGGTAGGCGGCGATCGTGCCCTGCGCCGAGGCCTTCTGCCAGGCGGCGTTCGAGGAGCTGCAGGCGACGAGCCCCGCCGCGGCGAGCAAACCGGCACACAACAATGCAAGCGAGGATTTCTTCACGGTGGTCCCCGTGTCGCCAAGTCGAGCCGGTACGCTACCCCAAGAGAGGCAAATCTTCCAGAACAGGCACAGCTCACGCCGGCGTCAAAGGCGCAGCCTCCCGTCGCGGGCGCGTGGCCCGGTCGGTTCCGGCCCCTGGAGCGGGACAGACCGATGGGGGCGAGCGGCGCGATTGGCGGTTGGGCGGACGCGCACGTCCGGCATGCGGCCCCGCTCACACCGCCGAGCGGCACGATCGCGACACGCGCGCGGTCATGGCCGTGTGAACCGATAGTGGGCGATCAGCCATTCGGTGCCGTGCGCATAGCCGAACAGCTCCGCGCACGCCATCCAGAAGAGACGCCAGCGCTCGAACCACAGTCGCGCGTTCGCGCCGTAGGCTTCGCCGAGCACCGCGAGGACCCGACCGCGCCGCTCATCCTGGTGCGCGAGCCACAGATCGGCGGTGCGCCGGTAATGTGTGCCGTCGATCAACCAGCGGCGCTCGAGAGCGAGATCGTCCTGGAAGTGCAGCAGGGTCTCGGCCGAGGGCATCAATCCGCCGGTGAAGAAATGCCGCCCCATCCAGTTGTCCGCGCCGACCGTGTCGAATGGATACATCAGTGTCCGGTGCGCGAACACGTGGGTAAACAGCTTGCCGCCCGGCTTGAGCCAGCCGGCGATGCGCCGCATCAGGGTCGCGTAGTTGCGCACGTGCTCGAACATCTCGACGGATACGCAGCGGTCGAAGCAGGCCGGATCGAGGCGCAAATGATTCACGTCGCGCGTCAGGACGTGCACGTTGGTGAGGCGGCGTTCCCGGCACTGTGCCTCGATGTAACGGCGCTGGCCGTTCGAGTTGGAAACCGCCAGGATCTGGGCGCGCGGAAATCGGCCCGCCATCCACAGGGTGAGCGATCCCCAACCGCAGCCGAGCTCGAGGATCTGCTGGCCGTCGGCGAGATCGGCCCGTTGTCCGTACAGCTCGAGCATCGCCTCCTCGGCCTGCGCCAGGGTCTCCAGGCCGCTCGGGAAATAGCAGCAGGAGTACTTCAGACGGGGTCCCAGGCACGACTCGAAGAACGCCGGCGGCAGTTCGTAGTGCTGGGCGTTGGCTGTTTCGGTGTGCAGGGCAACCGGCGCGGCGCGCAGCGAATCGATGCGCTCGGCGAAGCGCTCGGCCTGCGCCGCGATGCCGCCGCGGCGCTCGGCGCGCAGGCGTTCGGCGCAAAGGCGGCGGATGCCGAGGCGCACCAGCGCGTCGGGCAGCAGCCCACGCTCGGCGAGTCCGAGTAGTCCCCGGGCGGGGCGCCCGGCGTCGAGCTCCTCGGCGTGCGTCGATATCGTGCTCATCGGTCGGCTCCTGGTCGTGGCCGGTGCGGGAACCATGGAAAGAAGAGTGATGTGCTGCGCTGGTAATCCCGATAGTCCTCGCCCCGCGAGCGCAGCGCCTGCTGCTCGGTCCACGGGACACCGCTGAGATAGCGCAGGAACACGAACATCGTCACCGGTCCCAGCCAGGCCAGCGGCGCGAGGCGTGAGCCGACCGACCATGCGGCGTACGCGAACCAGTGCAGCCACTCGAAGAAATAGTTGGGGTGGCGCGAGTAACGCCACAGGCCCGTGCGGCAGGCGCGGCCACGATGCGCGGGCACCGCGCGGAAGCGCGCGAGCTGCCGGTCGGCCAGAGATTCTCCGAGCACGCCCACGAGCCAGATCACGGTTCCGGCGGCGAGCCACACCGTGTGCGGATGGCGGTTGCCCGCCACGGCGGCGAAGGGCAGAGCGAACCACGGCACCGACAGCGCCTGACATTGGAAAAATATGAACCAGCGGCGTTGATCGTCCCGCCAGCGATCGCGCAGCGCCTGATAGCGACCATCCTCCGGCTCGCGGCTCACACGGGCGCCGAGGTGCGCCCCGAGACGGATCGCCCAGCCTCCGCCGAGCACCGCCAGCAACAGGCGCGGCGCACCCGCGCCGGCGCCCGTCGCGGCCAACACCCCGGCGCACAGCGCCAGCAGCGCGGCCCACAACACATCGACCAGGCCGGCATTGTGGTGACGGCGCTGGCGGAGCCAGCCTGCGAACATGACCGCGGCCGCGAGCAGCCAGAGCAGGCCGAGGACGCTAGCCGGGCTCACGGGGCGCTCCGGAGGGCTTCGGCGGCGAGCCAGCGGCGGGCCAGCAGGCTCAGGACCGGCAGGGCGAGCGCCCAGCCGAGCCCGAGGACGAGCAGCGACGGCCACGGTCGCGAGGGAAAGTACACGGCATGCCAGCCGCGCGCGGCCGCCGAGTAGGACAGCGGCCCCCCGACGGCGCCCAGAGTTGCCGCCAGCCACGGGCGGGTCCGCAGATAGCCGAACAAGGGCACGATCGTCAGGCCGAAGGTGGCCCAGAGTGCGAGCAGCCATGCCGGCGATGAGGCGAGCGGCCAGGCTGCCGCGTAACGAATCAGGCCGGCACGCACCCAGCAGGTCTCGAGTATGGCGCCGATCAGGAACGCCGCGGCCAGCAATCGAGTCTCCACCCGGGGGTGCGCCGAGGCGCGCAGGCGCCAGCCGGCGAACACGGGCGCCGCGCCCACGCCCGGCCAGACACTACCGTGGCCGGCGCCGATCACCGCGGCGAACCACACGACCTCGTACGCGACGAAGGTCAGCAGGGCAGCCACGCGTCCGCCCCCCCTGCCCCGTGACGCCACCGGGGCTTCACCAGCAGCAGATGCGCCACCCCGAGCGCGCGCTCGCGAAAGCCGCCCTCGCAATACGCCAGATAGAATTCCCACAGCCGGATGAACCCCTCATCGAAGCCGAGGGCGCGCACGTCGGCGAGTCGCGCCATGAAGCGCCGGCGCCACGCCTCGAGGGTGCGCGCATACGAGTCCCCGAAGTCATCGAGGGCGACCAGGGCCAGATCGCTGGCGCGTGTCTTGGCCGCCATCATGGCGCTCACCGAGGGGATGAAGCTGCCGGGAAACACATGGCGCTTGATGAAGTCCACCGACTTCAGCGCCTGCCGATAGCGGTGATCCTCGATGGTGATCGACTGCAACAGCGCCGCGCCGTGCGGGCTCAGCAGGCGGGAAATCGTCGCGAAGTACTCCTCGAGGTGATCGGCGCCGATCGCCTCGATCATTTCTATCGATACGAGCTTGTCGAAGCGGCCGCCGAGGTCGCGGTAGTCCTCGAGGCGCAGCTCGATGCGGCGGTCCAGTCCGGCGGCGCGGACCCGCTCGCGCGCAAACTCATATTGCCGGCGCGAGATCGTCGTGGTGGTGACTCGGCAGCCATGGTGGCGCGCCGCGTGCAGCGCGAAGCCGCCCCAGCCGGTGCCGATCTCCAGCACGTGATCGGAGCTGCTGAGCGCGAGTCTGCGGCAGACCGCCTCGAGCTTGCGCGCCGAAGCGGTTTCGAGCGTATCCGCATCCTTGCGCCACAGCGCCGAGGAATACATCAGGTCCGACGACAGAAAGAGCGCGAAGAACGCGTTGCTCAGGTCATAGTGCGCCGCGATGTTGCGCCGGCTGCCGGCCCGGGAGTTGCTTCGTGTCGCGTGCCACGCGCGGCGCAGGACGCCGGCGAGGCTCGCCCAACCGGATTCGAGACCGTCGAGCAGGGCCCGGTTGCGTATCAGGAGTCTGACCAGCGCCACCAGCGCATCCGATCCATCGAGCCCGGGCGCCGAGCAGCGCCACATCCCGTCCCTGTAGCTTTCCGCGGCTCCGACGCTGCCGCCGGCCGCCACCGCGCGGTAGAAAGCCGGATCCGACACCTCGAGCCGCACCCCGGGATCGGCTGCGCCGAGCGCGACGGTTCCGGCGGCGTCGCGCAGCTCGAGCCGGCCGTGCTCCAGCCTGGTGAGACGCGACAGCAGACGTGCGCGCAAAAAGCGATCCAGTGTCGCGGCGCGCGGCCGCGTCATCGGGCTGACGGTCGTATTCATGTGTATCCCCGCAACGGTCTTCAGCCGTGTGGATGGTCGTGGCGCGGTACCCGCTTCAGCCAAAGGCGCAGCGCCTGCCAATAAATCGCGCCGATCACCTGGGTGCACATCAGCGGGTAACGCCACAGCACGCGCGCAAGATTCGCGTCCGTGAGCGGCCGGCGGCGCAGATCGAGATTCGCCTCGAGCTCGGGCCGCTCGCCGCGTCTGACCGACATGTGCACACGCAGCCGTTCGCCGGGCGCGCTGAACCGCCACCGGTAGCGGCGATCGAGCGGCAGGAATGGCGAGACGTGGAAGGTTTTGTCGAGCTCCCATTCCCACAGCGGGCCACTGCGCTGCGCCTCCGCCACGGGCAGCACGTAGGCGTGCCGCTCGTTCCATGGCGTATTGGTGATGGCGGCGATGATCGCCACGAGCGCGCCGCCGGTGTCGTGACAGTAGTAGAAGCTGACCGGATTGAAAACGTATCCGCCATAGCGCAGATGGGTCAGCAGCCGCACCGCGCCGCGGGGCCGAACCCCGACATGACGCTGCACCAGGGTGCGCGCCGCCTCGGCCAGTGGCAGCGTCGCCGGCGCCAGGTAGTCGCCGCGGCGGAATTCCGCGAGGTTGCGCCGGTCGACCGACCACAGCAGGCGCCCGGCGAAGACCTGTTCGAGCTCGTCGAGATCGAGGCACAACTGCGCGATGCGGTAGCTGAACGCGTGCCGCCGGGGCGACAGCCGCCAGTGCCGCACGGAGCCCTCGTATATCGCGCTGTTGAGCGTGACGGCGCGGCTCATGCGGCCGCCTGGCGCCGCGACGGTTGGACGCAGCGCGCATCGAGCGCCGCCGCCACGGCGGTTGCGCTGCGCATGCCGTCTTCGTGAAAGCCCCAGCCCCAGTAGGCGCCGGCGAACCAGGTGCGGTTGACGCCCTGGATCTCGCCCCGCCGCCGCTGCGCGTCGAGCGCCTCATGGGTGTGCACGGGGTGCGCGTAGCGCATGGTGCGCAGTATCTTGGCCGGGTCGATCGCCGCGGTGCGATTGAGGGTGACGATGAGCGGCGCGGGTGAGTCCAAGCCCTGCAGCAGGCTCATGCAGTAGCTCACCGTGCAGGGCGCGTCCGGATCGCGCGGCACGAAGGCGTTCCATGCCGCCCATGCCTCGGGCCGTCGCGGCAACATCGACGTGTCGGTGTGCAGCACCGCTTCATTCGCCTGATAGGCGATCGCGCCGAGCACGGCGCGCTCCGCGGCGCTCGCGTCCGCCAGCAGCGCCAGGGCCTGATCGCTGTGGCAGGCCAGCACTACGTGATCGAAGCGCTCGGCGCCGCCGGCGTGGGCGACGCTCACCGCGCGGGCATCGCGGCGTACCGAGTGGACCGGGCAGCCGAGGCGCTCGCGTACGGGCCAGCGGGCCCGCAGCGCGCCTACGTAACTGGCCGAGCCGCCGCTCACGACGCGCCATTCGGGGCGGCCGCGTGCGCTCAGCATCTGGTGGTTCGCCATGAACTGCACCAGGAAGCGCGCGGGGAAGGAGAGGATCCGCGCCGGCGGCGCGGACCACAGCGCCGAGGCCATCGGTACGAGATGATCGTCGCGGAATGCCGCGCCATATCGGCCCTCGGTCAGGTACTCACCGAGCGTCGGCCCCGGGGCGTCGCCCGCGAGCAGGCGTGGCGCCTCGCGATAGAAGCGCAGCAGGTCGCGGATCATGCCGAGGAAGCGCGGCGCGAGCAGGTTGCGCCGCTGACAGAAGAGCGTGTTGAGGCTCGTTGCGTTGTATTCCAGTCCGCTGGCCTCGTTGCGCACCGAAAAGCTCATGGTGGTCGGCCGCGATGCAACCCCGAGCTCGGCGAGCAGCGCCGTGAACAGCGGATAGTGGCGCGGGTTGAACACGATGAAGCCGGAATCGACCGCGTAATCACGCCCGCCCAGGCGCACCCGGTGCGTGTGCGTGTGGCCGCCGAGATAGTCGTTCGCCTCGAACAGGGTGACCTCGTGCAGGCGCGAGAGCAGCCAGCTCGAGGCGAGGCCGCCGATGCCGGAGCCGATGACCGCGATGCGCACGGCGTCAGCGCCTCGCGGCCGCCAGAACGCGCGCCGGCAGCGGCTTCAAGCCACTGATCAGCCCGAGGGCGGCGAGCAGGCGCAGCCCATACCAGGTCAGATCGATCTCCCACCAGCGAAAGCCCTGGCGCGCGGTGCCGGGGAAACGGTGATGGTTGTTGTGCCACCCCTCGCCGAAGGTCAGCAGCGCGAGCAGGAAGTTATTACGGCTGTCGTCGCAGGTTGGGAAGCGGCGGGAGCCCCAGCGGTGCGCCAGCGAGTTGATGGTGACGGTGGCGTGGAACAGCGCCACCGTGGAGATGCAGAAGCCCCACACCAGGAGCTGGGGACCGTCGGTGCCGAGCCGCGGCGCGAAGCGATGCAGCACGCCGCCGAGGGCGTACATCGCCGCCGCGAGCAGCAAGGGCACTGCGACGTCGTAGCGATCGAGCCAACGCAGCTCCGGATACCGGGCCAGATCCTGCACGCGGGCGAGATCGGTGCGGAACGCGCGCCGGGTGAGGAACCATCCCATGTGGCTGCAGATGAAGCCGTGGATCCGCGGGGAGTGCGGATCGAGCGGCGTGTCGGCGTTGCGGTGATGATTGCGATGATGCGCCGCCCACCACAGCGGTCCACGCTGCACGCAGGCCGCGCCGATCACAGCGAACACCAGCTGCACCGGGCGCGAGGCGCGGAACGTGCGGTGCGAAAACCCGCGGTGATAGAAGCCGGTGAGCGCGAACATGCGCGCCGCGTACAGCACGGCGGCCACGATGAGCGCCGTCGCCGATACCCCGGTCCAGAGGGCCCCGAGGCAGGCCAGATGCAGAACGAGAAACGGCGCGGCGCGCAGCCAGTCGATGCGATCGGCGCTCCGGGGGTCCAGCGGCGCGCCGCGGTCGCCGCTGTCGAACCAGTGCCTCAGCGTGCGCAACGCGGACGGCGGCTTCGGGCTGGTTTGCGCAATGGCGGTGTGCGGACGGCTCACGGTAGGGCACCAGCGGTGACGGTGGTGCTCTATACGGTGCGGGCGCCCGTTTGGATGCAGGCGCCTGCTCGGCCGTTTGGGTCAGGGGCGGGGGCCGCCTCAGGCGGGGCGTTGCGGGGTGCCCACGAGGCGCAGCGCCGAGGCCGGTGCGGCGCCGATGGCGCCGGCGGCGACGACCGGCCCGGTGGGTTGCCCGGTGGGTGAGCCGCCCCGCGGCTCGATGGATACGGCGAGCCGGGCGGTCGGCCCGAGGCGGGCAACCAGGCTCGCGCTGAGCGCGAGCGTCATGGGCGCGTGGATCGAGATCAGGCCGACGGCAATGGGACGCGCGCCCTGCGGGATCAGCCACAGCTCCGGCGTGTGGCCGGCGCGCACCGCCTGCGGCGCCGCCGGCACCACGATCATCCGCGCCTTGCCGACGTCCATGGTTGCGGTCCAGCCGACCTGCCCGTTGGTCTCCATGAGGGTGGCGGCCATATACGGGATCGGCGGGGTGGGCGGGCGGTGGGTGGCCATGACCAGCAGAGCGGCACATGCGGCGGCGAGCAGCGCGCCGGAACCGAATGTCAGCCAGTGCCAGAGCCGGACGTTTTCCCACCAGCCGCCGCGCGCGTCCGCGGCGCGGGCGGGCGCGTCGAATTCGAGTGTCGCGCGGATCCGCGCCCAGAGTTGCGGCGGGGGCGTCTCGGGGCCGACTTCTTCGGCGAGCGGCAACAGACGCTGGCGCCATTGCGCCTCGTCCGCGGCGGCTTGCGGGCTCGCGGCCAGCTCCCGTTCCACCGCGGCGCGCGCATCGGCGTCCAGCACGCCGAGCACGTACTCGGCGTAGCGCAGGTCGCCCTTGTCGTCGTCGGTGGGAGTGTTCATGTCTCGAGGCAGGTGCGCAGTTGCAGCAGGGCGCGGCGGATCCAGCTCTTCAGGGTGGCGAGCGGCACTTGGCCGCGTTCCGCCAGCTCCTTATACGTTGCTCCCGTAAAGAAAGCTGCACGCACCGAACGGCTGTATTTGGGATCGAGCTGCTCGAGGCAACGCTCCAGCCGCAGATAGTCCGCGCTCGCCATGGCGCGCGCGTCGGGCCCGTGGCTCGCGTCGGGCAGCCGCTCGAACTCCAGCGGATCGGTGTTGGTCGTTTCGCGCCTCTGGCGCAACCGGTCGATCGCCCGATTGCGGACCACGGCGGTGAGCCACGTGTTCGCGCCGCCCAGGGAGGGGTTGTAGCGATTCGCGCGGCGCCAGACCGAGACGAATGCCTCCTGCAGCACGTCTTCGGCCTCACTGCGCTCCCGCAGCAGCCGCACGCACAGGCCAAACAGGCGTGGCGCGGTTTGCTGATAGAGCCGGGCAAATGCGGCACGGTCGCCCATTGCGGTGCGCGCCAGAAGCTGCTCGAGCGTATCGGTCTCGGTGGACGTGTCGTTCATCAGCTGACCGGGGCCGCGGTGCCCGATGCCGGATCGAGCCGCGGGGCGCCTCATGGAAGGGATTTGCGGGCCCGGAGGATTCTCCGGGAGAACCCGCCTGCTTTCAAGCACTTGCTGGCGGCGCAGCGTAGGCCGAGCGCACGCCGGCGCTTTCCCGCGGCCCGGCTGCGGCGGTTCGCATTTTCCGCCGGCGCGCCAGTGTACTACTCTTGCCTCCTGCGCCATGACGCGGCGGCCGCGCCGGCTCCGGATCCGGATCTCTCGGGTCGATGCCGCCACACGGGCCGACCGGTGTCATTATGGAGCGATTGGGCGGCTCCGGCGCGGGATTGCCCGGGTCCGGCGCAGCGCTTGATCAGGTGCGCCTCCCGCGGCGGGGGGGTGCTTGGGCGACACGAGTCGAGGGTCAGAGTCATGATCAACGGAACCGTGGTCGATCTGTCTCGCGTGCAGTTTGCATCTACCGCGCTGTATCACTTCCTGTTCGTACCGCTCACCCTGGGCCTGAGCTTTCTGCTCGCCGCGATGGAGACCGTGTACGTCACGACCGGCAAGCCGATCTACAGGCAGATGGCGCAGTTCTGGGGCAAGTTGTTCATGATCAACTTCGCGCTGGGCGTGGCCACGGGCCTGACCATGGAGTTTCAGTTCGGTACCAACTGGTCGTTCTACTCCAGCTTCGTCGGCGACATCTTCGGCGCGCCGCTCGCCATCGAGGGATTGATGGCCTTCTTCATGGAATCGACCTTTGTCGGTCTGATGGTGTTCGGCTGGGAACGCTTGTCCAGGGGCCAGCACCTGGCCGTCACCTGGCTGGTCGCATTCGGGTCGAATCTCTCGGCGCTTTGGATTCTGGTGGCCAACGGCTTCATGCAGGATCCCGTGGGCGCGACCTTCGACCCGCTCACGATGCGCATGCAACTGACCAGCTTTCAGAAGCTCATCTTCAGTCCCGACGTGCAGTCGAAGTTCGTGCACACGAGCATCGCCGGTTACGTGACGGCGGCGGTGTTCGTCACCGGCGTCAGCGCCTTTTATCTGCTGCGCAAGCGCCACGTGCCCTTGGCCAAACGCTCGTTGCGCATGGCCGCGCTGTTCGGCGTGCTGGCGACCATCGGCGTGATCACGCTCGGGGATGCATTGGGCTTCGTCGCCGCGCGGGTGCAGCCGACGAAGCTCGCGGCCATGGAAGGGCTGTGGAAGGCCCAGTCCGCGCCCATGCCGTTCAATCTCATCGCCTTCCCGAGCCAGACCGAGCAGAAGAACGACGGCGCGGTGCAGGTGCCGGATCTGCTGTCGCTGCTGGTCACGCACTCTCTCGGCCGCACGGTGCTCGGCGTCGACGCGCTCGAGCGTCAGGCGCGGCGCAGAATCGAGCAGGGTATCCCGGCCGTGCAGGCGCTGCGCGTGCTGGCGAGGGATCCGACCAACGCGGCGGCGCTGGCGAAATTCACCGCCCATCGGCGTGATCTGGGCTACGGATTTCTGCTGCAGCGCTATGCGCCCGATCTGAGCCAGGCGACCCCGGCGCAGGTGCGCGCGGCGGCGCGCGACACCATTCCGCCCGTGGCGGCGGTGTTCTGGTCGTTTCGCGTGATGGTGGGCCTCGGACTGCTGATGCTGGCGTTTTTCGTGCTGGCGGCGCTGTACTCGCTGCGCAACACGGTGCAGAACAAGCGGTGGTTCCTCAAGGTCGCGGTGTGGATGATTCCGGCGCCGTTCCTGGCCAACGAGTGCGGCTGGCTGGTGGCCGAGCTCGGCCGCCAGCCCTGGACGGTGTTCGATGTCTTGCCGACGTGGATGAGCGCCTCGACGCACAGCGTGGCCTACATGGTCTTCTCGCTGATCGGTTTCCTGGGGCTGTATTCGATCTTCATCGTCATCGAGCTGTATCTCCTGGTGCGCGCCATCCGGCTCGGACCGGCCGAGCCCGGCGGCTCCGGCGAGGCGCTGGGCGGGCACGGGACGTTTGCGGGGCGGACGGTTCCGGCCGCCGCGCACGGCGGCAAGGCGGAGGGCTGAGTCATGGGGAACTATGCGACCCTGCAAGTGATCTGGTGGCTGCTGCTCGGCGTGCTGTTGATGGCCCTGGCCGTGATGGTCGGCATGGACATGGGCGTCGGGACCATTCTGCGCTATGTCGGTCGGAGCGATCTGGAGCGGCGCGTGGCGTTGAACATCATCGGGCCGCACTGGGACGGCAATCAGGTGTGGTTCGTCCTGGGCGGCGGGGCGATTTTCGCGGCGTTCCCGCTGCTGTATGCAACGGCTTTCTCCGGCTTCTACGTGGTGATGCTGCTGCTGCTGTGGACCATGATTCTGCGTCCGCTCGGCTTCGAGTATCGCAGTCAGATCGCGCGTCCGGCCTGGCGGAACACCTGGGACTGGGTGCTGTTCGTCAGTGGCGCGGTGCCGATGATCGTGTTCGGCGCGGCATTCGGCAATCTGTTCCGCGGCGTGCCGTTTCACTTCGAATGGAACCTGACATCGTTCTACACCGGTAGCTTTCTCGGGCTGCTCAATCCCTTCGCCCTGCTGACCGGGGTGCTCGCGCTCTCGCTCGCGGCGATGATGGGCGCGTTGATGGTGATGAACGGCGCCGAAGGCGCGCTGTTCCAACGCGCCCGCGGCGTGGTGCAGGTGGCCGCCGGCGCGGCGCTCGCGCTGTTCGCGGTCGGCGGCTTCTGGGTGCATGCCATGCCGGGCTACCGGCTGATCGGCGGCCCCGGTCCGGGCGTGCCCCAGACGCCCTTGCAGCAGAGTGTCGTGACGGTCCCCGGAGCGTGGCTGACGAACTTCGGCGCGTATCCGCTGCTGTGGCTCGCACCGCTCGCCGGCTTCGGGGGCATGGCCGGCGCGTGGCTCGCGGCGCGCGCGGACCGCTCGCACCTGGGCTGGTGGCTGGGGGCGCTGGCGTGGATCGGCGTGATCGCAACCGCCGGCGCGGCGCTGTTTCCGTTCATGCTGCCCTCGAGCGCCGATCCGTCGATGAGCCTGACGGTGTGGAATGCCAGCTCCAGCAAGGACACGCTGTTGTGGATGGCGGGTTTTGCCGCGGTATTCGTGCCGCTGATCCTGTGGTACACGAGCTGGGCGTTCTGGGTGATGCGCGGCAAGGTCAGCGCCGAGAAGATCGCGCGCGGCGATGAGCACGCTTATTGAGGACGGACTGATGCGCACATTCCTCTATTTCCTGCTGTTCATGTTCCTTGCCGTGGTGATAACGATCCTGGCGGCGATCCTCGGTGACGAGGGGGCGTGGTACTTCGCATGGCTGATCGGCACCGCGATGCTGGTGCTGGTCAGCGCCGCCGGCGGCGCGCTGCTCGATGCGCAGGAAGCGAGCGCCGCCGCGGCCGGGCGCGAGCAGTCCTGATCGAGCCGGGCCCGGTGTCGTCCCCGGGGTTGACCGCGACCCCGCCGGCCGAGGACTGGCTGCGGCGGGCGGCGCAAGAGATTCGCCGCCCGCGGCATCGTGTCGCGCTGTTGACGGCAGCGCAGGCACTGGCGCTGGTGGCGCAGGCGTGGCTGCTGTCCGGGATCCTCGCCGAGGCCGTGATGCGGCGCGCGCCGCTGGCGCGCCTGTGGCCGCAGGCGCTGGCGCTGCTGCTGCTCGCGCCGGCACGCTTCGCGTTGAGCGTCGGCGCCCGGGACACGGCCCAGCGAGCGGCGCAGCGGCTGGCCGACTCGCTGCGCGGGCGTGTGCTGCGCGGCGCGCAGGCGCTTGGACCGCATGGCCTGCGCGCCGAGGCGAGCGGCGATCTGATCACTCAGCTGGTCGACGGGATCGACGCGGTACAGGCGTACTTCGCGCGCTACCTGCCGCAGGCGCTCGCCGCCGTCCTGATTCCGGCGTTGCTGCTGCTGTTCGTGTTTCCCGCGGACTGGCTTTCCGGTCTGATCCTGCTGCTCACCGCGCCGCTGATCCCGCTGTTCATGACCTTCGCGGGGCACGCCGCCGAGCACGCCAGTGAGCGCCGGTATGCACAGCTGAGGCGGCTCGGGGCGGCCTTCATCGAAGCGCTCGGCGGGCTGGTCACGTTGCGTCTCCTCGGCGCCGCCGAGCGCTTCGCGCAACACCTGGACGAGGAGAGCGGCGCGTATCGCACGCTCACCATGCAGGTGTTGCGCATCGCCTTTCTTTCGGCGCTCGTGCTCGAGTTCTTCGCGATGGTCAGCATCGCCATGGTCGCGGTGCTCATCGGCTTCCGCCTCCTGTGGGGCGAGCTGCATCTGCGCGCCGGCCTGTTCGTGCTGCTGTTGGCGCCGGAGCTGTATCTGCCGCTGCGGGCGCTCGGTGCGCTGCGCCATACGCGCATGGACGCGCTGGCCGCGGCGCGGCGGCTCGCGGCGCTCGATGATTTGCCCGCCGCGGCGCGGACGCCGCCGCGGGTGGACCGCGCGGCGATGACGACGGCAACGGCACCCGAGATCGCCGTCGACCGCGTCTGTTACGCGCACCGCGGCCGGGCCGCGGCGCTGCGTGACTGCAGCATCGTGCTGCAGGCGCGGCGCGTGACGGCGCTGGTCGGAGCAACCGGCGCCGGCAAGAGCACGCTGCTCAGCCTGCTGCTGGGCTTCGCGGCGCCGGACAGGGGCTGCATCCGCATCGACGGCGTGGATTTGACGGCGCTCGATGCGGATGACTGGCGCGCGCACGTGGCCTGGGTGCCCCAACGGACACACGTCTTCGAGGGCAGCGTGCGGGACAATCTGCGGCTGGCCGCGCCGCAGGCCGATGTTGCCGCGCTGCAGCGCGCCGCCGAGCGCAGCGGCCTCGCGCCGGTGCTCGCGCGCTTGCCGCGGGGCTGGGACACACCGCTCGGCGAGCGCGGACTGGGGCTCTCGGGCGGCGAGCTGCAGCGCCTGGCGCTGGCGCGCGCGCTGTTGCGGGAGCGCGCGACGATCTGGCTGCTCGATGAGCCCACCGCCCATCTGGATGCCGCGAGTGCGCTCACAGTGGAGACGCTGATCCGAAATATCGCCGCCTCGTGCACGGTACTGCTGGTCGCGCACCGATTGAGCGCGGCGCGCTCCGCCGACTGGGTGGCGGTCATGAGCGGGGGCCGCATCGCCGAGCAGGGTCCCCCGTCCGAGTTGGCGAACGCGCGTGGCGCGTATGCCGCGCTGTTGCAGGCGGAGCAGTCATGAAAGCCTCGCCGGCGCCGGCGTCCGAGCCGGTGAGTCCGCCGACCCCTCCGGCCGAGACGCCTGCCGCGCCGCGCTCTCCGGTGCGGCGGCTGTTGGCGGTCCTCGGTCCGCACCGCGCCTGGATGGCCGGCGGCGCGGCCCTCGCATTCCTCGCCGCCTTCGCCGCCATCGGACTGATGGCGGTGTCGGGCTGGTTCATCGCGGCCATGGCGTTGGCCGGGGCCGGCGGCGTGGCCATCAACTACTACACGCCCGCGGCGGCCGTCCGCGCCTGCGCCATTGCGCGCAGCGGCGGCCGCTACGGCGAGCGTGTCGTGACGCACGAGGCGACCCTTCGCGGTCTGGCGGGATTGCGCGCGTGGCTGTTTCGACGGTTGATCCCGCTGGCGCCGGCCCGCCTGGCGGCGTTGCGCAGCGGCGAGCTGTTTGCGCGCCTGCGCGCCGACATCGACGCGCTGGAGCATTTCTATCTGGCCGTGCTGGTGCCGGCCACGGTGGCTCTGTTGTCCGTTGTCATGGCGCTCGTGTTGTGTCTAATCGAGCTGCCGGACGCCGTGCCGCCGCTGCTGCTCGGCGTCGGGGTCGCCGGGGTCTTGCTGCCCATGTGGACGCGCTGGCGCGCGCGGCGCGATGCGGCCCAGTCGGTGTCCGAGGCCGCCATGCTGCGCGGATTGCTGTTGGATGCGTTGCGTGGTCATGACGATCTGCTCGCCTGGGGGGGCGTGTCCGCGCACGCCGCGCGCATCGACGCGCTGGCGGAGCGTCTGGGCGCGCGGCGTGGCCGTATCGAGCGGGTGCAGGCCGTCGGTGGCGGGTTGGCGGGCGTGCTCGCGCAGCTGACACTGCTTGCCGTGCTGGCCGTCGGCGTGGCGGCGGCGCGCGACGGCGCGCTGCCGCCGGCCCAGCTGGCAATGCTCTCGCTGCTGACGCTCGCGCTGTTTGAAGTCGTCGGGCCGCTGCCCGAGGCGCTGGCGCAGTGGCATGCCACGCTCGGGGCGGGGGCGCGGGTGTTCGAGCTGGCCGACACACCGCCGCCGTTCGTCGAGCCGCGGGTCGGTGCCCCGGTCGCGGCGGCGCCGGACATCGCGTTTCAAGGCGTGCGTCTGCGCTACGCCGAGGATGCGCAGTGGGCGCTCGAGGGGATCGACCTGACGCTCGCCGCCGGCGCGCGGCTCGCCGTGGTCGGCGCCTCCGGCGCGGGCAAGAGCTCGCTGCTCGGCGTGCTGTTGAAACTCTACCCGGTGCAGGCCGGACGCGTGCTGTTCGGCGCAGAGCCTCTGGAGGCGCTGCAGGGGGATGAGCTGCGCCGGCGCATCGCGGTCATCGCTCAGCATCCCATGCTCTTTAATCTGTCGCTGTGGGACAATGTGTTGCTGGCAGCGCCCGAGGCCGATGCGAGTCGGATCGAGCGAGCGTTCCATCTGGCGCAGCTGGACGGATTCGTGGCGTCTCTGCCGCAGGGTTACGCCACAGTGCTGGGTGAGGCGGGCGCGCTCGTCTCGGGCGGCGAGGCGCGACGGATCGCCATTGCCCGCGCGCTGCTGCAGGATGCGCCCGTGCTGGCGCTGGACGAGCCAACCGAAGGCTTGGATGCGCGCACCGTCCGCGACCTGTACGCGGCGCTGTCCGCGGCCGCGCGCGGCCGGACGGTGCTGCTCATCACGCATCGTTTGGGCGGTCTGGCTCAACTGGTGGACGAGGTGGCGGTAATGGACGCCGGACGCATCATCGAGCGCGTTCCCGTGGATGAATATCTGGCCCGCGAACGCGCTGCCTGAGGCGGGCGCCGCGCCGTTGTGGTTAAAATAGCCGGGTTCCCCTTGCACAGACGCATTGCGCGGGCCGGATCGTCTCCTCAGGGAGGATCCCGCTCGGGCCCCTAGGTGTACCCGCCCCCGCAGAGGAGTTCGCAGATCGTGGACAAACGCCTGATTTGGCGTCGGTTGCTCATCGTGCTCGCCGTGATGGCCGTGCTGGTGGGCGGCGCGTTCGGCTGGAACATGGTCAAGGCGCACTTCATTCGCAGGTTCATGGCGAAGAACGCCGCCGAGCCGCAGACCGTGAGCGCGACGCAGATCGCCTACTCCACCTGGCAGCCGCACGTGCGCTCGATCGGGAGTCTGCGCGCCGTGCACGGCGTGGACGTCAGTCCCCAGGTGGCCGGCATGGTCGTCCGCGTCGAGTTCAGGTCCGGCGCCTACGCTCGCGCCGGGCAGGTGCTGGTGCGCCTCAACGACGCGCCCAACGTCGCGCAGCTGCACTCGCTGCAGGCGACGGCGCATCTCGACGCGCTCACTCATGAGCGCGACGTCATCCAGTACCGCGCCCAGGCCATCAGCACCGAGACCCTCGATGCCGCCACCGCGGCGTGGAAAAGCGCGCTCGCGCAGGTCAACGAGGAAAAGGCGCTGATCGCGGAAAAGACCGTGCGCGCCCCGTTCACGGGCCGACTCGGCATCACCACGGTCAACCCCGGCCAGTACCTGCAGGCCGGCACGTCGATCGTGACATTGGAGTCGCTCGACCCGATCTTCGACGACTTCAAGCTGCCCCAGAACGACCTGGCGCGGGTTCGCGTCGGCCAAACCGTCGAGGTGCGCACCGGGGCCTTCCCGGGCGTCGTGTTCACCGGGCGGATCACCTCGACCAACTCGCTGGTGAATCCGGCCACGCGCAATTTCGAGGCCGAGGCCACCATCGCCAATCCGCGCGGGCTGTTGCAGCCCGGAATGTTCGTGCACACCGCGGTGGACGCGGGTGCGCCGCGGCGCTATCTCACGCTGCCGGATGCGGCCATCAGCTACAACCCGTACGGCGATACGGTGTTCGTCGTGCATTCGGGCGCCAGGCCCGGCAGCCACGCGATCGTCCGGCAGGTGTTCGTGACGCTCGGGCCGACGCGCGGGGATCAGGTGGCGGTGCTGAAGGGCGTCGCGGCGGGCGAGCGCATCGTCACCAGTGGGCAGCTGAAGCTGAGGAACGGGGCCGCCGTGACGATCAACGACAGCGTGCAGCCGCTCGACACGCCGCATCCCTCGTTGCCGAACCGGTGAGGTCGCCGCGGTGAAATTCACGGAGACCTTCATCCGCCGGCCCGTGCTGTCGGCCGTCGTCAGCCTGCTGATGCTGGTGCTCGGGCTGCGCGCCATCTTCCAGATGCCGGTCACTCAGTATCCGAAGACCCAGAGCGCGGTCATCACCGTCTCCACCGCCTACTACGGCGCCGATGCGCAGACGGTCGCGGGGTTCATCACCCAACCGCTCGAGACGGCCATCGCCCAGGCGCAGGGTATCGGCTATCTGTCATCCTCCTCGAGCGAGGGCGTTTCGGTGATCACCGCGACGCTGCGCTTGAACTACAACGCCAACCGGGCGCTCACCGAGATCAGCGCCCAGGTCAATGCGGTCCGCAATCAACTGCCGCCGCAGTCGCAGCTGCCGGTGATCCAGTTGCAGAAGAATCAGACCACGGACACCATGTACATCGGCTACTTCAGCAACTTGCTGCAGCAGAACGCGCTGACCGATTACCTGCTGCGCGTGGTCCAGCCGCAGCTGAACGCCATTCCCGGAGTGCAGGACGCGGCGGTGCTCGGCGCGCGTACATTCGCGTTGCGCGCCTGGCTCGACCCCTCGCGCATGGCCGCGTACGGCGTGACGGCCGCGGACGTGTATCAGGCGCTCGCGGCCAACAACTATCTGTCCGCGGCCGGCCGCACGAAGGGCCAGATGGTGAGCGTCAACCTCACCGCCTCGACCAACCCGCACACGGTACGGGCCTTCCGCAATCTGGTGATTCGCGCCCAGGACGGCGCGTTCGTGCGCCTGAAGGACGTGGCCACGGTGGCGCTCGGCGCCCAGAATTATGACTCCAGCGTCGATTTCAGCGGACGTCCCGGGGTATTCGTCGGGATCGAGTCCGCCCCGAGCGCCAACGTGCTCGACGTGGCGGACAAGGTCAAGGCCGCTCTGCCGGGCATCGCCCGGCAGCTGCCTCGGGGCATCACGCAGAAGATCGTGTTCGACGGGACGACGTTCATCGACGCGTCGATCGTCGACGTGGTGCGCACGCTGATCGAGACATTGCTGATCGTCACGGCGGTCATCTATCTGTTTCTCGGCAGCGCTCGCGCCTCCGCAGTTCCGGCGCTCGCGATGCCGCTGTCGATCATCGGCGCCTTCATCCTGATGCTGGCGCTCGGCTATTCGATCAACTTATTGACGCTGCTCGCGCTTGTGCTCGCCATCGGACTGGTGGTCGACGATGCCATCATCGTCGTGGAGAACGTCGACCGGCACATGAAAGAAGGGCGCTCGCCGCTCGATGCGGCGGTGCTCGGTGCCCGCGAGCTCGGCGGTCCCATTCTCGCCATGACCGTCGTGCTGGTGGCCGCCTATGCGCCCATCGCCTTCCAGACCGGCCTCACCGGCGCGCTGTTCACCCAGTTCGCCTTCGCGCTGGTCGGGGCGGTGACCTGCTCGGCGATCATCGCGCTCACGCTCTCGCCGATGCTCTGCTCGCGAATCTTCCGCTCCGAGCAGGAGGACAGCCGCTTCGCGCATCTGCTCGACCGCGCCTTCAACGCGTTGCGCGCGCGCTACCGGCGCGTCCTCTCGAGTTGGCTGGCCACCTGGCCGGTGCTGATCGTGCTGCTGGTGATCCTGCTCGGCAGCATCGCCTATCTGTTTCTGACCTCGAAATCCCAGCTCGCGCCCCAGGAGGATCAGGGCGTGGTCATGTACCAGCTCATCGGTCCGCCGGATGCGACGCTGCAGCAGATGCACAGCTACGAGCGGCAAATCTTTCAGGCGGCGCGCACACTGCCGGAATATCGACAGATGTTCCAGATCACGGGCACGCCGTCGGTGAACCAGGGCATCGGCGGTGTCCTGTTGAAGCCGTGGAGCCAGCGGACCCGCACGGCGACGCAGATCCAGAAAGTCCTGCAGTCGCGCTGGAATCACATCGCCGGGGCGCACGTCGTGGCCTTCCAGTTCCCGCCGCTGCCCGGCGCGAGCGGCCTGCCGGTGCAGTTCGAGATCACCACCGCCGAGCCGATCGGCAGGCTGTATTCGGTCGCCCGCCAGGTGCTGGCGCGGGCCCGTGCGAGCGGCCGGTTCTTCTTCGTCGACAGCGATTTGAAGATCGACGAGCCGCAGGACGAGCTGATGGTCAGTGCGTCGAAAGTGGCCGACTTGGGCCTGACGCAGCAGAGCGTGGCCAGCACCCTCGGCGCCGCCCTCGGCGGCGGCTACGTCAATTACTTCGCGCTCGGCGGACGCTCCTACGAGGTGATCCCGCAGGTGCAGCAGAGGTACCGGTTGAATCCGCATCAGGTGCTCGACTATTACCTGCGCACCGCGAGCGGCGCGCTGGTGCAGCTTGGCACCGTGGCGCGGCTGAAGCGCGAAGTCGTGCCGCAGGCGATCAATCACTTTCAGCGCCTGAGCTCGGCGATGATCGCCGGGGTGGCCGCGGTCCCGCAGGGCCAGGCGCTGGCGTTCCTGCGCAAGACGCTGCGCCAGGTAGCGCCGAGCGGGTTCCGGGCCAACTACGCCGGCGAGTCGCGCCAGTTCATGAAGGGCTCGAACAGTTTCCTGATGACCTTCGGGTTCTCGCTGGTGATCGTCTTTCTCGCGCTCGCGGCGTTGTTCGAGAGCTTCCGCGACCCCGTGGTGATCCTGGTGTCGGTGCCGGCGGCGCTGTTCGGCGCGCTGCTGTTCATCAACATCGGCTTCACGACGCTCAACATCTACACCCAGGTCGGCCTGGTGACGCTGCTCGGTCTGATCAGCAAGCACGGCATTCTGATGGTGCAGTTCGCCAACGACCTGCAGCGCTCCGGCGTCTCGAAGCTGCGCGCCATCGAAGAGGCCGCCGAGGTGCGTCTGCGGCCGATTCTGATGACCACGGCGGCCATGGTGGTCGGCGTACTGCCGATGGTCTTCGCCACCGGCGCGGGCGCCGCCGGGCGGCGCGCGATGGGCATCGTGATCGCAGCGGGGCTGTCGATCGGCACGGTGTTCACGCTGTTCATCGTGCCGGCGGTGTATCTGGCGCTCGCGGCCGACCACGCGCGCCAGAATCGGCGCGCGCCGGCCTCGGAGGCGGCGCCCGCGCAGTAGGCGCCGCCCGCAGTGGGCTGGGCGGGCTGTCGCGCCGCGTCCCGCGCGCGCCGTTTCGGCAGTACACCCCGGGCGGGACCGAGATCGACCTGGCACGGCTGCCGATCCGGCGATGTTGGCCGGAAGATGCGGCACGGCCGATCACGCTCGGGCTCGACGCAGGGCGTGCATCGGCGATGCCTGCGCACCTCGGAGTCGAGCTGGCGTATCCGGCCGGAACGCTCCCAGCCCTGCATGCCGCGCCGCCGGGCGGCTGATGCGTGGCGCTGAACGCTCAGCGCGATCCGGGACGGCGCGGCTCCAATGGCGCGAAGGGCGAGCAGGGCAGCAGCCGAAGGGTCGCGCGCAGGGCCGTCGCCAGAGGCTGCGGCGCCAAGCGGCGGGCATCGCGCGGCCACGGCCACTCGAGCGCGTCCAGCGCGTTCTTGATCGCCAAACCCGTCTCGGTCTCGCCTTCGAAACGCAATCGGCGCTGGAAAAACAGGGTATCCGGATTCTCGGCGCGCGACGCCAGCCGGACGAGATCGATCAAACGGCCGCGCAGTGTGACGTGCGGCGTGGCGCGCGCCGGCGCGGCCTCGAGCCTGCCGCCGCGAACCGCCAGCGTCAGGGTCAGCGGCAGGTCGGTGGCGCGGATGCATATCCGCTTGCCCTCGAGCGCCGCCAGCGTCTGCTCGAGTCCCCGGCCGCGCGTGCGGCGGTTGACCACGCCGACGAACAGGGGACCGAACGGATTGAGATCGGCGAGCGGTGCCCGCCCGGGTGGCGAAGCCTTCATGGCGCGATCGTAATGGCCCGCCGAGGCCGGAATTTGACCGATGTCAAGTGCGGATAACCGGAATATACGGCGGCCCAGGGAGCGCTATCCTTCCGGGCGTGAACACGAGATTCCACGCCAAACGTGCCGGCACGCCGGAATGCGTCAGCTGCCGCGACTGCGCGCTGCGCGCGCTGTGTCTGCCGGGGCATCTGCCGCTCGCCGAGGTGCACGCGCTCGAGCGCGCCGTCGAGCGTGGACGCCCGTTGCCGGCTGGATCGGCGCTGGTGCATTGTGGCGCGCCTATGCACGCGCTGCTGGTGGTGCGCAGCGGCTCGGCCAAATCCCACAGCGTCACGCTGGATGGTGTCGAGCAGGTCCACGGCTTCGTGTTGCCGGGCGAGGCGGTGGGACTGGAAGGCTTTGCCGCCGGTGTCTACTCGTGCGACGTGACCGCGCTCGAGCCGCTCGAATACTGCCGCATGCCGATGCGCGGGCTCGAGGCGCTGATCGAGCAACTTCCCGGCCTGCGGCGCGAGATCCTGCGGCTGCTCGGCGGGGCGCTCGATGAGTCCCAGCGGCTGCGCGGCCAGCTCAGTCTGTGCGACGCGCGCAACCGCGTGGCGCGCTTCCTGGCGGATATGTCCCGGCGGCTGGCCCGGCGGGGACTGTCGCCGACCGAATTCCGTCTGAGCATGAGCCGCCGCGATATCGCCCGCCATCTGGGTCTCACCCTCGAGACCGTCAGCCGTTCGTTCGGCGCGCTCAAGCGCGAGGGCTGGTTGCGGGTCCGCGCCCGCGACGTGACGCTGCTGCGGCCGGAGGCGCTGGCCGTGATCGGCGGACGCGCCTAACTCTCCGCGGCCGCCGCGCGTCCGGGCCGGCCGCAGGCGCATGGCGCAAGGGTCATGCGACCGGCGCGCGCTCGGCGGGCCCGCGGGGTGGCGACGGGGCGCGCGAAGGATCGATCGGCGGCAAATCCACCGCCGCGGGCGGGATCATGTTAAGTTGGCGGCCATGCCGAGCCCTCATCTCGCGCGCCGGGACTGGACGGACCAGGCGGTCCGCCGGATCGAGGCGGACTTCAATCGGTCCGCGGATACCCACCTGATTCCGATCGATCTGCCGCACTATCCGGGGATCGAGCTGTATCTGAAGGACGAGTCGAGCCATCCCACCGGCAGCCTGAAGCATCGGCTGGCGCGCTCGCTGTTCCTCTACGCGTTGTGCAACGGCTGGATCGGACCGGATACCCCGATCGTCGAGGCCTCGAGCGGCTCGACGGCGGTTTCCGAGGCATACTTCGCGCGCATGCTCGGGTTGCGCTTCATCGCGGTGGTCCCGCGCTCGACCGCCGCGGAGAAGATCGCCGCGATCGAGTTCCAGGGCGGAGAGTGTCACTTCGCCGACGATCCGAACGAGGTGTATCGGGAGGCGGAACGTCTCGCGCGCGAGGTGCGCGGCCATTACATGGACCAGTTCAAGTACGCGGAGCGGGCGACCGATTGGCGTGGCAACAACAACATCGCCGATTCCATTTTTCAGCAGCTCGGCCGTGAGCGGCATCCCGTGCCGCGATGGATCGTCTGTGGCGCCGGTACCGGGGGTACCTCGGCGACCCTCGGCCGGTTCGTGCGTTACAACCATTTCGCCACCGGGATCTGCGTGAGCGATCCGGAGGGCTCGGTCTTTCATCGCCATTTCGCCGACCGCGGCGTCACCGAGATCGAGCGCTGCGAAAGTTGCATCGAAGGCATCGGCCGGCCGCGCGTCGAGCCGTCGTTCATTGCCCACGTGGTCGATCGCATGATAGTGGTGCGCGACGCCGACAGCATTGCCGCGGCACGCGTGCTGAGCGAGCGGCTCGGGCGGCTGTGCGGGGGGTCGACCGGAACCAACGTCTGGGCCTGCGCCCACCTGATCGCCGAGATGGTCGCGCAGGGGCGCGACGGGTCGGTGGTGTCGATCCTGTGCGATCAGGGCGAGCGCTACGCCTCGACGTATTTCAATGACGCCTGGGTGGCGCGCAATCATCTGGATCTCGCCCCGGGCATGCGGGCGATGCGCGAATTTTTCGCCGGACGCGGCTTCACGTCGCACTAGGCGGCCTGCGCGCCGGGGGACGGCGGCGCCGGGCGTAAACTGAGGAGAATGTCCACATGATGGTCAGGATCAAGCGACGGTATGCGGTGGGCGCGCTCGGGGCTCTCGCGCTCGGCCTGGCGGCAGCCGGCGCGCGGGCCGCGCCGGCGCCGCTTCAGGTCAGGACGCAATACGGCTGGGTGCGCGGGGCGGTGGCGCACGGCGTCATCGCATTCAAGGGCATTCCGTACGCGGCCCCTCCGCAGGGCGCGCTGCGCTGGGCCGCTCCGCAACCGGCCAAGCCGTGGCGCGGCGTGCGGCCGGCGGTGACGTTCGGGCCGGACTGCATGCAGCGGCCCACCCCCGGGGACATGGCTCCGCTGCGCACGCGCCCCAGCGAGAATTGCCTGTTCGTCAACGTCTGGCGTCCCCGGGACGCCTCGCGCGCCGCGTTGCCGGTGATGGTGTGGATCTACGGCGGCGGATTCGTCGACGGCGGCACTTCGCCGGCGGTCTACAACGGCAGCGCATTCGCGCGCGACGGCGTGGTGCTGGTCAGCATCAACTATCGGCTCGGCAATTTCGGCTTTTTCGCGTTTCCGGCGCTGGTGCGCCACGGCCTGCCGGCCGGCAACTTCGCTCTGATGGATCAGATCGCGGCCCTGCATTGGGTGCGCCGCAACATCGCCGCCTTCGGCGGCAACCCCCGCAACGTGACGATCTTCGGGGAGTCCGCCGGCGGCATGTCCGTGAACGCCCTGCTGATCTCGCCGCTTGCCCGGGGCCTGTTTCAAAAAGCCATCATCGAGTCCGGCGGCGGCGGCGGGATGCTGTTGCCGCAGCGCCCACTGACCGGCGCAGCCGACTCGGCCGAGGCGATCGGCGTCGATCTGGCGCGCCACCTCGGCGTGCCCGGCGAGGGCCTGCGCGCGCTGGCGGCGCTGCGGGCAGTGCCCGCACCGCGGGTGCGCGGCCGGCTGAACATGGCGACCGAGGTCGGCGACAAAACCTTCGTCGGCGGGCCGGTCGTGGACGATCGTTTGTATTTCGGTCCCGCCGTCGATCAGTACGCCAAGGGCATGGGGGCGCGCGTGCCGGTGATGATCGGAACGAACAGCGCCGATCTCGGCGAGATGCCGGAGAAATCCCTGCAGGCGCTGTTCGCGAGCTTCGGGCCGCACGCCGCCGAGGCGCGTGAGGTGTTCGACCCGAACGGCAAGCGCACGCTCGCGCAGGTCTCGGCCGAGATCGGCGGGGCGCGCTGCATGCTCGAGCCGGCGCGAGCCATTGCGCGCATCCTTTCGGCGCGCGGTCAATCTGTGTACGAGTACCGTTTCTCCTACGTCGCCACGTCGATGCGCAAAATCTGGACCGCCGGCGCGCCGCACGCGAGCGAGATCCCGTACGTATTCGATACCGTCCGGGCCCACTATGGCGCCCGAACCTCCGCGGCCGATGAGGCCGTGGCGAGGCAGATGCACCGCTACTGGGTGGCCTTCGCACGCACCGGCCGGCCGGATCCGGCGGGCGAGCCCGCCTGGCCCCGCTACCATGCTCGCACCGACCGTTTGATGAACTTCACCGAGCACGGACCGGTGCCGGAGCGCGACCCGTGGCGCCAGCGGCTCGATCTGGTGATGCGGGAGCGGGGACCCGCGCCGATTCTGTGACTGGCCGGCGCGCCGGGAACCGGACGAGCCGCCTGAAGGTCAAGGTATGCGAATGCTGAACGGCCGGAGGCTCATGCCATGAATCGCTTGCGAAGCCTGGTGCTGGTCTGCCTCCTCGCGGTGCTGCCTTCGGGCGCCTGGGCTGCCGCGGCGCACGATGTTGGCGCGCAGCAGCCCGCGATGTGGCGGACCTACGACATGATCGTGGACCTGGACAATCTGCCGCGTACCTATACCTGCGACCAGCTGTGGTACGTTTTTTACGACATGCTGGCGCGTCTCGGAACGCCGTATGCGACCTTGAACGTTCTGCCGTATCAATGCAGTCGCACGCCCTCGGGGGATCTGCGTTCCCCGCGCGTTCAGGTGCACTTCCAGATGCCGAGCGTGTTGCGAGGCAAGGCTGTGAAGTGGGCGACCCTCAGAGCGGTGCGCCGGCGGATCGCCATCGGTCCCGGCAAGCCGAAGCGGCTTACGGCCGCGGATTGCGAGCTGCTGCGCCAGATCCGCGAGACGCTGCTCGAATCGCTGCCGGTGAAGATCGTCCGCAGCAATCTCCAGTGCGCGGCCGGCGGACATTTCGGTCTGACGCTGCGACTCTGGGTGGCCGCGCCGGGCAAGCCGGGGGCGGCCGGCGGTTGAGCGCTCGCGCCGCGCAGGCGTCGCCTGCGCGGCGGCGAACGTGTTCCGGTCAGGCCGCGGCGAGTTGTGCGGCGGCGAACTCGAAGTTCGCCAGGCGGGCGAGGAAGTTGTCGGTGAAGTCGGGCCGCCGATTGCGGAAGTCGACGTAGTACGCGTGCTCCCACACGTCGAGCACCAGCAGCGCCTTGCCCTCCCCGGTGGCGAGCGGGGTGCCGGCATTGCCCGTCTTGGTGACCTTCAGGCGTCCGTTGCGGTCCAGGATCAGCCACGCCCAGCCTGAGCCGAACTGCCCGAGCGCCGCCGCCTTGAATTCCTCTTTGAATTTCTCGACGCTGCCGAAATCGCTGGTCAGCTTCTTCTCCAGGCTGCCGGGAATGCCGCCACCGTTCGGCGCCAGGGAATGCCAGAACAGGCTGTGGTTCCAGTGGTGCCCGGCATTGTTGAAGACCGCCACGAGGTCATCGCGGCCGTGGGCCAGGGTGATGATCTGCTCGAGGCTCTTGCCCTTGAGGGCGTCATTCTTTTCCACCAGACCGTTCAGCGCATTGACGTAGGTCTGATGGTGCTTGCCGTGATGCAGCTCGAGAGTTTCCTGGCACATGCCGCGGGCGGCGAGGGCGCCGGGCGCGAAGGGAAGCGAGGGTAGTGTGAAGGTCACGGGGGCTCCTCCGTCAGTGGATCCGATCCCGGGGTGGGGAGGTCCCGAAGGCTAGGAGACTTTTTGGAATTTGTCCAGGAGACGCCGGCGGCGGCAGTTCGGGCATAATGCCACGCTCAGGCGTGCAACCGGCACGCATCCTCGCACCGGGACCCGCAGATGCAGCTGAATTCCAGGGGCCACGAGTCGCGCGCGATCCGTGTCCCTCTCGCCGTCCTGACGTGAGTCCGCTTCCATTCCTCGCCACGGCGCCGCGCGGGCTTGCCGACCTGCTCGCGGCCGAGCTTGCGGCGCTCGGCGCCCAGGAGGTGCGCGAGCGAGCCGCGGCGGTGAGCTTCGCCGGCACGCTCGAGACCGCCTACCGCGCCTGCCTGGAGTCGCGGCTCGCCAACCGCGTGCTGCTGCAGGTCGCGCGCTTCGAGGCGCCGGACACCGAATCGTTCTACGCGCAGTCGCGCGCGCTTGCCTGGGGCGAGCATCTGGATGCCGGGGCGAGCCTGGCGTGCGAGTTCACCGGGCGGCATCCCACCATCGTCCACAGTCATTTCGGCGCGCTCAAGCTCAAAGACGCGATCGTGGATGCCGTACGCGCCCCGAGCGGCGCGCGGCCGAGCATCGTGTTGGATCGCCCGGATGTGCGCGTTCACGCGCATGCGCACGGCGCGGCCGTCACGCTCTATGTCGATCTTTCAGGGGAAAGCCTGCATCGGCGCGGCTATCGCGGCGCGGCGGGTGAGGCGCCGCTGAAGGAGAACGTGGCCGCCGGCGTGCTGATCCGCAGCCTCTGGCCGCAGCTTGCGGCCGAGGGGGCGGAGTTTCTCGATCCGATGTGCGGCTCGGGAACGCTGGTGATCGAGGCGGCGCTGATCGCCGCGCGGCGCGCCCCGGGCCTGGGCCGCGCGTACTTTGGCTTTCTCGGCTGGCGCGGCCACGATGCGCAGCTGTGGCGGACGGTCGAGGCGGCGGCGCGCGCTCGCTGCCTCGAGCGCGCGCCGGCGACGCCCGTGCTCCGTGGCCGCGACTGGAACCGCGCTGCCGTGCGCGCCGCGGGCGCCAATGCCGAGCGGGCCGGCATCGCCGCATGGGTGCGGTTCGAGACCGGTCCGCTGCGGGAGGCGCGGCCGGTGGGGCCCGGCGCCGGGCTCGTGTGTACCAACCCGCCGTACGGCGCACGCCTGACCGATCTCGAGCAGGCGCGCGCGACGCATCGGGAGCTCGGCGCGGTGCTGCGCGAGCACTTCCAGGGCTGGCGCGCGGCGGTGCTGACCGGGGTGCCGCGATTCGGCATGGAGCTGGGAATTCGTGCCGCACGCACCCACACGCTGTGGAACGGTGCGATCGAATGCCGGCTGTTGCGCATGAGCGTCGAGGCCCGGAGCCTGCGCCCGCCGGGCTCGCTGGCGCGGCCGGACAGCCTGCTGGCCGAAACGCCCGGCGCGCGCATGTTCGCCAACCGGCTGACGAAGAACCTCAAGCAGCTGCGGCGCTGGGCCGAGCGCGAGGCGGTCTCGTGCTATCGCCTCTACGACGCCGACATGCCCGAGTATGCCTTTGCCATCGACCAGTACGAGACGCTGGATCCCGTCGAGCGCTGGCTCTACGTGCAGGAATACGCCGCTCCGGGCGACATCGATCCCGAGGCGGTGCGCCGGCGGCGCGGCGAGGTGTTTGCGAGTCTGCCGCGCGCGAGCGGCGTGCCGCGCGAGCGGATCAGGGTACGCACACGCCGGCGTACCCGGCGCGGCGAGCAATATGGCAAGGACGAGTCGCGCAGCGCCGAGCGCCCGCGCGCGATGCGCGGGCCGGCGGGGCTGGCGCCCGGGACGGTCGGCGGCACACACCCTGTCGTCAGCGAAGGAGGATTGAGATTCGAGGTGAGCTTCGAGGCGTATCTCGATACGGGGTTGTTCCTCGATCATCGCCTCACCCGCGAGCGGCTGCGCGGCGCGGCCCGCGGCCGGCGCTTTCTCAACCTCTTCGCTTACACGGGCACCGCGACCGTGTATGCGGCCGCGGGCGGGGCCGCCGCGACCACCTCGGTCGATCTGTCGCGGACCTATCTCGACTGGGCGCGGCGCAATCTGCTGTTGAACGGGCTCCAGGACGGCCCGCATGCCTTCGTTCAGGCCGATTGTCGCGAGTGGCTGCGGGACGCGGCCCGCGATCCGGGCCGCTATGATCTGATCTTTCTCGATCCGCCGACGTTCTCGAATTCCAAGCGCATGCAGGGCGTGCTCGACATCCAGCGCGATCACGGCGCGCTCATCGAGCAGTGCATGCGGCTGCTCGCCCCCGGAGGGCTGCTCGTGTTCTCGACCAACGCGCAGCGATTCCAACTGGACGCCGATGTCGGACTGCGCTACGCGGTGAGCGATGTCTCCGCGGCGACGCTGCCGCGCGATTTCGAGCGCAATCCGCGCATTCACCGCTGTTTCGAGCTGCGCGCGCGCTGAGCGCGGCTGCGCGCTTCATTACGGACGGGCGACGGACAGCCGCCTCAGGACGCGGCGGAACTCCGCGTGCCCGCGGTCTTCCTCAACGCGTCCAGGCAGCGCCCGTCGATCGCGCTGTCGCGCTCGCGCTCCATCAGCTCGAGCGCCCGCTCCAGCGGCATCGCCTCTCGATAGGGGCGCGCCGCGGTGACGGCATCGAAGATGTCGCAAGCCGTGATGATGCGCGTCGCGAGTGGAATCGCCGCGCCGGCCAGGCGCTTGGGATAGCCCGTGCCGTCCGGCCGTTCGTGGTGCGCGCCAGCGATCGGCGCCAGTGCGCTGAACACGCTCACGCGCGCCAGGATGTCCTCGGTGAAGCGGGCATGGCGCTTCACCGCTTCCCATTCGTCGGCATCGAGGCGGCCCGGCTTGTCGAGGATGCCGTTGCTGACTCCCAGCTTGCCGATGTCGTGCAGCAGCGCGGCGCGGTGCAGCCAGCGACGGCGGGAAGCGGGCACGTCGAGGTCCGCGGCGATCGCGTCGGCGTAGCTCGCCACGCGCTGACTGTGCCCGTAGGTGAAGTTGCTCTTGGCGTCGATGATGTCGGCGAACGCCTCAGCGATCGAGTCGAGACGGGGCTCATCGACGAGCACGGTACCCGCGTCGGGCTCGAGCGCCATCACCCGCTCCTCGAGTCCCTCCGGGCGCAAGCCCGACCAGAACGCCCGGCTGCGCGCGACCGCGAAAAACGCCCGGCTGACTTGCGGGTCGAACCAGGCGCCCGTGCGGCGGCGCACTTCGGTTTCGACGGCGCGTTCGCCGCCGACGGTGTTGAAGACATCGACGACCTGAGCGAGCAGCGCTATGCGTGCGCCGATCGGGATGTATTCCCCGCGCAGGCCTTGCGGCCGACCCTTGCCGTTCCAATGCTCATCCAGGCTGAAGATTCCCGCGGCGACCGCTTCGCCGAACCCGAGCCGGCGCACGATCTCCGCGCCTCGCTCGCATCGCGTATGGACCAGCTCGGTGGCGAGCGCATCGCCATTGCGGTACAGGTTCACCAGCCGCTTGATGCGCGCGCGCAGCGCTTCGCCGGGTCCGGCGTGGCGCAGCACGAAGCGGGCCAGCTGCAGCAGGCTCTGCGAGTCGACCTGCTTGAAGTCGTGCTTGGTGCGCAGCTCATCGCCGCCGTACAGCTCCCAGAGGCGCGCGGCGTTGCTGCTGCAGCCGGTGTCCTTCAGCAGCAGCGTGTAGTAGAGATCGGAAAGCGTCAAGGTATCCAGTCCGAGCATCCGCCCGGTGTGCATGCCGATCCAGCAGCCGCGCAGGCAGTGTCCGGGCGGCTGGCCCTCGGTGAGGTCGAGGGCGTAGCTCAGCGCTCCGATGATCTCCGCGAGGCGTACCGTCGCGCCGATGCGCGCCGGCTGCGGTATCAGCCAGTCGGGGATTCGGGCGCGATCTGCGGCTGCATTCATGGAATCTCCTGCCGGCGCCTCCGGGGGCGGAGCCGCCGGGTGATCGGCATGCGCGCGAGCCCGGAGGCTCACGGTGCATGCATGACCTTAGCTTTTACCAAGATCGGCGGCCGTTTCTCGTGCCGGCGGTCACGTTTCGGGATGCTCGGAGGGCGGGCGCAGAACCCGCGGTCCGACGATAAATCCGTTCTGGCGGCCATGACGAGGACACGCGCCGCGGTGGCGGCGGCGTGCGGACGCTGTCGAAGTTCGTGCCGCAGTGCCCGATCGAGCGCAGATTCCCGTTCGGTGTCGAGACGATGCGCTTGCCGGGGCTCTTCGCCGTGATCACGCCCCGTTCGCGGACAGTTTGTCTTGCAGGTGCAGCGCCAGCTCCGCAATCGTCGGGAAATCGAACATATCGGTGAGATCGATCTGGCCGGGATATTCCCGGTCGATCTGCTCGTGGATCTCGATGAGCTTCAGCGAGCTCGCCCCGAGCTGGAACAGGTTGTCGCGGACATCGATCCGCTTGTCGCCGAGCGCCGCGTCGCAGATCGTCTTGAGCTTGTCCTCGATCACGCTGCGGGCGGCCGTCCCGGGATCGCGGCGCGCCTCGCGCAATGCGGCAAGCGCCTCGAGCTCGGCATCGAACGCTCCGTCGGCGAAGCGCTCCTCGAGCAGGTGCCGCTGAATCTTGCCGCTGGTGGTCTTGGGGATGCGCTTGACCGGCACGACTTCGGCCACCTCGAGCCCGGTCCGCTCGTTGATCAGGCGGGCCACGGCAAGGGCGAGCGGCAGGAAGTCCGCCAGCGCGCCGCGGTGCAGCACGAACAGCGCCAACTCCTCGATCTGCGATCCGGGCCGGCGCACGCCGGCCGCCGCCACCTTGCCGAGCTCGAGTCCCTCGATGCGCTGGGCGATCGCCTCCAGATCGTGGGGGTAGTAATTCTGGCCGTTGACGAAGATGATTTCCTTCGCCCGGCCCGAGACATACAGATCACCGCCGTGGACGACGGCAAGGTCGCCCGTGCGCAGCCAGCCGTCGGCGGTGAAGGCCTCGGCGTCAGCCTCGGGGCTCTCGTAGTAGCCGCGCGTGACATTCTCTCCGCGCATGTGCAGATGGCCGATGCGGCCGTCGGGCAATGGCCGATCGCCGTCGTCCGCGATACGCACCTGGCAATACGGTATCGGCTTGCCTTCCGAAGCGAGCCGCACGGCCTCGTGAGCGTCCTGCGCCACGAGCCGAACCTCCTCGCCGATGCCCATTCGGTGTCGGTCGAGCGCCACCGTGCGCATCGGCGCACCCGGCGGGGGGAAGCTCACGGCGAGCGAGGCCTCCGCGAGGCCATACACCGGATACATGGCGTTCGGCGCAAGATCCGCCGGCGCGAGCCTGTCGAGGAACTGCTCGCACAGCTCGACCGAGATCGGCTCGGCTCCGTTGAAAATCAATCGAACGCTGGAGAGGTCCAGCCCCTCGACGGGACGCTCGCCGAGCGCCTTCAGATAGTGCTTGTAGCCGAAGTTCGGAGAGCAGAGGATGGTGGCGCGAATACGGCTGGCGAACTGCGGCCACAGGAGCGGCCGGCGCACGAACAGATCCGTCGGCATGAGGTGCGCCCGCACCCGGTTGGCGAACATCATCAGGTGAAAGCCGATCAATCCCATGTCATGGGTGAGCGGCATCCACGACAGGCTGACGTCGTGCTCATTGAAGCCGGCCACTTCGCTAGCGCCGCGCGCGTTGGCGATGATGTTGGCGTGCGTCAGGACCACGCCCTTGGGATCGCTGGTCGCGCCCGAGGAGAACTGGATGAAGGCAATGTCCTCGGGGCGTGCGGCGTACACCGTGCCCGCCTGCGAGATATCATCCAGGTCATCGACCAGAAAGGCGCGCGCGTGCAGCCCCTGTATCGTCTCGGACTGCCCGGTCTGCTCGGCGAAAGCCGCGATGCGCTCGAGCGAGCGGCGCTCGGTGTAGAGATAGGGATTGCCGAGCCGCCGGGCGATGCGCAGCAGCTTGTGCCGGTGCTCGTCGCTGATGCCGAGCGCCACCGGCACCGGAATGATGCCGCCCAAGATCGCGGCCCAGAACGCGTCGATGAACTGCTCGTTGTGTTCCAGGAACAGGATCAGCGTGTCTCCGGGGCTCGCGCCGAGGCGCTGCAGACGGTGCAGGATGCCGAGGGCGCGCTCGTAAAGCTCCGCAAACTCGACGGAGTGAGTGTCGCTTTCACCCTCCAGATAGGTGATGGCGCGCGGGTAGGTGCGGTTGGCCTCGATCAGGCCGCTCAGGGTCGTGACATTGAGCATAAGCGGGGCTCCAGCCTCATGAATGATGCGCAACGGATACGACGATGGGCCTGCGTACCGCGCGCGAGCGGAAAATCAGCCTCTGGCGAGGCTTCTCGGAGCGGGCGATCCTCCAAGCCGGCAGCCTGCCGGCGGCTTGTACGCCCCGGCCGCCCGCGCCACCAGCAGGTATTCCTTGAAGACGCGATTCGTTTCCGCCTCATGCTCGCTGACTGTGGAGCGATCCACCGGATCGAAGAAACAGGTGGGATCCTCCCCCATGTAATCCCCGGTGTGATAGAACGCCATGGCCCGACATCCCCCGCACGTGTACTGGTAGCGGCAGCGGCCGCAACGGCCCTGCAGAGCGGAACGGTCGGTGATTTCGGCGAAGAAGGGACTGGATTCGACCAGCTCGTCAATGGGCATGTCGCGCACGTTCCCGCCGCTCAGCGCATCCAGCAGCACGGGACAGACCGAGACATCTCCCTCGGCGTTGATGGTGAGCCACGATCCGACCCAGCAGCCGATCGAGGGATTCTGCGGGACCGTATTGTTGCGAGCGCCCCCGGACACCCGCGCATGAAGCTCGGGCGAGAGGAAATACGGCGTATAACTCACATAGCCGTGCGGATGGCGGCGCAGCGCCGGATGAAAGTGCCGCTCGAGATCATTCCTGTCGAATCCCATGCCGGCAAAGCAGCCCGATCCCGACCCGCGTGGGACCAGCGGCGAGCGATTGTAAGCGATGTTGTGCTCGACGCAGAATTCGACGGTCTTCGCGAAGCTCTCGGTGTTGTACTTGCCGATCGTGATGACCACGTGCTGGCCGAGCCCCAGCTCGGTGCAGTCCTCGAGCACCCGCAGCGTCCGGTCGGACTCGCTGTCGCGCGTCTGCCGGTTCTCTGCGTCCACCGCGTTCAGACCGACGACGATTCTTGCGCGCCCATCGGTCACGTCGCGGATCTTCTCCAGTCGCGCGCGCGTCAGTTTCTTGCAGTTGCTGAGCACGGAGCACTGATAGCCCATGTTCACGGTCAGGCGCAGCAGCTCCGGCGCATCCTTGCGCAGCAGAAACTCCCCGCCGCTCCAGCCGATGGTATGTACCCCGAGGCGGCGGGCGGGGGTCAGGATCCGCTCGCGGATCTCCTCCAGCGTGAGTTCCCTGAGAACACTGCGGCGCACCTTCTTCGCGTCATTACTTCCCGTCATGCAGTACGGACAGCGCAGATCGCACCTGCGCGTCGCCTCGAAGTAAACCACCTGGAACTGGTACCGAGCCATACAGCCGCCTCCTGAGAAAATGAGCGCCATCGTCGCCAGCTGCTGCCCCCGCGTCGTGTGATCCTTGCGCTGTTGGTTCGGAGCGGAGAGAAATTCGCGGCACGAGAACAATAAAAAGGCTCATTGCGCTCCGGCGCAGATCCGTCTGGCGACCTGAGCGCCGCCTCCTGCTCTGCGCCCCGACGTCCTGAAGTATGCCACAAGTTGAAATTTGCGCATTTCGGCCTGTACGTACTATTCCTCGCGAGGCGCACGACCGTGCCGGCCATCACTGTTCTGTTGGGTCACGTCCAATCCCTCGGCCCTCGCCTGATCGGTGTCCCGTGGATTCCCGGCGCCTCTGCCATCGCGTCGCGTTCGCGCGGTCCGCTCCTTCCTGCCGGGGTCATTCGGCCCAATGCGCGGCGCGCCGCTCGAGAAACCGGCCGGGTCGATTCGCGCGGACCGATGCGCCGCCGCGGACGGGCCGTGACGGCCGCCGAGCTCGAGCGCATTCGTGGCTTGATCGCCGCCGCGGGGATTCATCCGGCGGCGGCTCCCGGGCGACCTTTACAGGGCGCGGCGCTTCCGGTAGCTTCTGGGCCCGTATGTTCCCGATGAAAAAGCGCACGAAGATTCTGAAGACGCCCCGCCGGGGGGCTCTGGGGATCCGCGTGCGCTGAAGATGCGCGAGAGTCGCGAAGACACCCAGAGGCCCCGCCGGAGCGACCGTCGGGGCCTTCGTTTTTTCTGAGCCTATGGAGCGGAGTCTGCACATGTCATCTGGTCGTTCGGCCGGCGCCTCGCCGGTGGTCGCGGTCGTCGGTGCCACCGGGGCTGTCGGTGTCGAGCTGCTGCGCTGCCTGGAGCGGCGGGCGTTCCCGCTCGCTAAGCTGCGCCTGCTCGCTTCGGCGCGCTCGGCGGGCAAGACGCTGCCGTTTCGCGGCGAGCCGCTCGTGGTCGAGACGCTCGCCGAGGACTCGTTTCGCGGCGTCGATATCGCGCTGTTTTCCGCCGGCGGCGGCATCTCCAAGCGGTTCGCGCCGCTCGCGGTGCAGCAGGGCGCGGTCGTGGTCGACAACTCCTCGGCGTTCCGGCGCGATCCGACCGTGCCGCTGGTCGTGCCCGAGATCAATCCACACAGGGTCAAGACCCACCGGGGGATCATCGCCAATCCCAACTGCTCGACGATCATCGCGATCACGCCGCTGTGGCCGGTACACCGGCGCAACCCGATCAAGCGGCTGATTCTCTCGACCTATCAGGCGGCTTCGGGCGGTGGCGCCGCCGCGATGGAGGAGCTGCGCGAATCGACCCGCGCCTATCTGGAGCGGCAACCGTTCACGCCGCGCGTCCTGCCGCACCCGTATGCCTTCAATCTGTTCAGTCACAACTCGGCCGTCAATCCGGACAACGGCTACAACGAGGAGGAACTGAAGGCGCTGTACGAGACCCGCAAGATCTATGACGACGAGTCGATCCGCGTCACGGCGACCTGCGTGCGCGTGCCGGTGCTGCGCGCGCATTCGATCGCCATCAACTTCGAGTGCGAGCGGCTGATCACGCCGGACACGGTGCGCGATCTGATCGGCGGTGCTCCGGGGGTGAAGTTGGTCGATGACCGGGAGCGCAATTATTTTCCCATGCCGGCGGACGCCTCGGGCACCGATCCGATCCTGGTCGGCCGCATCCGCGCGGACCTGTCCGATCCGAGCGGCCGCTCCATCGCGCTGTTCGTCGCGGGCGACCAGCTCCTGAAGGGCGCGGCGCTCAATGCCGTGCAGATCGCGGAGCTGCTCCAGCAGGAGGGTGCGCGTGGGTCGTCCTGACACGCTCGCCGGCGCGCGGGGCGCCGGCGCCTACAGCAAGTCGCGCAGCCGGTAGGAGAGCATCGCCAGGGCGAGCAGCGGGCGGCGCGTGAGCGGACCGCCCGGAAAGTCCCGGTGCGGGATGCGCGCGAACACATCGAAGCGCTCGGCCTGACCGGCGATCGCCTCCGCCATGAGCTTGCCGGCCATGCCCGCGAGCGCGAGGCCGTGGCCCGAGAAGCCCTGCGCGAAGTACACGCCGGGCAGCAAACGGCCGAAGTGCGGCGCGCGGTTCGCGGTCAGGTCGAGCAGTCCGCTCCAGGCGTACTCGATGCGCGCATCGGCCAGCTGGGGGAAGACCCGCAGCAGCCGGGCGCGTGTCGCGGCCCGGGCGTCGAAGTCCGTGCCGCGGCCATAACTGATCGGGCCGCCGAACAGCAGCCGATGATCGGCTGTGCGGCGGAAGTAATCGAGCACCCAGTTCATGTCGCTCACCGCCGCGTCGTTGGTGATCAGGGCGGCGGCGCGCGCCGCGCCGAGCGGCTCGGTGGCGATCACGTGGGCGGCGACGGGAATGATCTTGGCGGCGAGCGCCGGCGCGGCCGGGCCCAGGTAGGCGTTGCCGCACAGGATGATGTGCGCGGCGCGCACTTCGCCGGCTTCGGTGCGCACCCGACCGGGTGTAACCTCCACGGCGCGCGTGCCCTCGAACAGGCGCGCGCCGGCGCGCTCGGCCGCTTCCGCCAGTCCCAATGTATAGGCCAGAGGATGCAGATGGGCGCCGTTGGCGTCGAACATCGCGCTGCGGTAGCGCCGGCTGGCCAGGGTGGTCCGCAGCTCGTCGCCGGGCACATAGCGGACGCTGCCATAGTCGAACCGGGTCCGCAGCGTCTCGATATGCGCGCGCAGCTCACGGTCGTGGCGACGCTTGAGCGCGGTGAGCAAATAGCCGTCGGTCCACTCGCACGCGATCCGGTGTCGCGCGATCAGGGCGCGGGTGAGGCTCACCGCCTCGCTTGCCGCATCCCACACCGCTCGCGAGCCGGCCGCGCCGATCAGCCGATCGAGCGTTTCCTGGGCGCACGCCACGCCGTGCAGGACTTCCCCGCCGCTACGGCCGGAGGCCCCCCAGCCGATACGGTGCCGCTCGAGCAGGGCGACCGAATAGCCTCGCTCGGCCAGATGCAGTGCGGCCGAGCAGCCGGCGATTCCCCCGCCGACCACACAGACCTCGACCCGCTCCGAGCCGCGAAGCGGCGTTCTCGGGACAGGAATGTGAACCGAGGCGGCATAGTACGACGGGGCATGGGCGGCGGGCATGGTGATGCTCCTATAATAGCCGCCACACCCATGCCATCGGCGCGCCCCCTCATTGGCCTTCTCGCGGACCGCCGGATGATCGGCCCGCAGCCGTTTCACGCGGCGGCGGAGAAATATGCCCGCGCGCTGCTCGATGTGGCCGATGCGCTCCCCGTGCTGATCCCGCCGCTTGCCGAGGCGCTGGGATTCGAGGCGCTCATCGAGCGGCTCGACGGGCTGCTGTTCACCGGCAGTCCGTCGAACGTCGAGCCGCGCCATTACGCCGGTCCGCCGAGCGTTCCCGGCACGCTGCATGACCCGGACCGCGATGCCACCACGCTGCCGCTGATCCGCAAGGCGGTGGCCCTCAGTGTCCCGATACTCGGTATCTGCCGGGGCTTCCAGGAGATCAACGTGGCCTTCGGCGGGAGCCTGTATCAGCGCGTGCATGAGGTGCCGGGGCACCTGGATCACCGCGACGACGAGACGCAGCCGATCGAGGTGCAGTACGGGCCGGCGCACGAGGTCACGCTCGAGCCCGATGGCCTGCTGCGCGAGCTCACCGGTGTCGATCGGGTCCGGGTCAACTCCCTGCACTGGCAGGGGATTGAACGGCTGGGCGGGGGGCTCGTCGTCGAGGCGCGGGCGACGGACGGTCTGATCGAGGCATTCCGGGTGGCGCCGGCGCCACGGTTCGCCCTGGCGGTGCAGTGGCATCCGGAGTGGAAAGCCGTGGACAATCCCCTCTCGCGCGCGCTGTTTGCCGCCTTCGGCGCGGCATGCCGCGCGCGCGCACGCGCTCGTTGAAAGGTATATCCATGGTGAGTGAGCTGGGTCAATTCTTCCGGGATCACGCCATCTCCGAGGTCGAGGCGATCATTCCCGACATGGCCGGCATCGCGCGCGGCAAGATCATGCCGGCGGGGAAGTTCGCCGAGGACGGCGGCATGCGCCTGCCCGAAAGCGTGTTCCTGCAGACGGTCACCGGCGACTATCCGCCCGATACCGCCCACGCGATGAGTCCGGCGGAGATCGACATCATCTTGAAGGCCGACCCGAGAACGGTGCGGCGGGTGCCGTGGGCGGCCGAGCCGACCGCGCAGGTGATTCACGACTGCTTCTACGCCGACGGACGGCGCGTGACCATGGCGCCGCGCCACCTGCTGCGCAACATCGTCGAGTTGTATGCCCAACGCGGCTGGGAGCCGGTCGTGGCGCCGGAGCTGGAGTTCTATCTGGTCGAGCAGAACAAGGACGCGGATTATCCGCTGCGTCCGCCGGTCGGACGTTCCGGGCGCGCCGAGCCGGGGCGCCAGTCGTACAGCATCGCGGCGGTCAACGAGTTCGATCCGCTGTTCGACGACATCTACCAGTTCTGCGAGGATCAGGACATCGAGATCGACACGCTGATCCACGAGGACGGCCCGGCACAGATGGAGATCAATCTGATTCACGGCCACCCGCTCGATCTGGCCGACCAGGCCTTCCTGTTCAAGCGCACCGCGCGCGAGGCGGCGCTGCGGCACAAGATGTACGCCACCTTCATGGCCAAGCCCCACGCCAAGGAGCCCGGCAGCGCCATGCACATCCACCAGAGCGTGGTCGACATCAAGACGCGCCGCAACGTGTTCAGCAATCCCGACGGGAGCCCTTCGCGGCTGTTCTTCGCCCACATCGGCGGCCTGCAGAAGTACCTGCCGGCGGCCATGGCCCTGTTTTGCGCCAATGTCAACTCCTACCGCCGCCTGACCCGGTATCTGTCGGCGCCGATCAACGCCCACTGGGGCTACGACAACCGCACCGCGGGGCTGCGCGTGCCGATGTCCGAGCCGCAGGACCGGCGGGTGGAGAATCGCATCTGCGGCGCCGATGCCAATCCCTATATCGCGCTGGCGGCCTCGCTCGCCTGCGGCTATCTGGGGATGATCGAAGGGCTGCAGCCCACCGATCCGATCTCCGGCAGCGCGCACGAGCTGCCGTTCGGCCTGCCGCGCTCGCTCGATGAGGCGCTGCGCGCGCTGCGCGGCAGCACCGCGCTGGTGAAACTGCTCGGGGAATCGTTCGTGTCGGCCTTCACCATCGTCAAAGAGGCGGAATATGAGGTGTTCTTGCAGGTGATCAGCTCCTGGGAGCGCGAACATCTGCTCTTGAACGTCTGAGGAAGCGAATCTTGCGCGGGGCCGTGGTTGTCGCAATACTCGCGACGCCGCGCGCCCGGCATGCGATGCGCGCCGGGCCGCGGCGGCCATTCCCTGGACCAGATACAGGCGCGAACAAAGCATGACGGACAAGATGTTGGGTATCGATGTCGGCGGATCCTCGATCAAGGCCGGCGTGGTGGACGTGGCGGCCGGGAAGCTGCTCGGCGAGCTGCTCTGCGCGCCGACGCCGAAACCGTCGACGCCGGAGGCGATGATGCCGGTGATCGCCGGCCTCGCGGCCCGCCTGCCCGAGGCGCGGGGCCGGATCGGGCTGGCCTTCCCTGCCGTGGTCAAGCATGGCCGCGCGCGCACCGCGGCCAATGTGGATCACGCCTGGATCGGCGCGGACGGGGCGGCGCTCGTGCGCCGGACGCTCAATCGCCCGGCGCTGTTCCTGAACGACGCCGACGCGGCGGGGTTGGCCGAGGTGCGCCTCGGCGCCGGTCGCGGCGAAGCCGGCACGGTGATCATGCTGACGTTCGGCACGGGGATCGGCTCGGCGCTGTTCACGGCGGGCCGTCTGTTTCCCAACAGCGAGTTCGGGCACATGGAACTGAATGGCATGGACGCGGAGAAATGGGCCTCGGCGCACGTCAAGACCCTGGAGAACCTCGATTGGCGGGCCTGGATCGAGCGGGTGAACGTGTATCTGGAGCGCATGCACGCGCTGTTCTGGCCGGATCTGTTCATCCTCGGCGGGGCGATCAGCGAGCGGTTCGCCGACTTCGGGCCGCTGCTGCGCTCGGAGGCGCGCATCGAGCCGGCGCAGTTCACCGGCCAGGCCGGAGTGATCGGCGCGGCGCTCGCGGCCGCGGAAGCCGGCGCCTGAGGCCGGCCGCGCCGAGGATCCGCTCGTGATGAGCTGGAGCGCGCGCAGCAAGCTCCCCGAGCTCGGCACGACGATCTTTACGGTCATCTCGCGCCGCGCCCAATCCCTGGGCGCGATCAATCTCGGTCAAGGCTTCCCCGACTACGAAATCGATCCTCGGTTGGCGCAGCTCGTCGAGCGCGCCATGCGCGAGGGCCACAATCAGTACGCGCCCATGGAGGGGCTGCCGGCGCTGCGCGAGCGGATCGCCGCGAAGCTCGCGGCGATCTACGGTCTGCGCGCCGACCCCGGCGGCGAGATCACCATCACCCTGGGGGCGACCGAGGCGATCTACTCGGGCATCCAGGCCGTGGTGGGCCCCGGCGACGAGGTCATCGTCTTCGATCCGGCCTACGACGCGTATGAGCCCGCGGTGCGGCTCGCCGGCGCGCGCTGTGTCCGCCTGGCGCTCGCGCCGCCGGCTTTCGCCTACGACTGGGACCGGGTGCGCGCGGCGCTGACTCCCCGCACGCGGCTGATTCTGATCAACTCTCCACACAACCCCAGCTGCACGGTCGCGACAGCGGCGGACCTCGACGCGCTGGCGCAAGTCATCCGGGGGCGCGACATCACGGTGCTCTCCGATGAGGTCTACGAGCACATGGTGTTCGACGGCCGCCCGCACGTTTCAGTGTTACAACACCCGGAGCTGCGCGCGCGCAGCCTGGTCGTGTTTTCCTTCGGCAAGACGCTGCATGCGACCGGCCTGCGGGTCGGCTATGCGGTTGCCCCGGCGCCGCTCACCGGCGAGCTGCGCAAGGTGCACCAGTTCAATACATTCAGCATCGCGCATCCGCTGCAATGGGCGATCGCCGAATATCTGACGGCGCGGCCCGAGACGGGCGCGGATCTGGCGGCATTCTTCACCGCCAAGCGAGACCGGTTGCGCGCCGCGCTCGACGGGGGACCGCTACGGCTGCCCCCTGCGCAGGGAACCTTCTTTCAGCTGCTCGATTTCAGCGCGATCGGTCCGCCGGGGGACAGCGCGTTCGCCGAGCGTCTGCTCACCGAGGCGGGGGTGGCGTCGATTCCGCTGTCGCCGTTTTATGCTGAGCCGCCGCCGCTGTCGCTCGTGCGCCTGTGCATCGCCAAGCGCGATGCGACGCTCGATACGGCCGCCGCACGCCTGCGGGAATTCGTCGAGCGGGAGAGCCGCGCAGGAGCCTGAGCGTGCGCGCGCCTCAGCGCCGGAAGATCCATGCCAGGATCGATATCACCAGACTGATCAGCAGCATCGTGGTGATGGGGAAGAAGAACTGAAAGCCCGGCCGATCGATGACGATGTCGCCGGGCAGCTTGAACAGCGGCAGGCGCCGTACCCAGTGCCAGCCGAGGCCCACCAGGGTCAGCAGCGTCCCGAGAACGATCAGAATGCGGCTCATGCGCGCCAGTGTACCCGGATTCACCGCGGACACGGGAGCGCGGCGGCGGCCGTGTCAGTCGAAGTCGGTGGGCAGATCGGGGTGCAGGTGATGGGTGTAGAGTCGTTCGATCTGCGGCGCGAGTATCCGGCCCGTAGACAGCTCGGGCAGCGCGCGCACCGGAAAAAAGTCCACGGCGTCGGTCTCGGTGCCGGCCGCCGGCTCCCCGCCGGTGCGCTCGCAGACGAACATCAGCTTGTAGATGTGGTGGATGGCGGGCGGATGCGGATGGCGCCGCCGGTCGACGAGCGCCGCGAGCTTGACCGCGCGGGCCTCGTAGCCGGATTCCTCATGGATTTCCCGCGCCACGGCCGCCGAGGGCGCGTCGTTGACGTCGACCCAGCCGCCGGGCAGCGTCCACTTGCCGTCCGAGCGCTCGCGCACCAGGAGCACGCGCTCGTCTTCGAAGATCGCGCCGCGCACGTCGACTTTCGGTGTCGCATAGCCGGGCTCCCCGTCCCAGAGAGCCCGGGCGCGCTCGATCGGGATCTCGAGCGCGCCGGCGAGCAGCGCCGCGGCCAGGTCCTGAAGCTCGTGGTAGCGCTCGCGATCAAAAGGGTCGCGGGTGAAGGCAAGGCCGTTCTGCGCCAACGCCTGCACCTTGCGCGCCCAGTCGAGTACGTCCGCCGTCCGGTCGATGGTCACGGCTGCGCCGAGCGGCTCAGAGATTCTTGATCAGCGCGTCGCCGAACGCCGAGGTCGCCACTTCCGTGGCCCCCTCCATCAGGCGCGCGAAGTCGTACGTGACGATCTTCTGGCCGATAGTCTTGTCCATCGCGGCGATGATGGCGTCGGCCGCCTCGACCCAGCCCATGTAGCGCAGCATCATCTCCCCGGAGAGCAGGAGCGAGCCCGGATTGACTTTGTCCAGGTTGGCGTATTTCGGCGCCGTCCCGTGGGTCGCCTCGAACACCGCGTGTCCGGTCAGGTAGTTGATGTTGCCGCCCGGGGCGATGCCGATGCCGCCGACCTGCGCGGCGAGCGCATCGGAGAGATAGTCGCCGTTGAGATTGAGCGTCGCGATGACGTCGAATTCTTCCGGCCGGGTCAGCACCTGCTGCAGGGTGATGTCGGCGATCGCGTCCTTGACGATGATCTTGCCGGCGCGCTTGGCGGCGTCCATCTCGGCATTGGCGGCTTTCTCGCCCTGGCTCGTCTTGGTGCGCTCCCACTGCTCCCAGGTATGGGTCGCGTCGCCGAACTCGCGCTCGGCGAGCTGGTAGCCCCAGTTGCGGAACGCCCCTTCGGTGAATTTCTGAATGTTGCCCTTGTGCACGAAGGTGACGCTGCGGCGCCTGTTGGTCACGGCGTACTCGATGGCCGAGCGGATCAGCCGCTCGGAGCCTTCGCGCGAGACCGGCTTGATGCCGATGCCGGAGCTGTCCGGAAAGCGGATTTTGCCGTAGGCCTTGGGGAAGTGCTGCTTGAACAGCGCCAGGAACTCGCGATTCTCGGCCGTCCCGGCCTCGAACTCGATGCCGGCGTAGATGTCCTCGGTGTTCTCGCGGAAGATCGTCATGTCGACCTTCTCCGGGTGCTTCACCGGCGAGGGCACGCCCTTGAACCAGCGCACCGGCCGCAGGCAGACGTACAGGTCGAGCAGTTGCCGCAGCGCCACGTTCAGCGAGCGGATGCCGCCGCCGACCGGCGTGGTGAGCGGGCCCTTGATCGAGACCAGGTAGTCGCGGCAGGCGGTCACGGTCTCATCGGGCAGCCAATTGTTGCATTGCTGGTGGGCCTTCTCGCCGGCGTAGACCTCGAGCCAGTGGATCTTGCGCCGCGCGCCGTAGGCCTTGCGCACGGCCGCATCCATCACCCGCACGCTGGCTCGCCAGATGTCCGGACCGGTCCCGTCCCCTTCGATGAACGGCACGATGGGATTGTCCGGCACGAGAAGCTTGCCGTCGCGAATCGTGATCTTGCTTCCTGCGGCGGGCGGGACGATCTTCGGGGCGGCGTTGGGCATGGGGACTCCTCGTAATCGGAAAACCTGAGCGACCGGCTGCGGCCTGAGCCGAGCGGGCCGGTAATGCTAGCACGGGCTTGCCGGAGGGCGGACTGGGGCAGACACCGGCCCGTGCCTGCCGGGCAGGGGTGCGGCAACTGTGCCACACTTGCCCGAATTATTTTCTGGGGGGTCGCCCGCATCATGAACGAGGCCGCCGACAACGATAACGCGGGCGGGAATTCGCTGCTGCGCAAGCTCTTTGCCGTGCATCCCATCGTCGCGCCGGAGCGCTCCGGGGCCGAGCGCCTGAAGCAGACGCTGTCCGTCTGGGCGCTCATGGCCATTGGCATCGGCGCCACGATCGGCTCGGGCATTTTCGTGCTCACCGGCGTGGTCGCGGCCAGACACTCCGGGCCCGCGATCACGATCTCGCTGATGATCGCGGCTTTCGGCAGCGGCCTGGCGGCGCTGTGCTACGCGGAGTTCGCGGCGTTCCTGCCGGTTCCTGGCAGCGCGTACAGCTACACATACGCCACCCTCGGGGAGGTCGTGGCCTGGTTCATCGGCTGGAACCTGCTGCTCGAGTACGGCATTTCGGCCTCGGCGGTGGCGGTGAGTTGGTCGGGCTACGTGGTCGATCTGCTGGCCGGCTGGGGCATTCGTCTGCCGGCCATCTGGGTGCATGCGCCGTTTCACCAGAACGCGGCGGGCCATCTGGTGGCCAGCGGGGCCATCATGAACGTGCCGGCAATGCTGATCGTGCTGGCGCTGAGCGCCTTGTGTTATGTCGGCATACAGGAGACCGCGCGCGCCACGAACTTCATGGTGGCCCTGAAGATCGCGGTGATCCTGATCGTCATCGTCGCGGGGCTGAAGTTCATCAACCCGGGCAACTGGCACCCGTATATCCCGCCCAATACGGGCACCTTCGGCCGCTTCGGATGGACCGGGGTGCTGCGGGGGGCCGGGATCATCTTCTTCTCCTACGTGGGCTTCGATACGGCCTCGACCACGGCGCTGGAGGCGCGCAATCCGCAGCGCGACCTGCCGCTCGGGATCATCGGCACGCTGGTGATCTCGACGGTGCTCTACCTCGCCATGGCGGCGGTCGTGACCGGGATGGTGCCGTACGCCAAGCTCAACGTGACCGCGCCGGTGGCGGTAGCGCTCAATGCGCATCCGGCGCTGTCCTGGCTGCGATCGCTGGTGATCCTCGGGACGGTCATCGGCATGACCTCGGTGATCCTCACGTCCATCCTGGGGCAACCGCGCATCCTGCTGTCGATGGCCGACGACGGCCTGCTGCCGCCGGCCATGGGCCGCTGTCATCCGCGCTACAAGACCCCGCACGTCTCGACGGCGATCACGGGCATCGGCGCGGCGCTGATCGCCGCGGTCTTTCCGCTCGATGTGTTGGCGGATCTGATCTCGATCGGCATCCTGTTGGCGTTTGCGGTCGTGTGCATCGGCGTCCTGGTCATGCGCCACACGCGTCCGGACGTGCATCGCCCGTTCCGTGTCCCGTGGGCGGTGGTGTTGTGCCCGCTCGGGGCCTGCGTGTGTCTCTTCATGACCTACTTCCTGTCGGATGCGACCTGGATCCGGCTGGTGGTCTGGACGTTCCTGGGGGGGCTGATCTACGTCCTGTACGGATTCAAGCACAGCAAGCAACGGACCCGATGAGCGCGCCGGAGTCTGCTGTCCTGGCGGGGACTCCCGCCGCCGACGGCTGGTGGATGCCGGCGGAGTTCGAGCCGCACGAGCGCTGCTGGATGCTCTGGCCGGAGCGGCCGGACAACTGGCGCGAGGAGGCGGGACCGGCGCAGGCGGCCTTCGCGGCGGTGGCCGAGGCGATCGCGCGCTTCGAGCCGGTGTCGGTCGGCGTCTCGGCGCCGCAGCTCGCGGCGGCTCGCGCGCTGCTGCCGGCGCGGGTCGCGCTGCACGTCGTGGCGCACGACGACTGTTGGATGCGCGATGTGGGACCGACCTATCTGGTGAGCGGACGGCCGGAGTTGCGCGGCGTGCATTGGCGCTTCAACGCCTGGGGCGGGCTCTACCATCCCTGGGATCGCGACGAGCGGGTGGCCATCGAGGTGCTCTCGCACGAAGGCCGCGCCCGCTACCGCGCACCGATCGTGATCGAGGGTGGCGCGATTCACGTGGACGGGCAGGGCACGGCGCTGCTCACCGAGGAGTGCGTCCTCAACCCGAACCGCAATCCCGGGATGACCCGCGAGCGCATGGAAGCGGTGCTGCGCGACTATCTGGGTGTGCGGCATTGCATCTGGCTCGAGTCGGGGGTGTACAACGACGAGACGGACGGGCACATCGACAATCTCGCCTGCTTCCTCGGGCCGGGCCGGGTGTGTCTGATCTGGACCGACGATCGCGCCGATCCGCAATACGAGCGCTCGCGGGCGGCAGAGGAGCGTCTGCGCGCGGCGCGCGATGCGCTCGGCCGCAGGCTCGAGATCATCAAGCTGCCCATGCCCGGGCCGCTGTACATGACCGCGGCGGAAGCGCGCGGCATCCAGTCGAGCGCGTCGTGCAAGCCGCGCCGCGCGGCGGAGCGTCTGGCGGCGAGCTACGTGAATTTCTACTTCGCCAACGGCGGCATCGTGATGCCGTTGCTCGACCCGCGCACCGACGGGCAGGCGGCCGAGACGCTGCGGCGAGCCTGCCCCGATCGAGAGCTGCTCGGGGTGCCGGCGCGCGAGATCCTCCTCGGCGGCGGCGGAATCCATTGCATCACGCAGCAGGTGCCCGATCCGCGCGCGGCGCGCGTCCGGCCGAACTCACCCGCCGCCGGCGCCGGTGGGCCGTAGGGACGCGCCCTCGCGCGAGATTCCCGCGAGCAGCGCCGCGTGGCGCTCGAGGTCGATGTTGCCGCCGGAGAGAATGATCCCGACGCGCCGGCCGCGGATATCGAGCCCGCCGCCGAATGCGGCCGCAACCGCCAGCGCTCCCGTCGGCTCGATGACGATCTTCATGCGCTCGGCACAGAAGGCCATGGCGGCCACCAGCTGCGCGTCGCTCGCCGTGACGATGGCGTGGACGTGCGTCTGGATCACCGGAAACGTGTGCTGGCCCAGATGTTGGGTCTGGGCGCCGTCCGCGATCGTGTCGGGCGTTTCGATGTGCACGATGTGCCCGGCGCGCAGGCTCTGGCGGCCGTCGTCGCCCGCCTCGGGCTCGACCCCGATCACCGTGCAGTCCGGACAGAGCGCGTGCGCCGCCACGGCGCTGCCGCAGAGCAGTCCGCCGCCACCGAGCGGCGCCAGCAGCACATCGAGGGGGCCGGCCTGCTCGATCAGCTCGCAGGCCGCGGTGCCCTGGCCGGCCATGATGTCGGGATGATCGTAGGGCGGAATGAGCGTCAGGCCCCGTTGCGTGGCGAGGTGCCGGCCGATCGCCTCGCGGTCCTCGCCATAGCGATCGTAGAGCACGACTTCGCCGCCATAGTCCCGCGTGGCCGCGAGCTTGCCGCGCGGGGCGTCCCGCGGCATCACGATGACCGCGCGGCTGCCGAGCAGCCGGCAGGCCAGCGCAATCGCCTGGGCGTGATTGCCCGAGGAGTAGGCGACCACCCCCGCGGCCCGGTGCGCCGGATCGAGCCGGGCCACGGCGTTGTAGGCGCCGCGGAACTTGAACGCGCCCATGCGCTGGAAGTTCTCGCACTTGAAGTAGAGGCGTGCGCCGGTCAGCGCGTCCGCGGTGGACGAGGTGAGCACGGGTGTGCGGTGCGCCACGCCGTCGAGCCGGCGGCGCGCGGCCTCGATGGCGGGGAAGTCCAGCGCGAGCTCGCTCACGACGTGCCCGCCGTCAGCTCGACTCGGGCAACGGGATGAACTCGAGATCGTCGCCCGGTACTTTCGGGAAGCGGCCCTCGCGCCAATCGCGCTTGGCCTGCTCGATGCGCTCCAGGGAGCTTGCGACGAAATTCCAATAGACGTGGCGCTCGCCCACCGGCTCGCCGCCGATCAGCACGACCCGGGCGCCGGTGGGGGAGCTCAGCCCGATGGCCGCCCCGGCGGCGAACACCAGCATCCGACCGGGACCGGAACGTCCGCCCGCGCACGTGACATCGCCTGCCACGACGTAGGCGGCCCGCTCGGTGTATTCGTCGGTGACGGGAAACTCCGCTCCGGCCAGGAGCGAGACATCGGCATAGAACAGTGGGGAGAAGGTTTTGACGGGCGCGCGGCGGCCGTAGGCCTCGCCGGCGAGGAGCCGGACCTCGGCCCCGGCGCGCTCGAGGGTGGGCAGCGTTTCGGCGGCGTGGTGATGGAATTGCGGGGCCGTCTCCTCGTACGGGGCGGGCAGTGCGATCCACAGCTGCAGACCATTCAAGCGTGCGCCCCGGGCGCGCTGCTCGGGGGCGGTGCGCTCGGAGTGCACGATGCCGGCGCCGGCGGTCATCCAATTGATGTCGCCGGGCCGGATCGCCTGATGCGAGCCGAGGCTGTCGCGATGGATGATCTCGCCCTCGAACAGATACGTGACCGTGGCGAGCCCGATGTGCGGATGCGGACGGACATCGAGGCCGCCCCCGGCCGGCAGCGTCACCGGGCCCATGTGATCGAAGAAAACGAAGGGACCGACCCTGCGGCGCGCCATCGAGGGCAGGACCCGCCCGACCGTCAATCCGCCGATATCGTGCGATCGTGCCTCGAGCACTGTCGCGAGTTCGGCCGTCGCGGGAGAACCCGCGTGGACCGGCTCGGTTGTGGGCATGGGACTCATACGCGCCCGCCTCGGGAACCCGTGGAGAGAACCGATGCTAGCATGAGGCGCTGCGAGTCAACGGAGGCGGATCATGAACATCGGATTCATCGGCCTGGGGAACATGGGCGGCGCCATCGCCGCGCGGCTGATCGCGTCGGGACATGCGATGACGGTATGGAATCGCTCCCCGGAGCCGGCCCGCCGGCTCGCCGAGCGGGGCGCGACGGTGGTCGCGACCGCTCGCGAGGCGTGCGCCGCGCCGGTGGTGTTCTCCATTCTGAGCGACGATCGGGCGGTGCGCGAGGTGCTGCTCGAGGCTGCGCTGCCGGCCAAGCCGGGCACCGTGCACGTCAACATGGCCACCATCTCGCCGGATCTCAGCGACGAGCTCGCCGCCGCGCTGGGCGATCAGGGCTGCGGCTACATCGCCGCGCCGGTCCTGGGTCGGCCGGACGTCGCGGCGGCGGGCAAGCTCAACATCGTCGCGGCCGGTCCGGCGGTCGATCTGGATCGCGTGCAGCCGCTGTTGGACGTGATCGGGCAGCGGACCTGGCGGTTCGGCGAGCGCGCCGCTCAGGCGAACGTCGTCAAGCTCGCCATGAACTTCATGCTGGCCGCGGCCATCGAGTCGATGGGCGAGGCGGCGTCGCTCGGCAGCGGCTACGGCATCGAGCCGGGCAAGCTGTTCGAGCTGGTGAGCCAGACGTTCTTCCCCGGGCCGGTGTATCAGGGCTACGGGCGGCTGATCGCGGCGGCCCGCGACGAGCCGGCGGGATTCACGGCGCGGCTGGGGTTGAAGGACGTGAGGCTGGCGCTTGCGGCGGCCGAGGCGGTGACCGCCCCGATGCCGTTCGCGAGCCTCATGCGGGACACGATGCTCGAGGCGCTCGCCCACGGAGAGGGCGAGAAGGAGTTTGGCGTCGTGTTGGGCCGTTCGGCGATGCGCCGCGCGGGGCGTCAGGGGCTCTGAATCGCCGGACGATCGTGCGCACGTTCCGGGGCCGGTACACGCCCGGCGAGCGTCACAGCAGGCGCGCGGCCTCGTCGAGCCAGGTGCGCTGTGCCCGCCGATAGTGCGAGGGCGCCAGGCGCGCCTGCTCGAGCAGCTCGCGCGCCACCTTGCGCGCCTCCTCCGGCTGTCCCTGCCGCTGCAGAAGCTGCGCGTAGCGCACCGCCGCCTCGGCGCCGGGGTAGGCGTGCGCCAGGGTGCGATACTCTTCCAACGCGGGCTGCACGCTGCCCTCGGCTTCGAGCGCCCGCGCATACAGCAGGTGCCGCTCCGGAGAGTTGAACTGCGGATTGTGCTGCATGAGCGCTTCGAGGGTCGCGCGGGCGGCCGACGCTTCGCCGTTGCCGAACTGCGCGCGCGCCAAGCCGAGCATCAGATTCGGGTCGTGTTCGTACAGGCCGGTCAGCGTCTGGCGGTACTGCTCGGCCGACTCGGCGTAGCGGCCGTGCCGGGCCAGCTCATCGGCATAGCGCTGGCGGTTCGCCACGTTGCCGGTGAGCTCGGCTTCCTGCTGGAACCGGCGCAGATCCCCGAACGGGTCGATGGCTTTCTTCAGCCCGCGCGCGGCGCGGCGCCCGGAGCTCCCGCGCACCAGCTCCGGCAGGATCTCCACCGCGGTGTAGGCCAGGGCCCCCAGCAGCGGCAGGAACAACATCACGAACACCCAGATCCAGCTGCGGCCGGTCTTGATACAGTGGATGATCAAGACCAGCGAGAGGATATAGGGGAGCGCGGCGTACAGCAGATACGTCATGGAGCCTGATATCCTACCGCATCGGGCGTGCCGTATCCCGCTGCCGTCCCTCGCGGACGGGATGGGGCGGCATGCTGATATCCTAGCCCGCATCGACGCCTTTTCTCGCCGGAACACTGAATGAAGCGCTCGGAGACGGCCGGCATTCGGCTCGGGATGCTGGGTCTAGTGGCTTGCCTGTGGCTGGCGCCCGCCGCGCGCGCCACGGCGCCAACGGCCTCGGTCTGTCCCTGCGCGGCGGTGCGTTGCCGTCCGGCGCTGCCCGCCGGCGTGTATGTCGTCGACCCGGGCGCGTTGCGGCCGGGTGCGCCGCGCCGCCCGCGTATCGGCTTGGTGCTGTCCGGCGGCGGAGCCCGCGGCATTGCCCAGATCGGCGTGCTCGAGGTGCTGCAGAAGCTGCGGGTGCCGATCGCCGCGATCGCCGGCACGAGCATGGGCGCGGTGGTGGGCGGCCTGTACGCGAGCGGTCTCACGGCCCGGCAGATTGCCGCAATGGTGCGCTCGCTCAATTGGCAGGAGGCTTTCCGCGATCAGCCCCCGCGTCAGGATCTGACCCTGCGGCGCAAGGAGGAGGATGAGAGCTTCCTGGTCCGTTTCCGGATCGGGGTCAGGAACTGGCATCTGGTGCTCCCGCAGGGGTTGATCGAGGGACAGAGCCTGACCGAATTGCTGCGCCGCCTGACACTGCCCGTCGCGCGCATCACGAATTTCAACGATCTGCCCACGCCGTTTCGCGCCGTCGCCACCGACCTCGCCACCGGCAAGGAAGTGGTGATGAGCTCGGGTGATCTGACCAGCGCCATGCGCGCCAGCATGTCGGCGCCGGGAGTGTTCGCGCCGGTGCCGCGCAACGGCCGGCTGTTGGTCGATGGTGGCCTGGCGGACAACGTGCCGATCGATGTCGCCCGCGCGATGGGCGTGAACGTGCTGATCGTCGTCGACGTGAGCTATCCGTTGCAGCCGGTTTCGCGGCTGAACGGTGTGGCCGGTATCAGCGCTCAGGCGCTCGCGATCCTGATGGCGCGCAAGTCCGAGCGCGAGCTCGCGACCCTCGGGCCGCACGACATCCTGATCCGTCCGAAGCTGCGGGGCATCTCCTCGTTCGACTTCGGCAACGTGAACCGGCTGCTCGCCCTCGGGGAGGGCGCGGCCTGGCGGATGCGCACGCGGCTCGAGGCGCTCTCGGTGAGCCGCGCGGCGTACCAGCGCTACCAGCGCCGCCGCGCCGCGCTGCGCCGGCCGCCGCCGCGCATCGCGTTCGTCGAGGTCGAGACCGGCTCGCAGCAGTTCTCGGCGCCGATCGAAAGTCTCTTCGGCGACATGGTCGGCCGGCGGCTGAATCCCAATGCGATCGCCCGGCGCATCACCACGCTGTACGGCCTGGGCGGGCTCGACACGCTCGATTACCAACTCGTGCGCCGCGGTGCGCGCTATGGGCTGCTGATCGACGCGCGCGGCACCTCGATCGGCCCGAATTACCTGCGCTTTGGCCTGAGCCTGCGCGATGACTTCGCGGGCGACGCCACCTACGAGGCGGGTGCCCGCTACGTCATGTCGGAGATCACCCGCCCCGGCGGGGCCTGGGTGACGGACGGGGAGATCGGTCAGACCACGCGGCTGGCGAGCGAGGTGTATCTGCCGTTCTCGAAGTTCTCGGGCTGGTTCGTGATGCCGCGCATCTCGGTCCAGGCGAGCAATCTGCCGTATCTGGTCGGCCAGACCATGCGGGCCGACTATCGCGTGCACGCGTTTCGCTTCGGCCTGGATGTCGGCAAGCAGTTCGGCGACTGGGGCGAGGTGCGTGCCGGAGTGTACCGGGAGGAGGGTCATTCGCGCCTGAACGTCGGCGATCCTTCCGATCCGCTGTTGCCGTTCCCGGCGCTGCAGCAACTCGGCTCGGACACGTATTTCGTGCGCTTCAGCTACGACACCCTCGACAACATCGATTTTCCCCACTCCGGCGAGCAGGTGGCGCTACAGTGGAGCAGCGCGCACCAGGTGGTCGGCGGCGGGTCGAGCTACAACCGGGTGACGTTCAACTTCCTGGCGGCGCATACCTGGCGCGACCGCAACACGCTGGCCTTCTCCGCCTCCGCCGGGAGCCTGCTCGACCGTCCCGTCAATCTGGAGATGGAGTTCCCGCTCGGCGGCTTCCTCAATCTGTCGGGGCTGCAGCAGTATTCGCTGTACGGGCCGCACTACGGCATCGCGCGCCTGCTGCTGTATCGGGAAATCGACCGCGGCGGACCGGGTTATCTCGGTGTGCCGGTGTACCTGGGCATGTCGCTCGAGGCGGGCAACGTGTGGAGGAACATGAGCGAGATCCACTGGAGCACGCTGCGCGAGGACCAGAGCATCTTCCTCGGGCTCGACACGTTCCTCGGGCCGGTGTATGTCGGCACCGGTTTCGACGATCGCGGCTACCAGTCGTTCTATCTGTTTCTCGGCCGGACGTTCTGAGCGCGGCGCCCGGCGGGAATCCGCCTAGATGCCGTGGCTCTCGACGAGGTTCTCGACCTTCTCGAAGCGCAGCGCGGGCTTGTCTCCGGAGCGGGAGTACAGGTGGCGCCGGCTCATCTCGGTGAGCGCCGCATCGCGCTCGGCCGCGGTGGCGTACCAGTGCAGGCGGTGCCATTCGGGCCCGACGAGCTTGCGAAAGGGATCCCCGGGCAGCAGGCCGACGCGGACGCCGTAGGGCCGCTGCCGTTCCTCGGGGAATGAATTGAGGTTCTGTGGCTGACTGATTCCCATGGCGCGGGAAGCTTACGGCGGTGGCTGCGCCGGGCGCAAGCGAGGCGGGCGGAGGCGGTATCATGCAGAACGGAGGACACAGACCATGGCGTCATTGCACAAGAGACCCACCCTGCCCGGCGCCCGCGAGGCCCTGCCCGGGCGAGCCGCCGCGCTCGAGGTTGCCGCCGAGCACTACGTCAATGGTCATCGCGTCATACCGCCGTTCCCGGCGGGGCTGCGCGAGGCGCTGTTCGGGCTGGGCTGCTTCTGGGGCGCCGAGCGGCTCTTTTGGGAGATGCCTGGCGTCTATTCGACCGCCGCCGGCTATGCGGGCGGCCTGACGCCGAATCCCACTTACCGGGAAGTCTGCACGGGCCTGACCGGCCATGTGGAGGTCGTGCGCGTCCTCTACGATCCGACACGCATCCGCTACGAGGACCTGCTGAGGGCCTTCTGGGAGTCTCACGACCCGACCCAAGGCATGCGCCAGGGGGGTGACGAGGGCACCCAGTATCGATCCGTCATCTTCACCGCGGACGAGGCGCAGCGCGAGGCGGCGGAAGATTCGCGCCGCACGTACCAGGCGCGGCTCACGGCCGCCGGGCAGGGGCACATCACGACTGAGATTGCGCCGGCGCCGGCGTTCTATTACGCCGAGGCGTATCACCAGCAATACCTCGCCAAGAATCCCGACGGCTACTGCGGCCTCGGGGGCTGCGGAGTCGCTTATTCCCATGCGGTCTGAGCGTTCGCGCATCGGGCGAGCGGCGGGCGCGATCCACATGAATCCGAGGTTCCAATCATGGTCATTCTGGTGATGATCCTGTTGTCCGTGCATGCGCTCGCCGGCGTGTTCTGGGTCGGCTCGACGCTGGCGCTCACGCACTCGTATTTCGAGATCACCCCGAAGCTGTTTCGTGCGCAGATGGTTGCCGCCGCGCTCGCGTTCGCGGCGGGTCTGGCGCTGTGGGGCCTGGTGATCCGCGGCGCGCAGGGCCCCATGGCCAATACACTGGCGCTCGGGGCGCTGCTCGCGGTGATTGCCGCGGGCGTGCAGGGCGGGATGCACCGCGGCAACCCGGTGCGCGCGCAGCGGATCGCCGCGGTGCTGCTCTCGGCCACGGTGGTGTGCATGGTGATCTCGCCCTACATGCGCTGAGGCGGCCCGGGCGGTCGCGCGAACTGGCGCCGTCGCGGCAGGTCTATACTGCAGCGACAGACGATCTGGAGGAAGCCGCCATGCGAGCCGCTGGCGTGTCTCGTTCCGTTCTCGCGGCGCTGGCCGCGATGGTGCTTTCGGTCCCCGTGTGTGCCGCGTCCCCGGCGCTGCAGGCCGTTTGGGCGCCACGTCACGTGTACTTCGTGTACAGGGGCTTCACGGTGCGCTACAGCTGCAGCGGCCTTCGCGATGAAATCGTGAGGCTGCTGACCCGGCTCGGCGCCCGGGACCTGAACGTCCGCCCTGTGGGCTGCGTGCGCCCCGAGGGCCCGGAGCGATTTCCCGGAGTGGATGTGACCATGCGGGTGCTGACGCCGGCCGCGCGGGCAGCCGGGTCGCCGCGCCTCGCGGCGCACTGGAAGAAAGTGGTGCTGCTCTCGGGCGGCGGTTATCGCGAAGGCGGGAAATGCGAGCTGATGACGCAGTTTCGCCATGCGTTCCTGCCGGCTTTCGACGCTCGGGCCATTCATTTGCGGGCGACGTGCATTCCGCACCAGATCACCCCGGGGAATCATTTCAGCGCCGAGGTGCTGTTCCCGGGTTCCGCTGTTTCCCAGGCGCGCTGAGCGCGAGGCCGCCGCCCCCGGGCGGGTCTATACTCGACGCATCGAGGGATTTAGGAGGAAGCCGCTATGCGAGCCACCACCGTGTCTCGAGCCGTTCTCGCGGCCCTGGCCGCGATCGTCCTGTCCATCCTCGCGCCCGCCTTCGCGGCACCGCCGCCGGTGCAGGCCGCTTGGGTGACGCGTCACGTGCAGTTTGTCTACCAGAGTTTCACGACGCGCTACACCTGTGGCGGTCTGCGCAGTGAGATCGTGCACCTCTTGAGCCGGCTCGGCGCCCGGGACCTGAGGGTCCGCACCGTGGGCTGCGTGCGAACCGAGGGTCCGGAGCCGTTCCCCGGCGTGGATGTGACCATGCAGGTCCTGGTGCCGGCGGCGCGGGCCGCCGCGGGCTCCGCGCACGTCGCGGCCCACTGGCGCAAGGTCGTGCTGATCTCGGGCATGGCCGACCTCAACCAGGCGGGGGATTGCGATCTGGCCGAGCAGTTCCACCGCACCTTTCTGCCGGCTTTCGCCACCCGCAAGGTGGTCCTGCATGCCAGCTGCGTGCCGCATCAGATCGACCTCGGGACCTACCTCAGCGCGCAGGTGCTGTTCGCGGACTCGCCCGCGCCTCGGAAGCGCTGAGCGCGGCCGCGCTCAGCGCCTCGAGCGGACTCAGTTCGGCGGGTTGCTTCCCGGGTTCTGATCCTGCAGCGGGAAGGCCTGCGCCCCGGAGCTCCTCTGCGGGGGCGCCGCGGGCGTCGCCGGGCTCGCGGGAGCGGCGGCCTGGGCCGGCGCCGTCGCGAATCCGGCGGCCTCGTCCACTGTGTTGACGAAGCCGGTCGCGGCCGAGTTGCTGCTGCTGACCGCGCCGGAGAGGATCTGCGAGACCCGTACGTGCGGGTCGTGATAGAACGCGGCGTCCGCGCCTTGATCGGCGGTGAGCTCCGCGCCGTTGACCGAGACTCCCGCGAACAGGCCCTTGTTGTGGGCATAGGAATACACGGCGGCGTTGAAAGTCTGAACCGTGGCCGCCGAGGCTTCCCGCCCGACCGGACCGGCCGCCACGGAGGCGTCGACGCCGAGCGTTACCTTGCCGCCGCTCAGTCCGGCCACGCCCTTGCGCGAGGTGAACACCAGCACCAGGTCGGTCTTCTGCACGCCCCATTGAAAGCCGAAACTGCCGCCGGCGAGGGTGATGAACACCGGGCTGGAGAAGCCGCCGTTCGGCGTGCGCGCCACGAGCACGCCATGGCCGAAGCGGCCCCCGAAGAAGAACGCCACCTTGGTCAGGCCGGGGATCACGGCGACGGCGTACGCGCGCTTGAGCAGCCACTTCGGAATGCCCTGATCACGGGTACCCCTCAGATCGTTCAGGACCTGAGCGGCCAGCAGCAGGCGGCCCTCTTGCAGGGCCTGGGCGTGTGCCACGACTGTCGCCAGCGCGAACAGCGTCCCGGCCAGCGCCGCAAATACACGGGAACGAATGCGCATGTCAGGTTTACTCCGGTGCTCGGGCGGATCGATCACGGCTCGTGGACCAGGCGGCACATACAACCATACCTGTCCTGATGCGCGAAGCTTACCTCAGAAGACGCGGCGATGGGAGTTGGCGGCGTGCGCGCCGCGCGGTTCAGCGCGGGTTCAGATCCGCGAGTCGGCGCGCGTCATGCGCCGTCTCGGCCGGCAAGTTGCGCGAGCGGCGCGCCGGTGAGCCGGAATACTCGCCAGTCCTCGAGCGGTTGCGCGCCGAGACCGCGGTAGAAGGCGATCGCGCTCGTGTTCCAGTCGAGGACGGCCCAGTCCACGCGGGCGCACCGTCGCTCGACGGCCACGCTCGCCAGGTGCCGCAGCAGCTGGCGGCCGATCCCGCGCCCCCGCGCCCGGGGCGTGACGTAGAGATCCTCGAGGTAGAGCCCGGGCCGTCCCGTGAATGTCGAGAAGTTGTGGAAGAAAAGCGCGAAGCCGGCCGGCGCGCCGTCGAGGCGGGCGAGCAGCGCCTCCGCGAAGGGGCGCTCGCCGAACAAGGCCGCGCGCAA